>CAISOD010000126.1 GCA_903887045.1 uncultured Gammaproteobacteria bacterium | reverse complement strand
TGTTCCTGCTCGGCTCGATTCCCGCCGCCATGCTGGCGATTGATCTTTGGTTGGTGCGGGCGCCATTGGCGGGCGATCTGGACGACGACATTCAGCATTGAGATCAATGTACGTCGCGTTCACCGCTCACGGTAGTGGCCGATACCGAATGTAGTTCTGTCTGTAGTTCTATGCCTGTGCTGTCGTTGAACCTGTACTGGGCGCCGAGTGACAGCGAGTCGCCCTCGTTCAACCAGTTGCTTGCAGCGATGCAGCCAGCGCGATGCCTGCCTGTGTAAATGGCAACCGGCTTTTCTTCACTTATCCAGACTCCGTGATTTACCAGAATTTAATTGCGTCTTTGTTGCTACGCAAAGTCCGGAGCGGATGATGCGCGCACTCAAGGAAGAGGCTGCAAGACAAAGGTTTGTACAGGGGAAACTCCGCGGCGATCCCGTTGGAGCCAAAGCAACCCATCCGTTATCAAAAGTTCTCACCAGGAGCTCCTTATGAAAAAGCTGTTAGTCGTATCCGCACTATTGTTGTCATCTACCATTCTCTTTTCCACCGCCAACGCCCAACAAGTCCGCTTCGTGTCGTCTGATGGTTCCGAGCTGAGTGCACTGTGTATTGCTGTTGCCACCAGCAATCCTCCTCTGTCAGAAACCCTCGCCGCCTACGGCATCGAACGCAAGGAAATCACTGAAATCCGCTGCAATGGCATTGAGCTCTCGCGCTTTGTCAGCAAGTTCAAGCAGCGCAATCTGCTGGGCCATAAGAATTACCAGTTCGGTGATGAGTCCGCCAGAGCCACTACATCCCTGCAATAATTCCTCTCGCACTACTGATTCTGCCGGAGCGGCATTTGTAGCTCCGGCTTTTTTTTCGAACTTTTTTGTTCATTCAAATCAGAAGATTTCTTTAGCTTTTCCCACAATATTATTCATGGAGACTTGGCCAACGGTGCAGGAATATTTCATCAGAACTTCATGAGCACACTCTAGACTGTCGACTGGAGCTGTTACACGGCAGAGGAACGCCGACAATCACACACCCTACGGAGAATTCATGAAGCTGTTGAAACACAAACGTCGCCCCTTGGCGCTCTTGATCAGCGCCCTGCTGCTGTCTACCACCGCTGCGGCACAACAGGCGCAACCAGCACCACAAGAACAGAACGCCAGCCGCCAGCCGCAAAACAGAGACGGGCTCGAGGAAATACTTGTCGAAGGCAAGGCTATTGAAAAAGGCGTTTCAGTGCTGGCTGTTGACGTAGCCCGCTATGGCACCCAGGTGCAGGTGATCAGTGCCGACGAAATCGCTACCGGTGGTTTCACCAACTTCGGCGAACTTGCCGCTGGTTTGATCCGCGGCGCCAACATCGGCTACTCGCCGGACGAAGGTGAGTTCACCATTCGCATCGATGGTGGTACCGACCGCGACACGCTGCTTCTTCTTGATGGCGTACCTACCTTTGACCGCGGCACTCCGCTTGAAACCCTCTGGGGTGCTACCTCGCTTGATCCGCGCATGATCCAGAACGTGGAAATCTTCCGTGGTGGCCAGAGTTTGTACTTTGGCGGCAACGGCGGCCTTGGTGTGGTCAACGCCATCTACAAACGGCCCGAAGTGGGTGACGACGTCAAAGGCGAAATCGGTTTTTATGCCGGCGATTTCAAGACCCGCGAAATGTACGGCAACATGACTACCAAGCTGTTCGGTAGTGACAACCACTACTTGATGGTTTTCGGCCGCACCTACGAAACTGAAGCGCATGAGATCTTCAGCGAAGAAGCCTACGTCGACAACATTCTCGCGCTCGGCGGCAAACACGAATTCCCTTACAGCTACAACTCGCTGGGCATGAAGTACTTGTGGGCCATCGACGAAGACACCGAGTTCCGTCTGGGTTATCAGTGGAGCTCGATCAACTTCGAAGACTCCTTCCCCAACAGCACCATTTATACGCCCAACTACACCGACTTCCCGGTGCTGGACGCCCGCTTCAAAACCACGTTCAACGACAAACTTACTTACGAAGCCGAGGCCTACTACACCGACCCTCGTCTGAAAAATACGGAATTTCTGGCCCGTGTATGCGGCATTCCACGCCTGCAGGATCTGCCAGCTGATATCCAGACACTTGCCCGCGGCCAGGGCATCACTGCCTTCCGCACCGCGGCACAGTTCGAAGCCTTCGCTGCCACCGTACAGGGACTGCCTGCCGGTTGTGTCACTTCACCGTTCTCCATCCTTGGTGCCACCAACGCCACCACTTCGGCACGCTCGGGGATTTATGTAGATGCCCAGGGCCGCCCCTACGGCACGCTGGCCAACCCCTTCCCTATCGGTGCGCCGATCGGCTACGCCGTTGAAAGCATTTCCGGCTTTGGTCTTGGCGCTCCGGTGAAAGGTACCGGTGATCCGGATCAGGCTACTGCCGGTTATGTGGATTACGGCTTCAACAACCGCGTGAAGTATTCGATCAATGACAGTGCCGAAGCAGTAGTCGGCGTACAGAACATTACCTACCACGACAACTCCGACCAGGTGTACGGCATGTTGCGTGACAAGGTGAGCAGCACCGGGATCTACGGCGAGCTGCGCTATACCAGTGATGTGTTGTTCCCTACCAATATCTCCATTTCCGGTCGCCAGGATTTCAACAACGCCTACGAAGACCAGACCATCTGGAAATACGGCTTCCGCCAGGAGCTGCCGGCTGATTTCTACTTCCGCTCCAGCGGCGGTACCTCCTACAGCCAGCCTACCGTAGCAGAAGCCGGATTCATCAAGGGTCGCGCCAGCAACCCGAATCTGGAAACCCAGACGGTTGAAACCTACGGCTATGGCCTTGGCATCAACGGTGAAGCCTTCACCGGTACCTTCAACGTGGAAGTAGGCTATTTCGATACCAAGATCGATAACCAGTTCGGCTCCTCCAGTCTGCGCGGTGTTTGTATCAACTACCCGAACGTACGTCCGCAGGACATCAACCCCAACATCATCGTGCCGACCGAGTTCTGTAACGCCGCCCTGGCTGCAGGCTTGCCAGACACGACGACTGCTACTTTCAACCTCGTCACTGCGCAGGACATCTCGGGACTCACCCTCGATATCGCGTTTGACTTCGACAAGTTCCAGGCTGACTTCACCTTCACCGACATGGAATCGCTCGAACCGAATCCACTGTTCAACCAGCGTGCATTGCTGGCCGGCACCGGGGCAATCCAGAGCTTTATCGTGCCGGGTGAATCCGGCACTACCCGTACTCGTCAATCCGGCGAGCGGGCCGAATGGTCGGCTTCGTTGTTGCTCACCTGGACCCCAAGCGAGCGCTGGGTATTTGCCTTGAATCCGAAATGGCAGGGTCCGGAATGGAACTACGCACCGGTGGGAGGTGCCCGCCTCGTCAATGCCAACGGCCAACGCCTGGTACAGGATGAGAACTTCGGTGACTACCTTGTCGTCAACGGCTCCGTGCAGTACTTCATGGGTGAGGACCTCGAACACCGCTTCCTGCTGCGCGCAGTCAACATTCTTGACAAAGACTACTTCGAGCGCGGCGGCTTCGGCACCCAGCAGTTCTCACGTGCCGGCGCACGTGGCGAACTCGGCCTCAACGATGCTTCCTACTACTACTCGTACGGCTGGAACGGCAAACCACAGTCGTTCTGGGTGCAGTACCAATATTCATTCTGAGGAGATACCCACATGAGCGTTGATCGTCGCAAGTTTTTGTCGTGGTCGTTGCAAGCGGGCGCCGGTGTTTCGGCTGGCGCCCTGCCGCTCTCAATCCAGCGTGCGTTGGCGGCCGAGCCGGCCGTTGAGACTGGCACCATCAACGACATCAAACACATCGTGATCCTGATGCAGGAAAACCGTGGTTTCAATCACTACTTCGGCACCATGCGCGGTGTGCGCGGTTTTGGTGATCGCTTTCCGGTGCCACTCGAAAACGGCAAACCGGTGTGGTTCCAGTCGAACGGTGAGCGTGAAGTGGCGCCGTTCCACATGGACCCGCAAGCCTTCAATGCGCTGCTGGCACCGAGCACGCCGCACAGTTTTGCCGATTCGCAAGGCGCATGGAACCAGGGCAAGTTCGGCCAATGGCCGCTGTACAAAAAAGACAACTCGATGGGCTATTTCACGCGGGAAGACATTCCGTTCCAGTTCGCGCTGGCGGAAGCCTTCACCATCTGCGATGGCTACCATTGTTCGATCACCGCCGGCACTGACCCCAACCGCATCACGTTCTGGGCCGGCTCCAACTTCAACCCGACACTGGCGAAGCAAGGCATCAATTGCACCGATGCTGATTCAGAGCCGGACAACCTGCGCTGCTGGATTGCCAACCCGGAGAAGGATATCTGGCCGGTACCCGGTTACACCTACAAGGACTCGGCGTTCGAATGGCCGACACTGCCGGATCTGCTGCAGGCCGCCGGCGTGACCTGGCGCATTTACCAGAACCCGAACGACAACTGGACCGGCGCGATGAACGGCTGTCTCGCCTTCGCCAGTTTCCGCAATGCACAGCCAGGTTCGCCAATTTACGAACAGGGCATGTCGCACTGGACGCTGGAGCAATTGGCCGAAGATGTAATGAACGACACGCTGCCTGCTGTGAGCTGGGTGTTGCCACCGCGCGAGTTCTCCGAACATCCGGGCGCTCCTTCCAGCCCGCAGAAAGGCGGCTGGTACACCGAGCAGGTATTGAATGCACTGACGGCGAATCCGGAAGTCTGGAGTCGCACCGTGTTCCTGCTGACGTTCGACGAGAACGATGGGCTGTTCGATCACCTGCCGGCGCCGGCACCACCGTCGTACAACCTTGATGGCACGCTCGCTGGTGCTGCCACACTGCCGCTGGCTGGCGAGTATTTCTCCGATCCCGAGCGCAAGCACATCGACCAGCGTGACCTCACTTCCGGCAACCTGCGGCCTTTCGGCCTCAGTGCACGCGTGCCGATGTATGTGGTGTCGCCCTGGAGCAAGGGCGGTTGGGTGTGTTCGGAAGTGTTCGATCACACCTCGCTGGCGCTGTTCTTTGAAAAGCGTTTTGGTTTCACCGTGCCGAACGTCAGCCCCTGGCATCGCGCCGTGTGTGGCGATTTGACCAGTGCGTTTGATTTCACTGGCCGCAAGGACCACGCTCCGGTAGCCATGCCGTCGATGGACAACTACGCGGCATCCGACGCCGAACAGCGCGCGCGTGGTCCTTACGTAGTGCCGACTCCGCACCAGCCGCTGTTGCAGGAACGCGGAACCCGGCCCTCACGTGCGCTCGGTTATGAACTGCACGCCGGCACCACGGCAATCAGCGCTACCGCTCTGACGCTGGAATTCCACAACAGCGGCAGCATCGGTGCGGTGTTCCATGTGTACGACCGTCTGCATCTCGACCGCATACCGCGTCGCTACACGGTGGAAGCCGGCAAGCAGTTGAGCGATAGCTGGGATCTTGCCGCTGATGCAGGCAAACACGATCTGTGGGTCTATGGCCCGCATGGCTTTGTGCGGGTGTTCCGCAACCTGGCGCCTGTCACCGCTTCGATGCCGCAGTGCTCACTGGAATACCAAGCAGCACAAGGCAGCGTGGTGCTTACGCTGGACAACTTCGGCACTGCTCCCTGCCAGCTGCTGATCAGCGATGAAGCCTACTCCAGTGGTGGCCCATGGCAGATTGCACTGATGCCGGGCGAAAGCCGTCAGCAGACCTTCGATATCGGCAGCACCGGCAACTGGTACGACTTCGCCGTGCGGCTTGAAGGCAATGATGCAGTTTTGCAGCAATTTGCAGGACGCATGGAAACCGGCCAACACAGCATCAGCGATCCGGCGCTGGGGACTTGAGAGAAATACAGAATCATGAATGCAGCAAAATTCAAGGCGTTGGCTGTTGCCATGCTGTTGGCCGGTTCGCACCACGCGCTGTCGGCCGAGCCGGCAGCACGCTGGTGGAAAGGCAATACCCATACCCACACCTGGTGGAGTGATGGCGATACTCCGCCGGAGTTGGTAGCGAAGTGGTACAAGGAACACGACTATCAGTTCCTGGTACTGACTGACCACAACATCATGCAAGCGGGCACCGAGTGGTATCCGATCGACGACACCCGCCGCTCGGTGACGCAAATCCAGCAAGCCTATGACGAGTATGTGCGCACCTATGGCACTAACTGGGTGGAAACCCGCACTGTTGCCGGCAACCGCGAAGTAAAGCTGAAAACACTGGATGAATTCCGCGCGCTGTTCGAGGAAGCCGGCAGTTTCATTTTCATCAAGGGCGAGGAGATCACCGACTCATTCCACACCCACTCCATCCACATGAATGGCGTCAATCTGGCTGAGTTCTCCGCGCCTGCCGGCGGCAGCAGTGTTGCCAACACCATTCAGCGCAATGTGGATGCGGTGGTGGCGCAGGGCGAGCGCACCGGCCAACCGATGTTCATTCACCTCAACCACCCGAACTTCCAATACGCTGAGACTGCCGAAGACTTCATGCAGGTAGACAGTGCCGCCGGTGATGGTTTCTTCGAGATGTACAACGGCCACAGCGGCGTCAACAACTACGGCGATGCGCTGCATGAAAGCAGCGAGCGCATGTGGGACATTGTGCTGGCCAAGCGCCTTGGCGAACTGAATCTGGAAGTGTTCTACGGCCTGGCGGTGGACGACGCCCACGAGTACACGGTGTGGGGTCTGGGCGAAGTAAACCCGGGCCGTGGTTGGTTGATGGTGAAATCACAGTGGCTGACACCCAACAAAATCACCGAGGCCATCAAGCGTGGTGATTTTTACAACAGCACCGGTGTCACGCTGCGCTCACTCGAGATCAGCGATGCAGGCATTACGCTGGATATCGAAGCGCAGGCCGGTGTTGAGTACCGGGTGGAGTTTGTCGGCACCCTGAAGGATGCCGACCTGACTCCGAAGACAGCACCAGCGCCAGAACACATGCATGCCGAAACCACTGATCATCTGCACGACACCATCACCAGTTACAGCGCTGATGTTGGCCGTGTACTCAGCGAATCCAGCGGCACCCATGCGGAGTACAAAGTGCGCGGCGACGAGCTCTATGTTCGCGCCCGCATCATCTCAACCAAACTGCACCCGAATCCGTTTGCAGCAGGTGACGTTGAGATGGCGTGGACCCAGCCCTTGGTAGTGAAGCAAGCAGCGAAGTAATGCTGACGGAGATGACGGGTTCACCGTCATCTCCATTCACCGCGCAGACTACGGTTCCAGCTGCTGCCAACGCTGGAACAGCTTTTCCAGTTGTTGCTGCGCTGCGGTGAGCTTCTTGAATACCGGCTCGGTTTCGGCATGGGTTTTCTGGAAAAATTCCGGTGCCGCGACCTGAGCTTCCAGCGCTGCAATTTCTTTCTCGGCTTTTTCTATCTGCAGCGGCAGCTGTTCCAGTTCGCGCTGCTCCTTGTAACTGAGCTTGGGCTTTGCCGGCGCTGCCGCTGGTACTGGTGCAGGCTCCACCGGCTTCTGTTGCTTGTCGGTAATCTGCTCCACCGCAATTTCGTTTTCGTTGGCGAAGGTGCCGCCTTGCCGCACCCAGTCAGCGTAACCACCGACATAACGCGCCACCTTGCCTCTGCCTTCAAACACGATGCAACTCTGCACTACGTTGTCGAGGAATTCCCTGTCGTGGCTCACCAGCAGCAAGGTGCCTTCAAAGTTCAGCAGCAGCTCTTCCAACAGTTCGAGCGTTTCCAGATCGAGATCGTTGGTCGGTTCGTCCATCACCAGCAGGTTGGCGGGTTTGCTGAACAGCTTGGCGAGAATCAAACGATTCTGTTCACCACCGGACAGCGCTTTCACCGGCTGGCGCAAACGATCGGGCGTGAAGAGGAAGTCCTGCAGATACGAAATCACATGGCGTGAGCGGCCGTTGATCTCGATGTAGTCGCTGCCTTCGGCAAGATTGTCGCGCACGCTTTTTTCGCCGGCGAGTTCAGCGCGCAGCTGATCGAAGTACGCCAGTTCAAGTTTGGTGCCGATCTTGATCTTGCCTGAAGTAGGTTCGAGCTGGCCGAGCAGGATTTTCAGCAGCGTGGTTTTGCCGGCGCCGTTGGGGCCGAGCAAGCCGATCTTGTCGCCGCGCATCACGCGGGTGGAGAAATTGCGGATAACACTGCGCTCGCCAAAGGTATGCGTGATGTTCTCGAGATCCATCACGATCTTGCCGCTGGCGTCAGCGCTGTTGACCTGCATCGAGGCTTTGCCTTCCACGTTGCGGCGCGCGTTGAACTCTTCGCGCATGGCTTCGAGTGCACGCACCCTGCCCTCGTTGCGCGTGCGGCGCGCCTTGATGCCCTGGCGTATCCACACTTCTTCCTGTGCCAG
>CAISOD010000125.1 GCA_903887045.1 uncultured Gammaproteobacteria bacterium | reverse complement strand
GCATCGTCCTTGGCGCTATTGAGGCGAAGGCCGGAGGACAAACGCTGGAGGGAGGTATCAAGGGCCTTTTGGGTCTTGAACAGGTTGCGCTGGGCGTTGATTGATTGCATGTTGGTATTGATGACTGTCATGGTCGCGTCCTCTTCTTGATCGTTGGGGCGGCTGGTCGAAGTTCCAGCATCCCGGGTTGTGGGCTCAGACATGTGTTTAGCTTGCAGGAAGATTTACGACACCAGTGGGGGAAGCTTTAGCACAAGAAGTCCAAAGGATTAAATATCACATGCGTCGTGCCATCCTGGTATGGCGTTTTCAGCTCTTAGCGCACGTTGCCGCTTTTGGTCAGCGACAAGCGTGGCTCTGCGATTGCTGGCCTCGCAATGTAGCGGCAGATGCGTTCCAGTTTTTTGCGTTCGTGGACTCGGGTGGCAACAGCGGCGTGCAGGCTGAAACCGTCTACTTTGCCCACTTGGCTGAAGCGACCATCATCAGGTTCTTGAGCCGGAATCGTTTGCAGCGTAAACACCTTATTGCCTTGCTGCGGGCCAACTGCCACGCGATATGTCACGCTATGGCTTTGCAGGTGATGCAACGCGTTGTCGTCGAGAGCGTCGAGCGTGAGGTAGCTACTTTCCTCATCTTGGGTGAGCATCCCTTGGCGAGTGAGCAGCTTGGCTAGGCGTTCGCTGATGCGCTGCACTACTTCCAGGCGATGATCGGGGATTTGAGCATCAAGTTCACCTACACTACGCGCTGCTCGTCAGAGTCACCAACTACAACCGAGGTCGCGCACATGGCAAAAAACAAAACGAGCGATGGCCTGTTGGCACTCACGCCAGTAGGCAAAGCACCGGCACAGCACAAGCAGATTTGCGCCATGCTGGTTTTAAGCCGGATGTTTTCGGATATGGAATGGCTCGAAATCTATAACCTTGCCAACTGCTTCGAAATCTACAAGGCAGAGCCTGGCACCGTACTTTTTCGTGAAGGCGATGCCGGTACCTTCCTTTGCTTGCTGTTCGAAGGGCTCGTCGAAATCTCAAAGGATGACCCAGCCGGTACCAGAAAAATCATCCATCAGGTTACGCCGGGCATGACCCTGGGTGAAATGTCACTGATCGACGATGAGCCCCGCTCTGCTACTGCAATAGCGGTACAACCCAGCACACTGTTGGTGATGACTCTGGAAAACTTCACCCGCCTGTCAAATGACAAATCAACGCTGTGTGCCAAAGTGATCCGGCGTATCGCCCGCTTGTTAAGCCAGCGCCTACGGAAGACGAGCGGAGTGATTGTCGATTTTCTTGAGCCCAATGACCCCGCTTCGGCGAAGCGTGGGGGGATGTAACGAGGCCGTCATGCGCTCGGCTGGCCTCGCGGCCGTAGCTCGAAGGGCAGGAACTGCAGCTGATTATCACCTGCGCATCGTCGGGACAAATGGGGGTGCGTCCCCATTTTTTCTCAAAGCCTCAGGGAACTTGGCAAGTCAGCCGATCAATGCACACTGACTTCGTGCTCGACGCGTTGGAGCAGGCGCTGTATGAACGACAGCCAGACGAGAGTGACGGGCTGATTCATCACAGTGATCGTGGATCGCAGTACGTCTCGATTCGCTACAACGAACGGCTCGCAGAAGCGGGCATCGAACCGGTCTTGCGCAGACAGGTATCGAATATTTGCCTATTTCATGATGGGCGATCGCCTGCGAATTATGCAGCACCGGGGAGCGCAAGCGCTTGGCGCTCACGCAGAACCCGGAAGCCGCTTACTTCTTGGCGGCAATAAGGCTTTCGAGAAGACCTGCAGTCTCCACATGCTGCTCCCCACCTGAACCACGACCGAAGAGACCAGCCCTTCCCATCGCAGCATCCGCCGGCGTTTTGCCGTTCACATCGGTGTGGACCAGGTTGGCGCCGTTGTCGGCGAGCAGTTGCACGACGGTGTTCCAGCCATTGGTGGCAGCGCCGTAGATGGCGGTCTGGCCGGAGGACTCGACAGCATTAACGTTGGCGCCGCCGGCGAGCAGCAGTTTGGTTACTTCGAGGGCCTGCTTCTCGGTGCGGAATTTGCCGCGGGTATCGATAGCGCTCTGGCGATGGCCGGCAGCGACGATCAAGGGGGTGACACCGTCTTCGTTGGGCAACTCGATAAGAGCGCCGTGCTTCAGCAACAGCTCGGTCATCGGCGCATCACCGCCACGAGCAGCGCGGAACAGCGGCGTGACGCCGGTTTTCAGCAGGCCATCGGCACCACGATCGGGACCGAGTGCGCGATAAGGCGGGAACAGTTTCAGCTGCAGGTTGACGTTGCCACCTTTGGCCAGAATCAGTTCAGCGATTTCGAGCGGAGTCGCGAGGTCGGTTGAGAGTTTGTCGGAGCGACCGCCGTGCGGCAGTGTGTTGTAGTCGACCACCATGTAGAGCGGGTTGCGGCCATAGATGTCCCACTTGTCTGGATTGGCGCCGGCTTCGAGCAACAACTTCATCGAATCCCAGCGGGCGTTGAGGCCGGCCATTACCAGTGGTGTCAGGCCATCGCCTTCAACGATGTTGAGATCGGCGCCGGCCTTGATCAGCGCGGCCACACAGTCGGTGCAGCCTTCGCGAGCGGCATAGTGCAGTGCCGACATCTGGCCCGGCGGCAGGATTTTCATGCGGGGTTCGGACGAGACCTGGCGTTCCCAGTTGTTCGGCAGCGAGCGGGCATTGATGTTGGCTCCTTTGCTGATCAGCAGTTGCAGCATCTGTGGCTGGTTCTGGGCAGCGGCCCACATCAGCGCACTTTGGCCGCGCCATTTTTCAATCGCGTTGACGTCGGCGCCTTCTTTGATGAGCAGTTCAACAGCTTTGGTGTTTGGCGTGCGGGACAGCACCATCAACGGTGTCTGGTCGTCGGCGCCGCGCTCGTCGGCGTCGACTCCTTCGTCGAGCAAGGCCTTGATGATGTCAACATTGCCGCCGATTGCGGCCTGCGACATTGGCGTGGCGCCGAATTCGTTTTTCACTTTTACATCAGCGCCCTGACGAATGAGTTTTTTCGTCAGCTCGGCATCGTTGTAGTAAATCGCCCAATGCAGTGCTGTGGTGCCATCGGCTTGCGACTGCGTCACATCGGTGTTGCGGCCGACCAAGGCCAGTGCTTCCGCAGTCTTGCCTTCACTGGCCAGTTGCAGCAGTTGCTGCTCGTTGCCGTCAACGGCGAAGGCGGCGCTGCTGCAGAGAGCAGCGAGCACGGCGGCAGCGAGCATGTGTTTGGCGAATGTTGTTTTCATTGTCGTTGCCCTCGGGCAGTTCGTGCGCGTTCTTTTTTGATTTCAAACTTCGCTGATAAGGCCCGTGGCATCGCCGAGTTTTTCCTGCGGCACGCCTACACGATCAAGAATGGTCATCATCAGATTGGAGATTGGCGAACGCTCCGCCGTCATGATGTGCTGACCACCTTTGATGCGGCCACCGGCCTTGCCGATGATCGCTGCCGGCAGCGGCCAGTGATCGTGCGCGTTGGAGTTGCTCATGTTGCTGCCGTACAACAGCATGGCGTTGTCGAGCATGGAGCCGTTGTCGCCATCGGGCAGCGCGGCAAGTTTGTCGACAAACTTGGCGAATACTTTGGTGTGGTATTCCTGGATCACCATCAAACGCGCCATCTTGGCCGGATCGTTCTGGTGATGTGACAGCGGATGGAAGGCGTCTGATATGCCGATGTGGTTGTAGGTCTGGTTGCTCACTTCCGCGGCGAACATCATGTTGGCAATGCGGGTGATGTTGCCTTGATAAGCCAACAGGATCAGATCCATCTGCAGATTGATGTGCTCGTCGAAACTGCCGGGAATGCCAAGCGGCGCGTCAGGCAGGATCAGATCACCCAAATCGTGCTGGGCCGTTTTCTGTACGCGGCGTTCTACTTCGCGCACGGTTTCGAGGTAATCACTCAAGCGCACGCGATCGGATGCGCCGAGTTGTTTCGCCAGATCATTGGATTCGTTGACCATCAAGTCGAGCACGCTGGCAGTCTGCTTGCCCAGGCGCTCGCGCTCGGCTGCGTTGTCACCCACACCGAACAGCGACTGGAACAATTTGCGCGGGTTGTTCTCCATCGGCAGCGGAGTGGATGGCGTGCGGAACGCAATGGTGCCGGCATAACTGCAGCCGTAGGCGCGGTCGCAAGCACCAGCAGCACCGCCGGTTTCAGTCGCCACTTCGATAGAAGGCAATGGCGTGTCCTGACCAATGTGCAGCGCAGCAATCTGGTCGATGGTGACGCCGCCAAATGGTTCGTGGCTGACGCGCGGCGCTTCGCCGGTGAGCCAGGTGCCCGGCGTTATTGCATGCACGGGGCCGTAGGCGCGCTTGTTCTCCATGTTGGAGATGATCGTCATGAGCGACTGGTATTTTTCCAGCGGCTTCAGCAGCGACTTCAATTCGAAGTCGGAGCCGACTTTGTCCGGTGTCCAGTTGCTCATCACCGCACCATGCGGAAAGTAGAAGAAGCCGAGACGTGGCGGACTCACCGCGGCCGTCTGCGCCAGCGCAACGCCGGCCGGTATCATCGCATCCAGCAGCGGCAGCGAGATGGTAGCGAGTGCGCTGCGCAAAAAAGTGCGGCGTGGCAAATGTTTCTTGGTAATGAACATGATCTTGTCTCCTCTGCCGTCAGGCAGCGTCAAAGGCTTCCCACTGTCAGCTCATCGCTGGGAACGGTCATCTTCTGGAACTGGTCACTGGCGATCACGCCCTTGATCAGCGACGACAATCGGTAATCGTTATCGGCAGCGTTGTGCACGATCTGGCGCACTGCCGGCATATCACGCGCATCAAGGCCGCGGCCGATGCCGTACATCAACAACTTTTCAGTGAAGACCAAGGCAAATTGATCCGGGCGCTCAACCAGCGCAGCGCGCAGATCGTTGACACCCTGCAGCGGTGTGCCATCGGCCAGCTTGCCGCTGGAATCGATCATGACGTTGCCGGCATCGCTGTCACGCAGGCGAAACTCGCCGATGGCGTTGAAGTTTTCCAGCGCCAGACCGAGTGGGTCCATCACGTCGTGGCAACCGGCACAGGCCGGATTGTCGCGGTGCTTCTCAAGACGCTCACGTACTGTCAGCGCGCGCGCCTGGCCTTCTTCGGTTTCCGGGAAAGCCGGCACATTGCGCGGTGGATTCGCTGGCGGCACACCAAGAAAGTTTTCCATGATGTAGGCACCACGAATTACCGGCGTAGTGCGGTTGGCGTAGGACGTCACCATCTGCACGCCGGCTTTGCCGAGCAGGCCGTAACGTTCTGGCTGCGGCAGTTTCACTTTGCGGAAGTTGTCGCCTTTCACGTCAGTGATGCCGTAGTGCAGCGCGAGATCTTCATTGAGAAAGGTGCTGTCGGAGGTCAGCAGCTCATGCACGTCGGCATCCTGTTGCAGCAGATCAGCCACAAACAATTTGATCTCCTGTTGAAACGCATCGGTCAGTCCGGGACGGAATTCGGGAAAGATGGTGGTGTCGGGGTCGATGGAGTCAAGGTCGCGCAGGCGCAGCCATTCGGCAGCAAAGTTGTCGACCAGCGCAATCGAGCGCGGATCCGCCAGCATGCGGGTAATCTGCTGGTCAAGGTTATCGCCCTGTGTCAGCTGGTTTTGTGAGGCCAGGTTGAGGAGTTCTTCATCCGGCAACGTGCTCCACAAAAAGAACGACAAGCGCGATGCCAGTTCCAGATCAGTGATCGCCAACACAGCACCTGGTTGGGTACCTGCTGGCGGCACTTCGGTGCGATAAAGGAATTTCGGGCTCACCAGAATTGCCATCATGCCGTTCTTGATGCCGGCGTCGAAGGAGCCTTGTTCACGGCCTACTGAATAGAACTTCATGGCGTCGGCGAGATCGTCGTCGGTGATCGGGCGACGGAAGGCTTGCTTGGCCATGTTGGAGAATATCTGGCGCGCGCAGTCGATTTCGTCAGCCGGCGCTGTCGGTTCACAGATCATCACCTTGCGGCGGCTGTCGGTATTGATGACGCCACTGGTATTGAGCGGCCCTTTGACCTGCACAGCATTCATGCGGGCAATGCGATCCATGCCGCGATTGGGTTGAAGACTGTGGAGGAATTCATCCGACTCGGCAAAGCTGCGGGCAACGAAGGCCACGCCAATCGTATGTTTGCCGGAGCTGACCGTGATCGGGATGTCTTTGAAGCGGCCGTTGATTTCAGCCACTGCCGGCGCTTGTTCCTGATCGAGTTTGCGCAGGTCTTCGCCGCCACCAATCGTGTGTTCGAAAATTTTCTTGCCGTCGAGTGTGATGATCGCGGTGTGCTGGTATTCCATGCCGAGCGTGTAACCGGCGCCGGCCATGCCGGGGATCGTCAACGTGTATTCGCCATCCACCGGGAACTCATGCTCCACCACGGTGCCGCCACGGGTGCCGAGTGGCAGGCCATGCACGTGCGCACTCTGGTGCGAAGGGTCGGAACGGTACACCACGGTTTCGTTGCGCGGCGTTGGCGTGCCTACTGCCTGCTCTGTTACCTGACGCGCAGCCAGAATGTACTGGTCAAGGAAGGCTGGTGAGACTTTCAATACTTCGGCGATGTTGTCAAAGCCATCGCTGTTGTCGTCTTTCGGCAGTGCGAGCTCGGCATTGAGTTCAACGCCGGTGATGTCGCGGATCGCGTTGACATACTCGGTGCGGTTCAAGCGACGCAAGCCAACATGGCCGGGGTCGGGATTTTCGGCAGCGTAGGCATCGAGGGCATTTTCGATGGTGGTGATCAGCTTCCAGCGTTCATCGCTGTCCGGTTTGTTTTCCTGGCTTGGTGGCGGCATCACACTGGCGCGCAATTTCTTGATGGCGCGCTCGAACACGTCAGGATGCTGCGCCATGGTGTCGGCGTTGAATTCGGTTAGGTCGATGCCACCGGCGTAGTCGTCGATGTTGTGGCAATCGGTGCAGTAGTTTTCGATGGCGCCCCACTCGCTCTGCATGTCGGCCAGCGCGGTTTTGTAATCGAGCTTCTGGGCGGAGACACTGCCGGCACCCAACAAGGCCAGGCCGCAGGCCACTGCAAGTGCAAGGCGTTTTGGAATATCGAGTCGGGTACTGATTAGTGTGTCCGGATTTCTGACGGCGTTCATGTCTACACCTTCCATATCTTCACTAAATGATATTGCGCACAGCACGGCCCGGTACGTGATACCAGGTGCCTTTGTACAACAAGGCGAGGAACAGATCAGGATCGCCGAATTTTGCGCGGTAATCCTTCATGGGGTCGGTTTCCTTGAATTGTTCGAGACTGCGGCCGGTTTGATAGGCCTTGGCTACGGCGTCGTAGGCCACGGTCAGCATGGCGTCCTGGTCTTGCAGTTGCACTTTGCCGAGCACGCCACCAGCGGAAGCAATCACCTTGGTGGTATCAGTGCTGCGGTCGAGCAGACCCTTGGTGGATTTCTGCGCACCATTGATCCAGCCACCGGTGACGTAATCCAGCATCAGCCACGATTCAGCGCCGAGCATGTCGCCCACCACCAGCACGTCGGCGTTCTTGAAATGCACATAGATGTCACCGTCGGTGTTGCACTGGCTGACGATGCCGTACTCGATGGTTTCACTGCCAAGCTGCAGCGAACCGTTCTGGTAGAACGTCTTGTTGGCCTGCGCCGCTTTCGGCATTGGTGTGTAATGTGTGTCCTGCCACTCCACGTAGAAATCGGCGTTCTGCCACAGACGCGAATTTTCGTGCGCGAGCACAGGCGTGCCGGCAGGGCCGAGCAAATGATTGAGGCCAGCGTGTTCAGGGCGCCAGTTGGTATTGAACAAGGCACTTACCGGTTTGTTGTTGGTCAGGCGCTTGATCTCGGCCAGCAAGGCATCGGCCTTGTCTTCGCTGCCACCGTTGACGATGACAACCGAGTCGGGGCCTTCTGCTATTACCACGTTGCTGCCAGCGCCCTGTATCAGCGTGAGGCCATTGCCAAGCTCCGTTGCAACAAAACCGGTTTGTGCTCTCACCCTGCCGCTCAGGCCCAGCAACAATGAGGTAGCACCAAGCGCCAACGGCGCGGCGCCGAGCGCCTTGATCAGTTGTCTGCGTGTATTCATGGAGTTCACTTCATGTGGGCTATCAGTATTGATGCTGCGTTAGGGCGATGCTGATCAAGTCGTCATTCCCGCGCAAGCGGGAATCCAACTGTCTGATTTCCCTGGATCCCCGCTTGTGCGGGGGTGACGGAGTAATACTTGTTCAGCGTTGCTTTAGACAATGTAATGCGGATGACTATCTGCAAATACCAAGGAGCAATTGCGGAACCGACTGTTGCAGCTGTTATACGTCGGAGTTTGCCTACTGTCCTTGACTGAAATCAGGCAGCTGCAAACCACTTTCCTGCAGGTGCTTGTCGTAGATTTCTTCGCTGCACGAATATTCCATGATTGGCGTATCGGGCGACCAACGCAGGCTGGACGTGACAGTGACAGGCTGCGTGTAAAGCAAAGGATCTGTCAGGGTCATCACGTTGTTGAGGTATTTGACCTTCTCGCCTTTGTCGTTGGTGCGTTCTTCCAATGTGAAACGTTCGGTAGTGGTGGCGTTCTCGGAGTTGGGCAAGCGGCGCATGTAGGGGTATTCGCGCAAATGGGTGGTTTCCACCACCAGCGTGTCGCCTTCCCAGTGCCCTACCGAGTAGCCCATGCCGGTGTTCAGAATCGGTTCCGGGCGAGGATGGCCATCGAGGTAGATCTTGCGGTACTGGAAGTAGCCTTCCCAGAACATGTTGATGAAGCCGTCGGTCTGCACGATTTCCACCGGGAACGGCGCACCCCAGATGCTGCGCACCAAGCCGGGCGATACGCACCAGCCGCCCGGATCGTCCTCTACTTTGAAGGCCGCCAGATAAGCCTCGGACCAAAGCTTGGCCTGCGGGGTAAGCGGCATCTCGCGCGGGTTCTGGCCGGGGCCACCTCCCGGAAACCACAGGCCGCTGAAATCAGGCTGCGCTTGCGCAAACGATGCGGCGGCAAGGAAAACCAAGGGAGTGGCGCGCAACCACGAACGAGCGGAACGGCGTGTTGTTGTGAACATGAAAGCCCCTTTTTGTTTATTCGGATTCTGTTCTTTTTGATGTTTTATTGGTGCTGCCAGGGTGGCGTGATTCCACCACATGTCAGTGCCATTGGACTTTAGCAGAACCGCCCTGTGTTGGCAGCTGGGAAGGCTGCTGCCGCGGTGGTGCGCCACAAGGCGCATTAAGGCAGCAGCGCAGTAAACCGCAGCTCCACGATTGAGCCGGCAAACACCGGCGAGGCGTTGCCGAGCAGCAACACATTGTTGAGGGTATCGACAGCAACGTTGTCGAGTGCGAAGTCGCTGCTTTGATAATTTACGTAGCGGTAGCGCAGCCTTACTTTGTTTTTCTTCGGCAGGGTGTATTCGCCTGACAACAGTAGATTGGTTGAGCGGGTTCCCACTGCCGGAAACGGCAGCCAGTCCTGGCCGGTGCTGGCTTGCAGAGTCAGCGACCACGCGGTGCCCAGCGGCTGCGTCCAGCTGCCCTGCCACTGGGTGCGATCGCGATCAGCCACGTGAAAGCGCCGCAACAGCGGATCGTTCTCGAACAGCGCGGCGCCGGCGAGTGTGCTGACAAAGTCGGGACTGTGGCCGGCCAGCGCCATCACGCGGCTGAGCGAAAGCGCTTGAAACTGGTTGTCGGGCGCCTGCGCCATGGTGCCGTAGGCGGCGTTGGCATAACCGGAGCCAGCGCGCCAGGGATGGTTGGAACCGTGCACTTGCGAATGGCAGTTGAGGCAGCTTTGCCTCAGCAATTGTTGTGCGGCACCGATCGGCGACAGCGCCGTGCGGGTTGTGGCAGTCACTGCAGGTCATCAGACCTTCGGGCACCGGATGGTGCGAGCGCAACTGCAGCTGGCTGCGTTTTTCCGCATGACAGCCTTCGCACACGGCAGGCTGCGCCAGTTTGCTCAGTACCGGGTCCTGTGCAGCGTGGATCAGCGCGGGCGGCAATGGTTTGCGCTGGGTCATGAAAAAGCCCCGGTGCTTTCGCAGCCGGGGCTTTGGTGGAGCGGGTAGAACCGGGCAAGCGGAATCAACGATTCCGCCGGCAAGGGCTATCAGGCAGGTTTGCGCACAACAAAGAACACCTGGTCGGTCGAACGGCCCAGCGTTTCGTCGCTCGACGATTTGCTGTGGTCATCGGCCGCGTTGTTCAGCAGCTGGGAATCAGTGACGATTTCGAAGCCGGCTTTTTCGATCAGCGATTTCACGGTGTCGTGAGCAATGCGATGCAGATCCTTGTTGTCGACGCCGGCATTGCCTTCGTGGTCGATGATGGCGGCTACGCCACCTGGCTTCAGCACATTGAAGATGTCTTTGATGAACGCTACACCGGCTTCTTCGCCGCGGAAGTTGAAGGCGTCGTGCAGGTTCATGGCGGTCACTGCGGCATCAGCAGTACCGGCAGCAACACCGCTCATGGCGACAAACTGCGGTTCAACGTTACCCAGCGAAGCCGCCATGTCTTTCTGGGCCTGGCCGTTGTTGGTCTGCAGCGGACGTTCGCCGAACTGTGCCAGTACCTTGCCTTTGGGACCAACCGCAGCCGACAACACGCGGGTGAACCAGCCGCCACCGGCGGAAACGTCGACTACGGTCCAGCCTTCCTGGATGCCGAGCAGTTCAACGGTTTCTTTTGGTTTGCGGGCTTCGTCGCGCGCTTTGTCGGCGTCAGGACGGGCAGCCATTTTGGCGTCGAAATCGGCTGGCAGTGCCAGTACGGAAGCGGCACCAAAGGCCAGGGTCAGACACAATGCGGTTCTTTTGAAAAATTGATTCATGGATTTCCCCTCTCTAAGGAATTGACCTAAGCAAGTGACCTAAGGAACTGATTGCGCCGCAACATTTGCGGCATGTGGCGGGCGGCAAGGTAAAGTGTGTATGCACACTAATCAAGGCAGACCGGGGCCTGGACGGCAAATTTCACCTTTCCTTGGTAGTTCCTTTTTCAACCTCGCATTTGCCCGGGTGTCAACGCCGGGCCTGCTGGTCCGTTATCTACCCTGTCAGTCAACAACACCAAGGACGCCCGAATGAAAACCCTGCTTCTGCTGGTTACCGCACTTACCTTCGCCTTTTCAGCCCGGGCCGACGAACTCGCCGACGCCAACCAGCTGTTCGATTTCGCCGAAAAGACCTACGCCAGATACTTCAGCCCGGCCGGGCAGACAACGCAGACGCTGCAGGGCTACCTGGTGCGCTACTACCCGGACACCAACAGCTATCTGGGCACCAGCGGCGGCAGTGTGTATGTGCATGGCCAGCAGTTCGGCGTTGGCATCATCCGGGTTGGCAATGTTACCGACTTCATCACACCAGCGACCGGCGCGGCCAACACGGTTGTCGATCTCACCAACCGCATTCTTACCAGACGCGCCGCCAACTGCAGCGATTTTGCCGGCAGCTACCAGGGCACCGCCCAGGACTTCGCCCGCAACCTGAGTTTTACCGGCAATCTGGCGATTGCTGTCAGTAACGGCAGCTGTACCTTCACCAGCAACAACATCCCCAACCACACCATGGGCGAGGGCGGCGCCTTCGCTACTCCCGTCAGCGCACAGAATTCGAACTTCCGCATGACCGCAAGTCCCTCGGCCGCCGCACAAACCTCGGCGCTGGGACTGACATGGAACAGCGGCGTACTGCTGAACGGTGTACGCATCGACATGTTCGCGGCAGCCTGCTTCGGTGTGGGTGACGGCAAGATCGGTTGCAACAACGAGAGCCAGCCCTGGCGCTATGACCCGATGTCGCCCAAAAACAAATTCGGCACCGATATCCACAACGCCCACACCCAGCCCGACGGTGCCTACCACTACCACGGCAATCCGAAGACGCTGTTCGATTTCAGCAAGGTGGTGGAATCGCCAGTGGTGGGTTTCGCGGCCGATGGCTTTCCGCTGTTCGGCTCGTACTTCAAGGACCAGGCCGGCAACGTGCGCAAGGCGCGCTCCAGCTATCAGCTCAAAAGCGGCAGCCGCCCGAGTGGCAGCGGCAACCCGGGCGGCGTGTACGACGGGACGTACCGGGATGATTACGAGTTTGTCAGCGGCCTCGGCGATCTCGACAGTTGCAACGGCATGACGGTGAATGGCATCTACGGTTATTACATCACCGACGAATTCCCCTACATGACCAACTGCTTCCGCGGCACGCCGGATACCTCGTTCCGCAAAGGCGGTGGCGGTGCGCCGCGATAATCAGGCCACCGCGGGCGGTTGCCGCCGGCGCCACCACAACAACACGCTTACCAGAACGCAGGCCACTACCATCGCTACCGGAAACAGCACGGTCGTGAGCGTGCGGCTCTCCAGCGCCGCTACCGACAGCAGGCTGCGGGCGCCGAACAGCAGATAGAACTGCATGCTTTCTTCCTGCGGCTTGTGCCAGGCCTTGCGCAAGGTGGGGCCGAAGCCGAAGGCATCGACTACGGTGAGGATGACTACCGACCACAGGGGGTCGTCGGTGAAGAACCACACCGGCAGCGACAGCATTGCCGCTATCAGGAAACACCAGTCGGCCGTGGTATTGCTGAAATCACTGCGCAACACCAGCGCCAGCCACGCCACATAGAGAGTGATCGCCGCCGACATACCGGTGGACCAGGCGCCGGCGCCACCTTCGGCAGCCATTTGCGCGAAAAACACGATTACAGTGGTAAGGCTCCAGATCAGCCACGAAAAGAAATGCGGCTTCACCGCTTTGGCGCGGATGGCACCGATGTACGGCACGTACGCCACCACGGTAAGCACAACAGCCGCGAGGCCGACTAACTGGATCAGGCTCATGGCGCTGGCGCGTCGGTAACCAGCTTAGGCAGCAGAGCCGGCACGTGCTGCATCGCGGTAGAGCATGGCGGCGGCAGCTGCAAACACCACCACACCGACCCACAGCGCCGCACCGGCAAAGTCCGCATCCATCACGGCAAGCGGGCTGTCATTACCGGACAAGGCCACCAGTCCGGCAAACAACACCCCGAACAGGCTTTCGCCCACGATCATGCCGGTGGCCATCAGCGTGCCCATGCGCAGGGCTTTGTTGGCATCGGCCTGTTTGCGGGCCCACTTGTCGTAGTTGTGGCCAATCACCGCGCCGATCACGATCGGAATCGTCAGCGCCATCGGCAGGTACACGCCCATGCCAACCGCCAGCGGCGGCAACCGCAACTTGCCGGTCTTGCCCAGTACGCTGTCAATGACAATGGCCACGATACCGATCAATGCACCGCCGCCGAGCAAGCGCCAGTCGAGATCGCCGCCCAGCACGCCTTCTGCCAGCGCCGAGATCAAGGCCGCTTGCGGCGCCGCCAGCGCGTTGGCACCGGCATTGGCGCTGCCGGCAAAACCAAAGGCAGTGTTGAGCAACGACAGCACCGGCGGAATCGCCAGCGCACCAAAGCCAACGCCGATGATGAGTGCCACCTGCTGCCGCCACGGCGTGGCGCCTACCAGCTGGCCGGTTTTCAGATCCTGCAGGTTGTCGTTCGAAATGGTGGCGATGCCGAACACGATGGCGGTAGTGAACAAGGCATAGGCAATCAGCGCCTGGGTTTGCTCATCGCTGTCGCCGCGACCCACCAGCGCCACCAACAACAAGGAGGCGCCAAGTACTGACAAAATGCCCACGCCGGAAATCGGGCTGTTGGATGCTCCGATCAAGCCTGCCATGTAGCCGCACACCGAGGCGATGACGAGACCGGCCACCAACAAGTAAACCAGCGAGGTACTGATCAGCAGGCCGGCCGACCCTGCCAACACCCCATCGTCGAGGAAACTCCACAGCAATGCCGCAATCGGCACCAGCATCAACAGGATGGTGCCGGCGACGATATTGAACGGCAGGTCGCGCTCGGTGAGCGGCACTGCTTCACCGCGTGCGCGTTGGGATGAACTGAGTAAGGACGACCGGATGCCGGCGATTATCGGGCCGAGAATTTTCAGCAGTGTCCACACGGCAGCAACACCAATGGTGCCGGCGCCGACAAAACGTACATTGTTGCGGAATACACTGTTGGCCAGCGCCTCGGTTTCGCCTTCTATACCCATACTGAAGAACGGCACCAGGCCAATCCAGCTGATGGCGACGCCGATCAGCATCGCGATGCCCACCGACAAACCGACCAGATGACCCACGCCCAGCAGCGCAAAGCTGAGACCACCGGCAAAGCCGGATACCCCACCGCCGACGCGGAAGAAATGCCCGACCTCTGCCACCGTGAATTTCATCGCCACCAACAAGGCATAACCCGCTGATGCCAGCGAATTGATGAGCAGCAGGCGCAGACCGCGGCGGTTGTCGGCGGAGCCGCTTTCGTCGGCACAGCCCACCACCAGCACTTCTGCTGCGGCAGTACCTTCTGGATACGGCAGTGTGGAGCCGGTGACCAGCGCGCGCCGCAACGGCACCGAGAACATCACGCCCAGCACGCCTCCGGTGGCACACACCATCGCAGTGGTCCAGAACGGAAAGCCCTGCCACCAGCCGATGATCACCAATCCCGGCAACACAAAGATGATGGCCGACAGCGTGCCGGCTGCCGAGGCAATCGTCTGCACGATGTTGTTTTCCAGTATCGACGAGCGCGGCAACAACCGCAGCACTGCCATCGAGATCACTGCCGCCGGCAACGAGGTAGCGAACGTGAGGCCGGCCTTGAGCCCAAGGTAGACGTTGGCGGCGGTGAACAGCAGCGTGATGAGGCCACCGAGAATAACGGCACGCAGGGTCAACTCACTGAGCTGCGCTGCGGGCTGCAGCGGGGAGGGTTGCGGCGAGGGTTGCGGCGAGGGTTGCGACATGGGTTCAAGGCTCCGTCATTCTTTGTTGAGGCTTTTGTCTGTCAATTTTCATTCTTGCAGGTAATGCGATTTGGCCACCGGCTTCATCAGTGCATTGCTGACCAGACCCACCGCGAGCAAAACCGCCATCAGGTACATCGTGCTGTTGTACAACGATGGCGTGGGATCCACTGTACCGGCCGGTACAATTTCCATCAGACGGGCGATGGTAACCGTTTGCGCGGCAACAAGCTGATCAAGCTGGTCGAGACCGGCACCGAAGCGTTGCTGGAAGGCGGCGGGATCGACCCGACTGGCCAGGTCTTCGATGGCGCGTGCGACCGCCGATTGCCGCAACGACGTAATGGCCAGCGGGCCGACGACACCGGCCGTGCTCCAGGCAGTGAGCAAGCGGCCATGGATGCCGCCGACGAATTTGGTGCCGAATACATCCGCCAGATAGGCGGGTACAGTGGCAAAACCACCGCCGTACATGGTGAAGATCAGCATGGTGGCGCCGTAGAACAACACCAGCCACACCACCGACGGATCGGCGCTGACGCGGTTGGCGGCAAACGGCACCGAGCAATACAACACGATGCCCAGCGCGAAGAAAATCCAGTAGGTATTCTTGCGGCCGATGTAGTCCGATGCCGATGCCCAGATGAAACGGCCCACCATGTTGAAAACGCCGATCATGCTGACATAGGTGGCAGCAAAAGCGCCGTTCACCATACCCGGCAAGGTAGTGCCGAAGATTTCGCTCATCATGGTGCTGGCGACACCGAGCACGCCGATGCCGGCCGAGACGTTCATGCACAGCACGATCCACAGCTGGTAGAACTGTCGCGTCTTCAGCGCTTCGTCGATGTCGACGTTATGGGTGGTCACCATTTTCTTTTCTTCGGTGGCTTCGGTCGGCGGTGTCCAACCGGCTGGCAGCCAACCCTGACGAGGGATGCGATACGAGAACGCGGCGATCAGCATGATGATGAAGTAGATCAGCCCGAGTGCGACAAAGGTTTGGCCGATGCCAATGGAGCCGGTGCCCACAACATAGATGCCCTCAGGGCCCGGCACCAGCATGCTTGCTACATCGTTGGCGCCGACAACAACCACTTCCAACCGTTGCCCGGCCTGCTCCACAAAGCGACGGCCGGCTTCGGTAACCAACTGCACTTGATCCACCGTGCCCAGGTATTGCGGCGCCTCGTAGAACAACTGCATGAACCAGCGTTTCAACGGCGCTCCAATAATGGCGCCACCGCCAAAGCCCATGATGGCCATGCCGGCCGCCATGCCTCGATGATCGGGAAACCAGCGGATCAGCGTACTGACCGGCGACACATAACCCAGCCCCAGCCCGCAACCACCGATCACGCCATAACCGAGATACAGCAGCCACAACTGATGCGTGAAGATGCCGAGGCTGCCGATCAGGTAACCACCGCCCCAGCAACAGGCGGCAACGGTCCCCACCATGCGCGGGCCGACTTTCTCCAGCCAGCGGCCGGCAAATGCAGCAGAAAGCCCGAGAAAAACAATCGCCACCGAGAAGATCCACGTGACGCTTTGCAGGTTCCAGTCACCCGCGGCTGGTGTCACTACCCCGAACAAGCGTGTCAGCGGCGGGTTGTAGATACTCCACGCATAAACCGAGCCTATGCACAGATGGATGGCAATGGAGGCTGGCGGCACCAACCAGCGATTGAAGTCGGCCCCTGCGGTAATACGTTCTTTCGATAACAACCCGGCCATGCACGTTTCCTCTCGTGTGGTTCTACAATGCATTAGGCAATGGACGGCACAGCGCTGACAAGCTGTGTCCCGGTTTCAATTTTCAATCGCGAGGTAGCTATGGACTTCTCAACCACTGTATCCAGGCGACGCCTGCTGCAAGCCGCTGGAGTGACCGCAGTTTGCAGCACCACACCGACGATCGGCGCAACTGAAAGCGGCCGCTTTACTGCACGCCATGCAAAACCAACACAAACCCTTGCGCCCGGCGAACATGTGCTGGCCGACAACAACGGCCGCCGCAGCATCCTGTATGTGCCGCCTTCTTACTCTGCCAGCACGCCAGCACCCTTCTTCCTGATGCTGCACGGTGCCAGCGGCAACGGCGACCGCACACTGACGCAGGAACGCGCTGCTGCTGAAGAACACGGCGTGATCCTGCTCTGCGCCAGCTCGCGCAGCGGCACCTGGGATGCGATCCGTGGCGATTTCGCCCACGACTTCGACATGCTCAATGGATTACTGCAGCAAAGCTTTGACCGCTGCGCCATTGATCCAACCAAACTCGCAGTAGGTGGCTTTTCCGACGGCGCCAGCTACGGCATCAGCCTCGGCCTGATCAACGGTGATTTTTTCACCCACGTAATCGCCCATTCACCCGGCTTCATCATTGCCAACAACTGGCACGGAAAACCCAAGGTATTTGTTTCACACGGCAAACAGGATGAAGTGCTGCCGTTTGATCGCTGCGGCGCGGTGATCAATGCCCGCCTGCAGAAAGAAGGTTACAACCCGCGCTTTGATGTATTTGACGGCGGCCACACGGCATCGCCGGAATTACGCAGTGCGGCGCTGGCGTGGTTGCAGGACTGAATTACAGGACGCACAACGGAGAAGCCGATGACAATCAGCTGGCCACAAAAACAACGCGACATCCACAACCATCACATGGACTCCACCCGCTGGAACCAGTTCAGGTTTCGCGACGACGACATCGTAATCGGCACCTGGGCCAAATCCGGCACCACGTGGATGCAACAGATTGTTGGCCTGCTGGTAAGCGGCGGTACCATGACGGATCTTGCCTTCGGTACTTCGCCATGGCTCGATCTGCGCGTGATGCCGGCAGCAGAGATGCATGAGCAACTGGAAGCACAAACCCAGCGCCGCTATGTCAAAACCCATCTGCCGGTGGACGCTCTGGTATTTTCACCGAAGGCCAAATATCTCTATGTGGGCCGCGATGTGCGCGACGTGATCTGGAGCATGTACAACCATCACCTCAATTTCACGCCGCAAGCATACGAGATGTTCAACAACACGCCCGGCCGCGTCGGCCCGCCGCTGGAGCCGCCGAACTGCGACATCGTCACTTACTACCACCAGTTCCTCGACCACGACGCGCCGTGGTTCTGGCCCTTCTGGTCCAATGTGCAATCGTGGTGGGACATCCGCCACCTGAGCAACGTGCTGCTGGTGCACTTCAACCATCTGCGTGAAGATCCCAAGGCCGAGATCGCCCGGATCGCCGCTTTCCTCGGCATCGAAGTACCAGAAGAAAAATGGCCCGACATCCTGCATCAGTCCTCGCTCGACTTCATGAAGCAGCAAGCCGCCAGAATGGAACACATGGACATGGTGTTCCAGGGTGGCGGTAGCACCTTTATCAACAAAGGTACCAACGGCCGGTGGAAAGATGTGCTGACAGCGGATGCAGTGCGCAAAGCCGATGAAGTGGCGGCACTGAATCTGACGGAGGACTGTGCGCGGTGGTTGCGGGCGGGAGAACACAATGCAAGCAATTGATTTTATCGCCCGCCTCCTTTCGCGGCTGTTACTGTTGATCATGGCGGCAGCGTTTGCCGTAATCTTGTTGTGTTTCGCCCTGTTGGGACTGG
>CAISOD010000124.1 GCA_903887045.1 uncultured Gammaproteobacteria bacterium | reverse complement strand
GTCGTGTATGGGTCGACCTTGACGTGTTCCCCGGCGATGCGCGGACCATACAGCCAGGTCAGGTTGTCTCCATCCGCATGGGCGAACAGACCGTCGACAGTACCATTTTGTATCTCAATCCCGGCGAAGGTAACTCTCCCAACGTCGTGGCACGAGTGCCGCTCGACAATCCAGAAAGGCTATGGACGCCGGGCCTGCTGGTAGAAGGCGATGTCGTGACAGCGGAAATTCCGGTGCCGCTGCTGGTCGACAACATGGCCATCCAAACCTTCCGCGACTGGCAGGTGGTGTTCATTAATATAAGTGACACCTACGAAATCCGTCCGCTGACGCTGGGCCGCACCGATGGCCGCTTTACCGAAGTGCTGGAAGGACTGAATGCCGGCGACGAGTATGTAGTCGTCAACAGCTATCTCATCAAGGCCGACCTGGAGAAATCCGGCGCCTCCCACGATCATTAAAGGAGATTCTCATGTTGGAAGCACTCCTGCGTTCGTCAATCGAACGCCGCTGGGTCGTTTTGTTCCTGGTTACCGCGATGGCGGCTTTCGGGGCCTGGAATTACCGGAACCTACCCATTGATGCCGTACCGGACATTACCAACGTCCAGGTTCAGGTCAATACCGAAGCACTGGGCTATTCCCCGCTCGAAGCCGAGCAGCGAATTACCTTTCTGGTGGAAACCGCGCTGGCCGGCTTGCCCAATCTGTCGTACACCCGTTCCATATCACGCTATGGTCTGAGCCAAGTCACGGTAGTGTTCGAGGAAGGCACCGATCTTTACTTCGCGCGCAACCTGGTCAACGAGCGGCTGGGCCGCATTAAAAGCCAGTTGCCCGTTGGCCTCGAACCCACGATGGGGCCGATAGCCACCGGACTCGGCGAGATTTTCATGTATACCGTGGAAG
This sequence comes from uncultured Gammaproteobacteria bacterium, assembly GCA_903887045.1. Lineage (GTDB taxonomy): Bacteria > Pseudomonadota > Gammaproteobacteria > Pseudomonadales > Pseudohongiellaceae > CAILUG01. Next base: position 2,548 of record CAISOD010000124.1, on the reverse strand, counting down.
CCGAATTCGGTGCGCTGCAGCCAGACGGCACTCCCTACGATGCGACTGCGCTGCGCGAAATCCAGGACTGGATCATCAAGCCGCAACTGGCGCTGGTACCAGGTGTCACGGAAATCAACACCATTGGCGGCTTCGAAAAGCAATACCATGTGACGCCAGATCCTGCCGCGCTGTTACGCTGGCAGCTGAGCATGGGAGACGTGACCGCTGCGCTGAGCAGCAACAACGACAACCGCGGTGCCGGCTACATCGAGAGCAACGGCCAGCAACTGCTGGTGCGTGCGCCGGGCCAGTTGGCCACCATCGAAGATATTGAAAACGTCGTGGTGACGGCCCGTGAGGGTATTCCGGTACGGGTCAGGGATATAGCCGAAGTGGCGATCGGCCGCGAACTGCGCGGCGGTGCCGCCACCCGCGATGGCCGTGAAACAGTACTGGGCACCACCTTCATGCTGGCCGGAGAAAACTCGCGCGCCGTGGCACGCCGGGTGGCCGTCAGGCTGGCTGAAATCCAGGTCTCATTGCCGGAAGGCATAGTCGCGGAAGCCGTCTACGACCGTACCACATTGGTGGAAAAAGCCATCGCCACTGTCCAGAAAAATTTGCTGGAAGGTGCCTTGCTTGTCATCGTCGTATTATTTCTGCTGCTCGGTAACCTGCGTGCTGCGCTGATAACGGCTGTCGTGATTCCGCTGACGATGCTGGGGACCATTATCGGCATGGTGGAGGCGGGAGTCTCCGCCAACCTGATGAGTCTCGGTGCGCTCGACTTCGGTCTGATCGTCGATGGCGCCGTAATCATTGTAGAAAATGCCATACGGCGCTTATCCGAGGCCCAGCATGGACGCGCTGGGCCGCTGGACCGGCGCGAGCGCCTGGAAGTCGTGTTCAGCGCCAGCAATGAAGTGATACGCCCCAGCCTGTTCGGCGTGGGCATCATCACGCTGGTGTACCTGCCCATTTTCACGCTCACCGGTGTCGAAGGAAAAATGTTCCATCCGATGGCGATCACTGTGGTCATGGCCTTGCTGGTGGCGATGATGCTGTCACTGGTTTTCATCCCGGCTGCACTTGGCCTCTTCATGACCGGCAAAGTCGCCGAACAGGAGAACTGGCTGATGCGCGGAGCCCGCAAAGTCTACCGCCCCATACTGCTGTTTGCGTTGCGCCTGCGCTGGGCATTGGTTGCAGCATCAGCAGTGCTGGTGGGCGCGAGCATCTGGCTCGCTACCAGCATGGGCACCGAATTCATCCCGCAACTGGATGAGGGTGATATAGCGCTGCACGCGTTGCGCATTCCCGGAACAGGCTTGGAACAGGCAATCGAGATGCAATACATACTCGAACGCACGATTCTGGAGTTTCCCGAAGTGGACAAAGTGTTTGCCAAGATTGGTACAGCGGAAGTCGCAACCGATCCCATGCCCCCGAGCGTTGCCGACAACCTGGTCATCCTGAAACCGAAGAGCGAATGGCCTGATCCATCGCGCAGCAAGGCCGACCTCGTGGTCGCGATGGAAGCGGCAGTTGGAACGCTGCCAGGCAACCGCTATGAATTTACCCAACCGATTCAGATGCGTTTCAATGAGCTGATCTCCGGCGTCCGTGCCGATCTCGGCATCATGGTGTTCGGCGACGATCTCGACCTGTTGCAGACCGCCGCCGCTAGCATTCTGGAAATCATCGAAACCATTCCCGGGGTCGCAGATCCTGCCGTCGAGCAGGTCACTGGCCTGCCGATTCTGACCGTGATCCCCAAGCGCACGGCGCTATCGCGGTACGGATTGAATGTCAGCGATATCCAGGACCTGGTGGCCACTTCCATCAGCGGCGAAAGCGCGGGCTTGATTTTTGCCGGCGACCGCCGCTTTGAGCTCGTAGTACGGCTGCCCGAAAATCTGCGCACGGACAAGGAGCGGCTGGCTCGCCTGCCGGTTCCTGTTCGCATGGAAGGCCATGGTCCGGGCTATGTACCGCTGTCTGAGGTGGCCAGTCTTGAGCTGATCTCGGCGCCCAACCAGGTGAGCCGCGAAAACGGCAAGCGCCGAGTGGTGGTCACCGCCAATATCCGCGGCCGCGACCTGGGCTCCTTCGTAACGGAAGCGCAGGCCAGGATAGCCGACGAACTGGTGCTGCCGCCGGGCTACTGGCTGGACTACGGCGGAACCTTTGAGCAGCTGAAAAGCGCCAGTCAGCGGCTCTCGTTGGTGGTACCAGCCACGCTGGTGGTGATCCTGGGCTTGCTGATGATTGCCTTTGGCTCGTTCCGCGATGCGCTAATCATTTTCAGCGGCGTACCGCTGGCCCTGACGGGAGGTGTGTTTGCGCTCTGGCTGCGCGACATGCCGCTATCGATTTCCGCCGGTGTGGGCTTCATCGCGCTGTCGGGCATCGCAGTGCTCAACGGCTTGGTGATGCTCTCTTTCATCCGCAATCTGTGGCAGGAAAACGGCGATCTAGTGACCGCCATCATCGAAGGCGCGCTGACACGACTGCGGCCCGTGCTGATGACGGCGTTGGTGGCCAGCCTGGGTTTCATACCGATGGC
>CAISOD010000123.1 GCA_903887045.1 uncultured Gammaproteobacteria bacterium | reverse complement strand
CACCCCTGAACAGGCCTGCGCGCATCCGAACTGGGTGATGGGGCGCAAGATTTCGGTGGATTCTGCCACCCTCGTCAACAAAGGCCTCGAGTTGATCGAAGCCAGCTACCTGTTCGACACGCCGGTCTCCTGTATCGACGTCGTGGTGCATCCACAGAGCATCGTGCACTCGCTGGTGTACTACCGCGATGGCTCGGTACTTGCTCAGCTCGGCAATCCCGACATGCGCACGCCGATTGCCTACGGGCTGGCGTGGCCGGAACGTATTGCCGCTGGAGTAGAGCGCTTGGATCTCGTGAAGGCAGGCAAACTGGAATTCCGTCAGCCCGATCCGGTGCGTTTCCCCGGTCTTCTGCTTGGCCGTGCGGCTGCCGAAGCCAAGGGGGCCGCACCGAATATTTTCAATGCATCCAATGAGATGGCGGTGGCGGCCTTCCTGGCTGGCCAACTCGGGTTTCATCAAATACCTGCTATCATTGCCGAGGCTTTGAACATGCTGGAGTGCCATGCACCTCGCACGCTGGCCGATGTGTTGGAAATAGATGCCAGGAGCAGGGCACTAACAGCCGGACTGATTGTCAAAGCCGGTGGTTTATCTGCGTGAAACAACCCTTTTGATGCGACTATGGAATTGATCGGTTCTGTACTGTTCAGTGTGCTGGCCTTGCTGGTAACGCTGGGTATCCTGGTGACCATACATGAGTATGGCCACTATCGCGTGGCCCGTTTATGTGGGGTTCAGATAGAGCGTTTCTCGATCGGGTTCGGCAAGGTAATTTACAGCCGCCGCGGCAAGCCTGACCCCAAGAATCCCGATGCTCCTCCCACCGAATTTGCTATCAGCATCCTGCCGCTGGGCGGCTACGTGAAGATGCTGGGTGAACAGGGGGGGAGTGAGCAGGGAGAAGTGCTTGATCCGCGACAGCGCGGTGCTGCCTTCAGCAGCAAATCACTCTCGCAGCGCGCCGCCATCATCGTCGCTGGTCCCGCCGCCAATTTCGTGTTGGCCCTGTTCCTGTACTGGCTGATGTTCATGACCGGAGTTAGTGGGCTGGCTCCGGTGGTAGGAAGGGTTGAGGACGATTCTGCCGCAGCCCGCGCCGGCCTTCGGGCCAATGATGAAATCCTGCGGGTGAATGGCATTGCCACGCCGACCTGGCAGGAAGTGCGCATACGCATGCTCGACAGACTTGGTGAAACCGGTGCACTCGAACTCGTTGTCATCAATCCCGAATCCACCCAGCAACGTGCGCTGGTTGTCCCGATCGAGCGTTGGCTGGTTGACTCGGAAGAACCGGATATGCTCGGCGATCTTGGTATCGTGCCGTTCCACCAATTCATAGCGCCGAAACTGGAGGAGGTACTGCCCGAGGGCCCTGCAGCTGCAGCGGGCCTGCAAGCGGGAGATCTGATCACCAGTGCCAATGGTTCGGCGGTTACCGATTGGAACGACTGGCTCAAGGTTGTTCACGATAACCCCGGCAACACATTGCAGATTGGATTTGTGCGCAATGGCCTGCCGCTGACACTGGCATTGCAACCTGTCATACGCAAAGGCGCTGATGGCCGGAATGAACTCGACGCTGCCGGCCGGATTCAAGGCTATATCGGCGCTTCGGTAGTGGTGCCACAGCTGCCGGAATCGATGAACCGCAGCGTGCGTTACAACCCGCTGGCGGCGATACCTCAGGCCCTCAGTGAAACGCGCGACAACACCGTGTTCGTGCTGGCTTCAATGAAAAAAATGCTGCTAGGGCTGATCTCGCTGAAAAATCTCAGTGGCCCTATCACGATTGCGCAGGTGGCCGGCCAGACCGCCAGCATCGGCTTCGAGTATTACATCGGTTTTCTTGCCGTGCTCAGTATCAGCCTGGGCATTTTCAACCTGCTACCTATCCCGGTGCTTGATGGTGGGCACCTGCTGTATTACGGGATGGAAGCATTGCTGCGGCGCCCGGTGCCACAGCGTGTCCAGGAATGGGGTCTTCAGCTGGGTTTGCTGCTGGTGGCCGGTTTCATGTTCCTTGCGCTGTACAACGATGTAAGCCGTTTGTTTTGACCAGTACATGAGTACGCCCAGTTGATGAAGTCGAAGACCAGTAAACGTTTGTTTTCCGTTTGTGTGATGGCCCTGCTGGGCCTGCCCGTTGCCCGTGCGCAAACGATCACTATCGCCGACATCCGGCTCGAAGGCCTGCAGCGCGTTGCCGCCAGCAGCGTGTTCGGCCTGCTCAATGTCAACGTTGGCGACCAGATCAGCCAGGAAGACATCGGCCGCATTGTGCGTGATGTCTTCGCTTCCGACTACTTCGAGGACATCCAGGTTCTCACTGAAGAAAACGTGCTGATCATCCGCGTGCAGGAGCGCCCGACGATTTCCGAGATCAATGTCGAAGGCAACAAGCTGATCCCGACCGAAGCACTGATGGAAAACATGGAGAAGGCCGGACTGGCAGTGGGTCAGGTGTATCAGCCCTCGACGCTGGAAGGCATGCAATTGGCACTGGAAGAGCAGTACGTGTCGCAGGGCATGTACGGCGCCAGTGTTGAGCTTGATGTCGAGAAACAGGATCGCAACCGCGTTGCACTGAACATCAATGTCACAGAAGGTGATGCTTCGAAGATCGTGCATATCAACATCGTCGGCAACACGGTATACGAAGATGAAGATCTGCTCGACCTGTTCGAACTGCGTACTACCCATCTTACGTCGATGTTCAAGAAGGACGATCGCTACGCGCGCGAGAAGATCAACGGTGACCTCGAACGTCTCAGTTCGTATTACATGGACCGCGGCTACGTCAATTTCGACATCACATCGACGCAAGTATCGTTGTCGCCAGACAAGGAACAGGTCTACATCACAATCAATATTGCCGAGGGCGAGGTCTACACAGTCGACGAAGTCGAGCTGGCTGGTGACCTGGTGGATTCGGAGGAACTGCTGCGCCTGATGATCCAGGTCGGCAAGGGGCAGGTCTTCTCCCAGCAACTGGTCACCTCGACGTCTGAATTCATGACACAGTTGCTCGGCAATCGCGGCTACTTCTTCTCCAAAGTGGAAGGTGTGCCCAACATCAATGAAGAAGACAAGACGGTCGACATCACATTCTTCGTCGAGCCTGGTGCACGCACTTATGTCAATCGCGTCAGCTTCAAGGGCAACACCAATACTGCTGACGAAGTGATGCGACGTGAAATGCGCCAGATGGAAGGCGCTCCCGCCTCGAAGAGCGCATTGGAACAATCCAAGGTGCGTATGGAGCGTCTGGGTTATTTCAAGACGGTTGAGTATGACACCACGGAAGTACCGGGCACGTCCGACCAGATTGATGTGGATTTCACCGTTGAAGAGCAATTAAACGGCACCATCGGCGGCAGCCTGGGCTACGGGCAGGTAGTGGGGCTGCAATTGTCGGCCAACCTGCAGCAGGCCAATTTCCTCGGTACCGGCAAAACCATCGGCGTCAACGCCAACACGTCGGCGTTCAGCACCAACTACAACTTCAACTACTTCGATCCTTATTACACTATCGATGGAGTCAGCCGCGGTTTCAGTATCGGCTATTCACAGAACGACTACGCCGAATTGAACCTGGCAAGTTACAGCACCAACCAGTTCACGCTCAGCACCAGCTACGGCTACCAACTGAGTGAAACGCAAGGTCTGTCGTTCAGTCTTGGCTTCAACAACACCCAGATCGATGAAGGCTTTGGACCTGTGCAGGAGATCAAGGCCAGCCCAGTGCTGTTTCCCAATGTTAACCAGTACATGCTCGTACCTCCCCGCGACGTTTCGTACTACGATCCGGACACCGGCATGATCTATCCGATCGGCGATGCGGTATTGGGCAACATCAGCGACTTGCCGTCGACAGCCTTCAACAATCGCAAGGGATTTCTTGATCGTGATGGCGACAGGTTCAACAACTTTACGTTGAACGCTACATGGTCTGAATCGACATTGAACCAAGGGTTGTTCCCCACCGCCGGCGGAGCTGAAAGCCTTTCGCTCGAAGTAACCATTCCGGGCAGTGACCTGAACTATTTCCGTCTGCGCTATTACAACGAGAAGTTTTTCCCGATTTTTGGTGAGTGGATCATCCATACCCGTGCAGATATCGGTTGGGGCGATGGTTATGGCGATACTGAACAATTGCCGTTCTTCCAGAACTTCTATGCCGGCGGCCTTGGTACAATTCGCGGCTTCGAACGCAATACCCTGGGTCCGCGGGCCACTTTCCCGCAAAACTACCTCGTGCAGAATACAGGCTTTTTCAAGGACGAGGACGGCAACATTGTGCTGGATGCGTCTGGTTTCCCGGTGCTGAATGTGGATTCACCGGTGGCCTATGTACTGGAGCAGGTGGTCGATGCTGATGGCAAACCGCTGACCAATGCGGGTGGACTGCCGGTGTACAAACAGAACCTCGCCCGTGAGGACCTCTATTCGGGCAGAACTTCACCGTTCGGCGGCAACATCCAGACGGTTGGCACCATCGAACTGCTGTTTCCGCTGCCATTCATTGATGATCGCAGCCGCGTACGTTCAGGCCTGTTCTTCGATGTTGGCAATGTATTCTCATCGTATTGCACTGACGAACAGGTGGCCAATAACAACTGTGCTAACTTCGATGTTGGTGAGTTGCGCTATTCCACCGGTATTTCCGTGGCATGGCAGTCTGGCGCGTTCGGCATAATGTCCTTCAGCCTTGCCAAAGCATTCAATACCAGTAACATAGATGAGACTGAAGTATTCCAGTTCAATCTGGGCAACGCCTTCTGATCCCTGTAACTCCTTCCCCTCCGCACAACCACAACCTGTTTCTTCCGGGAGAACCCTTGCAATGAAAACCATGTTCCTCAACCAGAGCAAAGCCGTAGCCAAAGGCCTGCTGATCGTGCTGATGGCAACCTTCGGCTCGAATGCTGTGCTGGCCCAGGATGCGGCTGCCGTTGGCTCGCCACAGAAAGTGGCTGTACTGGACATGGCTGCTGCACTTTTCAATTCCGACCGTGCCAAAGCCCTGGAGCAACAAATCCAGCAGCAGACTGCCGATGATCAGGCCAAGGTGCGCTCGCTGGCAGAAGAGGCCACCGGGTTGCAGGACAAGCTGCAGAAAGACGCGGCTGTAATGAGCGATGACGAAAAGCGAAAAACCGCCGAGCAGATCCAGGAGATTGGTGTGCAGTACCAGTTCCTGGTTGAAAAATTGCAGAAACTGGTGGACGACAGTCGTCAGCAGTTCCAACAAACCTATGCGCCCAACCTGATCCAGGCCATCACTGCGGTGGTTGAAGAAGGTCGTTACGACATGGTGTTCCGTTCAGAAGCGGTGTTGCATTTCAGCAACAATGAATATGACATCACTGCCAAAGTGACCGAAAAACTGAACGCACAGAAATAATCCGAACCGTTCAAGTGGCCATGACGAAAGCCTTTACCCTGCAGTCACTCGCAGCAGAGTTGGGGCTGGAGTTGCAGGGCGTTGCAACCAGCGACGCCCTGAGCGGAATTGCCACGCTGGCTGCCGCTGGACCCACCCAACTCAGCTTTTATCACAACCCCCGTTACAGCGCCGATTTGCGTAATACCCGCGCCGCTGCAGTAGTGTTGCGCCCTGAGCATGCGGCTGACTGTCCGGTGACGTGCCTGCTCACCGACAATCCCTACCTGGCTTATGCCAGAGCCTCGCAGTTGTTCGCCCATGGCCTGCCTATTAATGCGGGAATACATCCTTCGGCGCATGTCGATCCATCTGCGATTTTGGCAGCCGGTGTCTCCGTAGCGGCGCATGCAGTCATTGGCGCAGGCACAATAATCGGAACTGACAGCGTCATTGGGGCGAATTGCGTGATAGGCGAGGGCTGTCGCATTGGCAGCAACTGTCGGTTGCATCCAAATGTCACGCTATATACAGATGTCATTCTCGGAGACCGCTGCATCGTACATGCCTCCGCCGTAATCGGCAGTGATGGTTTCGGTTTTGCCAAGGCTGGTGGCCGTTATCACAAGATCGCCCAACTGGGCGCTGTCAGCATTGGCGACGATGTCGAGATTGGTGCCGTGACGTCCATCGATCGCGGAGCACTCGACAATACGGTCATTGGCAACGGTGTGAAGATCGACAACCAGGTCCAGATCGCGCACAACGTCAGGGTAGGCGACCACAGTGTGATCTGTGGTTGCAGTGCAATCGCCGGTAGCTCAGTGATAGGTAAAAACTGTACCATTGCCGGCGCTGTCGGGGTGATCAACCATGTCAATATCTGCGACAACGTCACCGTTACAGCGATGTCGCTCGTGAGTCGGGATATTACCGAGCCGGGAGTGTATTCATCCGGTACCGGGCTGGACGCAACCGGGAACTGGCGTCGTAACATTGTGCGATTCCGGCAGTTGGACGACATATGGCGTCGTCTGCTGAGACTGGAAAAGCACAACGGCGATCAGGATTGACCTGCGGTACCCAAGGCAGTTTCCTGACAGGATTCGCAGTATTTTTTGCCGTACTTTTTTGCAGTACTTTTTGTAGTACACCAGGAAGACCTCATGTCGATCATGCATATTGACCAGATCAAAGCCTATTTACCGCAGCGCTATCCGTTCCTGATGGTGGATCGCGTGCTTGAAATCGAAATGGGCAAGCGTATCAAGGCGTACAAAAACGTAACGGTCAACGAAGAGTTCTTCCAGGGTCATTTCCCGCACAAGCCGATCATGCCTGGCGTGATGATCATCGAAGCACTGGCGCAGGCTGCCGGTGTGCTCGGCTTCAAGAGTCAGGAAAAGCTGCCGCGAGACGGCTATTTGTATTATTTCGTTGGTGCCGATGGAGTAAGGCTCAAACGCCCGGTAGTCCCTGGTGACCAATTGATGCTGGAAGCCGAGTTGGTCGTGGTCAAGCGCGGCATCTACAAATTCCAGTGCAAGGCATCGGTTGATGGAGAACTTGCCTGTGAAGCGACCATTCTGTGCGCCGAGCGCAAGGAAGGGGAAGGCCAGAAAACCATCACCACTGAACCTTTTGTCACTGCACTCTAGTTTCGGAAGTTGCAGAAAATTGCCGATAACCAGCCACCCGTAACAGGACAGACTGCTTGAGCAGCAACGACCCGATCATCGATCCTACTGCGAGCATCGGCGCAGACGTCAAAATCGGCCCGTGGAGCATTATCGGCCCGGGTGTAGAGATCGGCGACGGCTGCGAGATTGCCTCGCATGTCATCATCAAGGGGCCTGCCCGCATCGGCAAACGCAATCGCATATTCCAGTTTGCCTCAATCGGCGAAGATCCGTCCGACAAGAAATTCCACGGCGAATTGACCTGGCTTGAAATCGGTGATGACAACGTCTTCCGCGAGGGCGTCACTATCCATCGTGGCACCGAGTTTGGCGGCGGCATTACCAGAATCGGCTCCAACAACCTGTTCATGCCATACACCCATGTGGCACACGACTGTATGGTTGGCAACCACACCATCTTTTCCAACAACGCTGCCATCAGCGGTCATGTAGTCGTGGAGGATTGGGCGATACTCGGCGGCTATGCCGGTGTATACCAGTTCCTGCGCATTGGTGCACACAGCTTCATTGGCGCCCAGACCCACGTGAATATGGATGTGCCGGCTTTCATTATGGTCAATGGCAATCCCCCGGAAGCGAAAGGCATCAACACTACCGGGCTCGAACGCCGCGGTTTCAGCAAGGACACCATCATGGTGCTGCGCAAGGCCTTCAAAATCCTTTATCGCCACGGCAATACCATTGACGAGGCATTGACCGAAATGGAGGCACTCGCGCCTACAACGCCGGAAATGGCGACATTGATCAACTCGGTGCGGGCTTCCACCAAAGGCATTCTGCGCTGATGGGCGTAATAGCGGGAGCGCCGATGCGGATCGGCATCCTGGCCGGTGAAAGTTCGGGCGACATTCTCGGCGCCGGCTTGATGCAGGCCCTCAAGACGCGCCATCCCCACATGCAGTTTGAAGGTATCGGCGGTCCATTGATGGCTGCGCAGGGCCTTGTGTCGCGGGTGCCGATGGAGCGACTGTCAGTGATGGGATTGGTCGAGCCTTTGAAACGCCTGCCGGAACTAATGCGGATACGCCGCGACATCGTGCAACATTTCCTGTCCGATCCGCCTAATGTATTCAT
>CAISOD010000122.1 GCA_903887045.1 uncultured Gammaproteobacteria bacterium | reverse complement strand
TTTGTCGTTGCCACTTTCCATGCACGGCAACGTGCAGCTGGCTGCGGTAGTGCAGCACGACCTGCACGAGTTGTATGAACCGCTGCTGCAATACTTCGATGACCTCAACATCGAAGGCGGCTTCATCAGCGGCAACACACTGCAACTGCTGCAACGCGGCAACAAGGGCGACAAAGCGCAGAGTGCCTGCCTGCACTATGACGCCAACCACTTCATCGCGTGGCTGCAGGGTGAACGCAAGCACGCACCGGCGCTGCAAGACAATATTGCGCTCGACTTCGGCCGTATCAACGACGTACCACTCTGCCCGACCGACGCTGCTGCGCTGCCCGGCGGCCATTGGGTCGCCACCCTGGTGGCGGAAGACACCGACAACAGCTATGTCGATGGCAGCTGCGTCGGCTCTGCTCTCGCATTCATGGATGCCAACAACCAGCTGACCGCCCTGCACCGCTTGCACGGTAATCCCAAGGTAGAAGGCGTGGCGTTGATTGCGGGTACTGCACCGGCGCTGCTGCTGGTGACCGATGCCGACGACCCGGCCCAACCCTCGCAACTTTTGCGCTTGAAACTGCCCTGAGCGGCTATTCTGCCGACGCCGGCTAGCGATTAGACTACCCGCAGGCAGCCGATAGAGCTGTCACTGCACACCTCCATTACCAGAAGGGGACCCCGTGAACTCCGATAGCCGAACCACCCTGCCCGCCGGCCTTGCTGCCAGTGAGGACCCAACGCTGGAATTCGCCTTCGAACTCGACGCCGGCCTCGATCCACCGCAGCAACTCGGCCATACCGGCATAGGCGAGCGCCGTATCATCAATATTACCGGCGGCACCATGAAGGGCCCGATGCTGAACGGTATCGTGCTGCCCGGTGGCGCTGACTGGCAGGTGATCCGCCCCGATGGCATCACCGACATCGACGCCCGCTACACGCTGCAGGCCGACGACGGCGCGCTGATCTATGTCAACGCTCCCGGCATCCGCGAAGCCAAACCGGAAGTGATAGCCCGCATCAGTGCCGGCGAGATTGTCGATCCGTCCGAGTACTATTTCCGTACCGCACCGCGGCTGGAAACCAGTGCACAAAAATACCAGTGGATGAATCGCCGCTTGTTCATCTGCAAGGGAATCCGCCTGCCGAGTGGAGTCAATATCCGGTTTTTCGTAGTCACCTGAGCCCGGATGCCGTGAAACATTACCGGACCTTACCAATCAAAAAACAATAAGAGGAATACTGCATGCCTGCCTTTCCCCGCTGTCTGTTTGCCTTAGCGATTGCCACTGCTGTTTCCAGCGCGTTCAACCCACCCAACGGCTTCGTGCCGCGCTGACAGCAAGGAGTATCCCCATGGTTGCTGCATACAAAACTGTTTTTGGTTCGATTGATGATTACCGCAAAGGCGGAGTCGAGTGCCTGAACGACGATCCCAAACGTTATGTCTATTCCAACATGTTCGAGGTTGCCGCCAACAGCCGGCCGCATGAACGCATTGCCGTTGCCCGCAACCTCGACTACACCATCGAAGTGTGTCGGGCAGAAGGACTGTCGCCCTGGATGGTGTGTGCCCACGACGAGTTCGTGGTGGCGATGGACTACGACGTGACAGTGCATTACCGCAAACTGGACGACGAAAGCGGCATCGATGACAGCAAGGATGGCTTCCGCACACTCGCCGGCGAGCCAGCCGGCCGCGCCATGGGCCGTATCTTCCTCAAGCGTGGCCACCAGGCCCTGCTGCCGGAAAAGCGCGCTTACCGCTTCGAGGCTTCACGCCCGGCAACCTTGATGCTGCAATCGGTCAGCGGGCCGGAAACACAGGAAAAATGGGCCGATATCTGTCAAAAATAACAACGTGAGCAATGTGTCACGCACCAATGCAGAGGGAATCATGAATCAACAATTGAAATGCACGGTGGATAGCGCCGCCGTTGGCTACCAAACGTTCACCATCGGCCAGGTGAAGTTCGAACGCTGTGAATACTTTGCCTACATCAACTGCCCGAAAGGCGAGCACCTGATACCGATCGACGCCTTTCTGCGTGCCTTGATGCGCGATGTGGCGTGGGGCTTCTTCTATGGCACGGTGGCGTTCGATGACGTGTTCGGCACGACCAATCACTATGGCAATGTCGATATCTATTTGGGCAGCAAGCACAGTGAATGGGTGAAGGCCGGCCGCGACTATGTAGAGAACTTCAAGTCCGACCTGTTGATGGCGCTGTTCCGCGCCATGCTGTCTGACTGGACCAATGCCGGCTTTGATCCGTTTGCCGCACCGCAGGAAACCGGCACCGCCTTCGGCCGCAAGCACGGCAATGAAGACAGCCTGATCAACCGCAAACGCGAAGTCGCCAGGCGCATGGTCGGCATCCCCGGCGATGCCGCCTTGCGCAGCGACGACACCGGTTTTCCGGTCAACCGTGCTTTCCTGGACGTGGATCAGCAACAACCGGTGATCCAGGCTGAACCCGGTTTCGAAGGCGAGTTGCATGCCTACAACTTCTTCGGCTACCTCGCGCGCTCGGCAGTGACGTGGAACCCGTCCGTGGTGTCGGTTATCCGCCAGAGTCTGTTCTGCCCCACCACCGAGGAATTCATCCTGCCGATCGACCACGGCAACGATCGGGTGGAATGGTTCATCCAGTTGTCCGACGAGATCGTGTGGGACATCAAGGACGGCGCCACCAGTGCACCCAAGGCCAAGGTGACAATGCGCGCCGGCGATGTGTGTGCCATGCCCGGCGACATCCGCCACAAGGGACAGTCACCCAAGCGTTCGATGCTGCTGGTGTGGGAGAACGCCTCGCCACAGATCATGGACATGATCCGCGACGGTACGGTGCCGATGGTGCCAGTGACCTTCTGAATGGTGAGCTTCTGCAGGGTGAGCTTCTACATGGCTGCGCGCTGAGATGTCCTTCGTCTACCAATCACTGCCGGGCAAAGTGATCTTCGCCAATGGAGCGATCACGCAGGCACGCACAGAGACGGCAGCGCTGGGCCTGCAGCGTGTGCTGGTGCTGTCCACCCCCTCTAAGCGTGTGCTGGCGGAGCGCGTCGCCGCGGTGATACTGCCGCACGTGGTCGCCTATAACCGGCTGCAGGCTGGCGATCTTGATCAAGTGGCCGAACTCGCCACACGCAACCCCTACTACAATCCGCGCCCGGTGGAACGCACTGGCGTGCGCACGCTGTTGCAGGCCGCTTTCGACGGCATACGTCCGGCGTCCCTGTGAAACGCTGGTTCGAGCAACGCCATGCACCGGAACCAGGCAGCTATCTGTGCGACATTGACGAGGTCGGCGAATCGCAGGTGCGCGAATTGAAGTTCGGCACCGACACCCATATGCCGTTCCGCATGTTCATCTACAACGACGCCGGTACTTTGCGCGCGTACATGAATGCCTGTCCGCACTTCAACGTGCCATTGAACTACCTGGCGGGTGAACTGTTCACCACCGACCGCCGGCAATTCCTCTGCATGACGCATTACGCGAAATTCAACCTCGACGATGGCCGCTGCAGCGAGGGTCCGTGTGAAGGTGAGGGGCTGGAAGTGATTCCGCTGCGTTTCGATGGCGAGCGTGTGCTGGTAGGCGACTGAGCCAAACCACCACTTGCCAGCGCCATGCACCACCAGTGCGGGCAGAATCACCGCCCCACTACACCGTAAAGCGCGCCAGTAGCGGAATATGATCAGACAGTTCGCGCCAGACCTTGCCATTGAGGCATTCACAGCTCTCCAACTGCAATCCCCGGTAATAGATGCGATCCATGCACAGCAGAGGCCAGCGTGCCGGAAACGTGCGGGCATGCTGTTGGCGGCTGTGCATGAACACTTCCTGCAACTGCAATGAAGGGTCCAGCTGACGCTGCACCTGGCGTGCAGTCCAGTCATTGAAATCACCACCAACTATCACTGCATCGTGGCTATCGAGCACTGCGGCCAGATGCTGGTTGAGTATCCGCAACTGTTGCTTGCGCTCGAACCCCAGCAAACCCAGATGCAGGCAGAGCACATGCACCCGCGTCTGCGTGGATGGCAGCACCACAGTGCCATGCAGCAGGCTGCGACTGGCCTGGCGCAACCAGGACACATTGATGTTGTCCCAGTGGTGGAACGGATATTTGCTGAGGATTGCATTGCCATGGTGGCCTGCAGCCACAATCGCATTCTTGCCGTAGGCATGGTGCGACCACACCTCGTCGGCGAGGAACTCGAACTGGGATGCAGACGGCCAGTCGCCGATGGTGGCGGCACGGCCGTGATGTACACCCTGCACTTCCTGCAGCAACACCATGTCGACATCCACTGCACGCAATTGTTCACGCATGCGGTGCAACACGAAATCACGGTTGTTGCTGCTGAATCCCTTGTGGATGTTCCAGGTAAGCACGCTCAACTGCATGGGCAACTCAAGGAGGTGGCGGCTTGTGCCGACGGAAAATTGCGGGATTGGCGGCGACAAATTTCTGGATGATGCTCCGCAGGAAATGATCATTGCCCGTCCTGGCCAGATACCAGTACCCCAGGGTCGAAATCACCAGTGCACCGCCACAGTCGACGATGAGATCCGACATGGTGTCTACCAGACCGGATTTCTGCATGGTGAATCCGAACAGCCTGTCCATGGTGAATTCAAAAATCTCCCACAGCGAGCCGATGCCCATGGCAAACATGAAGGCGAACAGCGCAATGAATTTGGGCGTGAGATTGAGGTTGATGTTCTTGTTGTTGTTGAGCACGTGTACCAGCAGGAAACCGATGATGCCGCTGAGCAGGCCTGAACCCGTATGCAGCACCATGTCCCACCACCAGTACCGCAGGTAGAAACCGCGGACTTCCCCCAGAAACAACGACAGATAGATGAAAACAATGGCGAGGGTTTCGAATTCGGCAGGCACCCGGAAGTGGAAAAGACTCTGCATGAAATACGGCAGGAAGGTGATAACCAGTATCGCCAGTGTTTCTGCACCTGCCTGGTAATTGCCATTCAGCAGCAACAGCAAGGCACCGATGGCAATGATCAGCTTCAGACCGAGGGTGATGCCGGGCTTCAGCAACTGCTGCCGCCAGCCGATAACTGAGTGCTTGTCGGGGGTTTGTTGATTCACTGGTTCAAAGTAGCAGGAGCCTTTACTTGTTCTGTGCGGCAACGCACCTGTATTGAGCGTATTGTAGCAGCCGCTTCTACCGCGCTCGACTTTCCACATCTTCCCCTTTCAGGACAGCTTCATGGACAAATCCACCAACAAGCAGCAGGACAAGCACGTCGGGCTTTACGACAGTTTCGTGGCCAAAGCCCATGAAGTGTTTGTGGATGGTCGCGATAAAACCCGCGAAGCCATGCAATCAGCCATTGAGAAGGCCCGCGAACAGATGACTACGCTGGGTGAGTTGAGCTCAGAACAGGGCAAGCAGTTCCAGCGCTACATGCAGCGCGATCTCGAACAGATCGCACGCTATTTTCGTGACGTGGGTGAAGAGGCCAAAGACCAGTTGCAACCTGCACGCATGAGTGCCGGCGCGCTGGCCACCATGTCGGTGTTGCTGCACAAGTGCAGCGATGCCCTGCTGCAGTTATCGATAAAAGCAGAAGCAGCAATCACTTATCGTGCGGGCGAACTCACCAGCGCCGGCACGCTCACCTGCACCCAATGCGCACTGACACGCGAATTCAGTACTACCAGCTACATCCAGCGCTGCCCTTCATGCCACAACGATACGTTCATGAAAAGTCACTAGCCAACGGGTGCGCACTGGCGGCGCTCAGCCGGGTTGTGCAGTGCGAGGCAAAGGTCTGTTGATAGTCATCGACAATGACCCGGTAGCATTCACAAGCCAGGGCTTCGAGTCCGTGGCGGTCGAGAATGGTGATTTCACCGCGGGTGTAGCGGATCAATCCCTGCCGTTGCAAGGCGCCGGCAGCGATGGTGACAGCACTGCGCTGCACTCCGAGCATGTCGGCCAGAAACTGGTGCGTCAGGTAGAAAGTGTCGGCATTGGCCCGGTCATTGGTCATCAGCAACCAACGCACAAGCCGCGTGCCCAATTCATGGAAGCGGGTACAGGCAGCCGTCTGTGACATTTGCCGCAGGAGGACATACTGGTAACGTCCGAGCACCGGTCTGAGTTCCGAATTGTCCAGCAAGGCCGTAAAGAAGCGTTTGACAGGCATGCGCAACGCAGAGCCCGTTCTCTGCACTATCGCCTGCAGCGGCGACGTCTTCACACCCAGTACCAGAGTGCTGCCAAGCATTCCTTCGCTGCCTATCATGCCGATTTCCAGCGGCGGATGCCGACTGACACCGGCGACCAGCGAGATGAAAGCATTCAGTGGAAAATATACGTGGACAAAGGGATGACCGGCGGCGCACAGACTATCGCCGAAATGCAGTTCCACCGGCTCGCATGCATCAATGATCCGGGTCCGCTGTTGGCGGGACAATTGTTGCAGCAGGTTGTTGTGGATGGGTAACGAGGATGATGACATGTTGGTACCCCGCAGCCGCCCGATGTCGAAAGACACAGGTTGACGCTACGTCTGACCTTGTCGCGATACTGCAGGAATACCAGCCTCACCTCTGTACGCTTGCCAACCAAACAACAGCTGCGTAACTGCTGCCAACGACTCAGACGCGAGCTGTGGTCGGCGGATGCACCTGGTATGGCAGCAAACGGTCGGATTCCCTTTTCACCACCTCGTAGCATTCGCAGCTCAGCTTTTCCAGTCGGGGGCGATCAAGCACGGTGATCCTGCCGCGCGAGTACTCGATAACGCCCAGCTTCTGCAGTTTGCCGGCGGCTTCGGTGACTCCTTCACGGCGTATACCCAGCATGTTTGCAATCAGTTCCTGCGTCATCGTCAGCTGGTTGCTGGCAAGGCGGTCAAGCGACAGCAGCAGCCAGCGGCACAGTTGCTGGTCTACCGAATGATGGCGATTGCAGACGGCAGTCTGCGCCATCTGGGTGATCAGCGCCTGGGTGTAGCGCAACATCAATACCATCAGTCCGCTGTGACGGTTGAACTCGTCCTTCATGCGCTGGGCGGGCAAGCGATAGGCAGTGCCTGCACTCTGGACTACGGCGCGGCTTGGCGTGCTTTCACCACCCATGAACAATGCGATGCCGATCAGGCCTTCATTGCCAACCACGGAAATTTCGGCGGAGGCCCCGCTTTCCATCACATACAACAGCGAGACGATGCAATCGATCGGGAAATACACATGGCGCATTGAATCGCCGGACTCGTACAACACCGCGCCGAGCGCCATCGGCAATTTTTCAAGCAGTGGAAACAGCCGCAGTTGCACTTCGGTGTCCAGCGCACCCAGCAGATGATTACTGGCGGGTCTGGTGAGCGGTAACTTTTCCTGCATGATGAGTACCCTGGCCGCCAAAGCTGTAGATACGCGGCGGTATCCCAGACTATCTACACTCAGTTCACCCAGCAGTGTTCGATTTCGCACATAGCACGAACTGTTGGTGCGAAATCGCACATATAGACCGGCTTGCGGCTTTCAACGGTATCTGTTGTCGCCAACCTCCGCGCTGTCTGCTGCTCCTGCTTGCTGGCTGATTCGCTTCAATAGTGCGAGATCATTGATGTGCACTTCGCGGCCCGCTATCTCTACCGCGCCGGCAGCATGCAGAGCGCTGAGTGCACGCGAAATGGTTTCTATCTCCAGTCCGAGATAATTGCCGATATCTCCCCTCGTCATTGGCAGCCGGTAACTGCTGGCGGAATATCGTCTGGCCTGGAAGCGTTGCGATAACCCCACCAGCATCAGTGCCACCCTCGCAACCGCGCATTTGGTATTCAAGGCGCGGAATATCCTGAAATCGCCCGCAATGCGTCGCCCCAACAACCACAACAGATGATGTTGCAGTGAGGGCAGTTTGCGCATCAGCTGCAATAATTGCAGATACGGAATCCTGCAGACAGTCGTTGTCTCCATTGCCACACCGTCATTGGTATGGATGCCGCTGGCAATACCATCAAAACCGGTCAATTCAGCGGGCAAATGAAAGCCGGTGATGTGTTGAACGCCTGCCTCGCTGCCGACGCAGGTTTTGATTGAACCCGAATGGATCGCATAGAGTGCAGTAAAGCGGTCGCCGCTGGAAAACAGATGGGCGCCGGCCGCCACTGGCTGCATTGGCTCGATGATCGCTTCGAGCCGCATCCACTCGGAGCTGGCCACTGCCACCGGCAGACACAGCGTGTTGTTGCGACAATTGCGACAATTGCTGCAGGTGCGGCCCGGATCAAGCCTTGATAAGCCCGGCAGCACCGGCATCTGCTGCATGGGCCTGGCTGGCGCATCAAGCCACATTGATGATGACTTTCAGTGCGTGGCTGTCCGCTGCATGCGCAAACGTGTCATAGGCCTGCAGGATGTCGCTCAGCATGACCATTGCTTCATGGTTGGCATCGGCAGCGATGTGGTACAGGCTGGTATCGGCATGCGGGTTGTCGATGACGCCGATGCCTTCATGCCCGAGGATGCGGCCGGGCTGGCAACTCGGCACATCCCCCTTGAGGATGTGCAGATCGGTGCCACAGATGCTCGTCATCGTCATTTGCACGATGGCGTCAGTGGGTGCCTTCACCACCGGCTTGGGCCTTGCTTCCATTGCTTTGCTGTTGGGACCAAGAAAAACGAGAGCTTTCATAACGGGTTCCGACTGGTGCAATGTCACGAAGCACCAACCCTACCGGCTGCCGGTAGAAGGTTCGGTGTGCCCGCGCACATAAGCCCCAGTGAAAACCTGTCAGCGGGCGACGCCACCAAAGGTGTCGCAACTTGCCAGGGTCCCCTGCTCAAAGCCGGTGGTAAACCACTGCGCCCGCTGCTCAGAGGTGCCGTGGGTAAATGACTCCGGCCGCACAGTACCCTGACTCTGCTGCTGCAGCGTGTCGTCACCAATCGCCTGGGCGGCAGTCAGCGCCTCGTCGATATCGCCGGTTTCGAGCACCTGGCGTGAGCGGTTGGCGTGATTGGCCCACAGGCCGGCGAAACAATCAGCCTGCAGTTCCTGTTGTACCGACAATTGATTGCGTTGTGTTTCCGGCAAGCCGGTTTGGGCAGCATTCACCCGGCTGGCGATGCCGAGCAAATTCTGTACATGGTGGCCGACTTCGTGGGCGATGACATAGGCCTGGGCAAAGTCGCCCGCGGCACCATGGCGCAGATGCAATTCATCGTAGAAGGCCAGATCGATATACACCTGCTGATCGGCAGGACAGTAGAACGGCCCCATCGCGGCCTGGCCAACACCACAGGCGGAACGCACGGCGCCGGTGAACAGCACCAGGGTGGGTTCGACGTAGCTGAGGTTCTGTTCGGCAAACAGAACATTCCAGGTGTCTTCGGTATCCGCCAGTACGATACCGACAAAATCGGCGAGCTCCTGTTGCTGCGCTGACATTGCGTTGCTGCGGCTGCCGCCGTTGATGCCGCCACCCATCATGTTGTTGAGCAAGCCACCGTCGAGCCCGAAGTAAGACAGCAGGAACAAGCCTCCAACGATCAACAACAGAAAGCGGCCGCCCTTGCTGCGCATCAGGAACGGCACGATGCGCAACAGGATCAACCCGCCACCGCCCACACCGGCCAGTTGCTGGCCACGGCGATCATCTATGTTGCTGCTGCGGCGACCATCTCTGCGCATGCTGTCCTCTTGTTGGCTGGATTCCGCTTGATGCAAACGGTTTGGCTGCCATTCTGCGTCACCCTTGCCGGGATTTCACTGCCGGTGATCATGGCCGCCGCAGTTTTGCCGCTACACTCCGGGAGCATTGCAGAATTCCGACTGCCCAACAGTTGGGGAAAAAAACAATAACTCATTAGGGGACCTGACAATCAACTACCGGAAAATTGTTCCAGCGCTGTTGGCACTGGGCCAGCTGGGCACAGCAGATGCAGTTGTGGCTGAGCCCCTGGGGCTTCCTCAAAGGCGCCGCCACCCACAACGCCACCCACAACGCCACGGTTACCACGCAAACCGCCAACAACCGCACACTGCAGGTAGTGAGCTGGGACGCGGATATCAAGTCGCCAGCCGGCGTGCCCTATAAACTGGTGGGCCACATCAACGATCAACACCTGATGGAACGTGTGGAAACCTGGCTGGAAAACCCGGTGTTCGGCGACATGCTGGTACAAGCCAACTACACGCAATAGGCAATCTGCCGCAGCTGGCGGAATCCCGAACAAGCCGATCCGCTATGCCGTGCTATCGCACCACCACTTCGATCACACCAGCGGCATCGCTGCCCTAGTGGCCGAAGGTTCCACCATCGTGACGCACGAATCCGACGCGACCTTCTTCGAACGCGCCCTCGCCGCCCCGCGCACACTGTTGAGCTGCATCACATCCAGGGCCTGCCGCATGCCGAAGACATGCTGGTGATGTACCTGCCGAAAGAAAAGATCGTTGCCTTCGCCGACATGTACAACGTGCCACCGGCCAGCAATCCTGTGCCGAATCCACCGGTCATCAGCACCGTAGTGCTGATGGACAATCTGGCACGCCCGGGTCTGGATTTCGATACGCTGGTTTCAACGAAAAACGGCTGCAATTTGCAGCCGTTCTTGCATTCGGAGCTTCTGGTCATTCCACGTTGTGGTAGACCTTCTGCACATCGTCAAGATCATTCAGCATGTCCATGAACTTCTCGAACATGGCTGCATCATCGCCACTGAGTGAGGTATAGGTCTGTGGAATGAACTGGATTTCATCGACCTCGTAGTCGATGTCACCCAAAGCGGCTGCCAGCGCAGCCTTGGCCTTGGCGTATTCGGCATGCGGCGCGAATACAGTGATCTTGCCAGCTTCATTTTCGATATCACTTACGTTGACGTCGGCATTCAACAAGGCCTCCATCACCGCTTCTTCGTCGCCCTTGAAAGATAGGATGATGCTGTGGTCGAACATGTGGCTGACCACACCCTGGGTGCCGAGTTTGCTGTTGGTCTTGTTGAAGCAGACCCGTACATCACCGAAGGTACGATTGGTGTTGTCGGTCAGACATTCAACGATAACCATGCATGAACCCGGGCCAAAACCTTCGTAGCGGGTGATCACATAGTCTTCGCCACCACCGCCCTTGGCTTTGTCGATGGCTTTGTCGATCACATGCGCCGGCACCTGATCACGCTTGGCGCGCTCGATGATGCTGCGCAAAGCCAGGTTGCCACCGGGGTCAAAGCCGCCGCTCTTGGCGACCACGTAGATTTCACGGCCGTATTTGCCGTAGACCTTCGACTTGTTGGCCGAAGTCTTGGCCATCGATTCTTTGCGGTTCTGATACGCTCTTCCCATACTGCTTCAATTCCACCCTCTTTACTGTTACTGACATCTGATACGGACTTTTGATACTACTTTCTGATGCAAACTTCTGACACCACTGCGGCTACTGCAGGGTGCAGCTCATGAATGGCCTGTTGAAAGGCCATCGACCAGCTTCTCGTCATTCACTTTGGTACCGCCGGCTTTCGGCGCATTGTTGTTCCACTCCAGCCAGATCAGGGCGCCAAACGCCAACAGCGAACCGGCGCCCATGATTACCGACAACTGTGGCAACTCCATGCCCCCTTGCAGAAACAGCCCGGCCACTATCGGTGACAACACCGACCCACCACGACCAACCCCTATCGCAAAACCGGTACCAGACGCACGCACATGGGTCGGGAACACTTGTGCCACCAGCGAATACATTCCAACAATACCTGAGTTGATGAAGTAGCCGGCAAGCGCAACCAGTGCCGACAAGGTTGCGAGATTCGCCGTAGTCTGGCCGAACAACATGGTTGCCAGACACGAACAGATGAACATGAACAACGTCAGCTTCTTGAGATCAAAATGCCGTGTGAGGTAACCAAAGGTGAAGCAGCCCAGTGCGCCACCGACGCTGGCCCATGTCAGCACGCCACCGGCCGATGACGGTGAGAAGCCCATGTCGACCACCAGCTTCGGCACCCATTTGAGGATGTAGTAGAAGGTTACGATGTGCAGGAAATAAGAGACGGTCACGATCAGCGTAGTGGGCAACATGCTCTTGCTGAAGATGTCGATCCAGGCCTTGCGGCCGGCTTCATCGCGCAGGTCGGGCAGCAATGCAGTGGCGGCATGGCCGAAACGGGCCATGGTCGCATTGATGCGTTGAAGCGCACCAACGGGACGCTTGCGCACCAGCCAATGCACCGACTCCGGCATGACGAAAAACACCGCTGGGATCATCAATGCAGTCATGGCAGTGCCGAAATAGAACACTGAACGCCAGTCATATACTTTCAACAACTGCGTTACCACCATGCCACCGACAACACCACCGATCGGATAACCGGCCGCCATGATGGCGATCGCCATCGGACGACTCTTGTTGTTGGAAAACTCGGCCGCCTGCGCATTGATTGCCGCCAGCATGCCACCGATGCCAAGACCGGTAATGAAGCGCCACGACGACAACACAACCAGGCTCTGGGTAGTGGTTACCATCAACATGCCGGCCGTCATCAGCAGCAAACAACCAAGAATGGTGGGACGACGTCCCAGCAAGTCGGCAACGCCGCCGAGGAAAATCGAACCCACCGCCATGCCCCACAACTCCATCGACAGGATGATGCCGAGACCTGCCTGCGTGGTTTGCCATTCAGCGGCAATTCCGGGCGACGCAAAACTGATGGCCATTACATCGAAACCATCAAGCGCATTCAGTGCAACTGTAAGCGCCACCACAACGTACTGCAGTCGGGTCATCGCAGAGTTGTTGAGTACTTCACGGGGATCGTTATGCATGTGCAATTTTCTTTTTTTTATGGATTGTGCGCGCTGGTTTTTGCTGCTTGCCGGGTCTTTTTTCGGGATTTTTTGTTACACGCGGCAGCTTAGCTCATTCCTGCAAACTCTTCGATACCACCTCGTAAACGTCGGGCGACAGTTCCGGTTCGGCCATCACACGACGCAATTCTGCCTGCATAAGCGCCTGGCGGGCGGTGTCATATTTGCGCCAGCGCGTGAGTGGCGTCAGCTGACGCGAGGCAATCTGCGGATTGCTGGCATTCAGCTTGATCACGTAGTC
Organism: uncultured Gammaproteobacteria bacterium; assembly: GCA_903887045.1. GTDB lineage: Bacteria > Pseudomonadota > Gammaproteobacteria > Pseudomonadales > Pseudohongiellaceae > CAILUG01. The sequence continues at coordinate 604 of CAISOD010000122.1, read as the reverse complement.
GGCCAGGAAGCGATAGCCGCTGCCATCCGCCTGATGGAAGCCGATCAGGTTCGAGTTACAGAAGGCACCGATCACCGAGCGCACCTTGTTCGGATTGCGCAGATCAAAAGCTTCGTGTTCGATCAGCTGTTTGACAGCCGCCAGATTGCCGGCGACCGGTGCTGCACTCTGCAGCGAGAGCCACTGCTCAACCACCAGTGTCTCGTGTTTCCACTGGGCGTAGAAAGCAGCGACCAGTTGATCCTTGATGGCACTGTTGCCGGCGCAAGGATTGTTGACGAAGGCGCGCAGTGCAGCACTCTGGTCCGTCATGTTGGTGGCACTGTCGAACTGCTGCTTCGCCGCTGCAAACCACTCCGGCATTTCCAGCAGCATCAGATAGTTCAGCACTGTGTTCTTCAATGACCGGCGGGCAATGGCTCTGGCTTCATAACGGTACGGTTCATTGCTGACATTGGCGTGGTATACGCTGCCAAACAACTCAGCCAGTTCCCGCGCCAGATGCCGACGCAGCTGCTCGCGCACGGCATGAATACCTTCCACATCGACCGGTACCGCCAGCTCCGCCAGATAGGCTTCCGGCGGCAACAGCAAGAGGTTGGAC
>CAISOD010000121.1 GCA_903887045.1 uncultured Gammaproteobacteria bacterium | reverse complement strand
CTCAACCACGTACATCAGCGAGCCGAAGATCACGTTGAGTACCATTACCGAAAACAGGAATACCAATATCTTGCGACGCGCCCCCGCAAGGGCACGCATCAGCACGTTGGCATCCTCCATGAACTGTACCAGCTTCAGAATACGGAAGATCCGCAACACCCGACACAGCCGCAGTACCAGCAGGTATGAGGCGCCGGGCACCAGCAATGAAATATAGGCAGGCAGGATTGCGAGCAGATCAACCAGACCGAAAAAGCCGAATGCGTAGCGGCGGGGCGATTCGCTGCTGTACAAGCGCAGCAAATATTCGAGCGTAAACAGAACGGTGAATATCCACTCGAGTGCATACAGCTCGCGATGGAAGCGCATATTGATCGCTGCTACCGAGTCGAGCAGTGCCGCAGCCACGCTCAGCAAAATGCAGGCGATCAGGACCAGGTCAAACAGCCGGCCAGCGCGGGTATCGGTGCCAAAGACGATCCGGTTGAGGGCGGTGCGCAGCGGCATCAGGCAGGGTTTTCCACAAAAGCAAGCTTGCCTTTCATTGTGTCACTTCCAATGTATTACTTCGCCCGATCCAGAATTCCCTGCACCAGCATCGGTAACGCTACTATCTGGTTGCGTGCGCTCGGTGTACCCCAGCCGCCGTAGAACACAATGCCGAACAGCGTGCGTTTGTCTGTGCCACCGAAAGCCACGCCGTGCAGGCCGGCAGGGCCGGGGATGCGGCCCAGTACGGTGCCGTCGGGCTCAATCACATCGACGCCACCACCAGCTGCCACAAAGATGCGGCCTTGCTCGTCTACAGCCGAGCCATCGCCACTGCCACCGAGTTTGGCGAAGTCGCGTTGGTTGGTGAGTGAGCCATCGGGCTGCACGTCGAAAGCCACCAGCACGGGACCATTGGTGACATAAAGCACGCTTTCATCAGGACTGAGAATGATGCCGTTGGCGCCGGTCATGCCGGTGCCGTACTGGGTGATCTCACCAACCGGATCGGCGTAGAACACTCCTACACCCGACGTGGCGATATAGACGCCGCCCTTGTTGTCGGCGCTGATGTCGTTGAGTACGCCGCCAGCACAATCGAGTGGTTCATTGTTGATGGTATTGGCAAAACTCATGCGATCCGGTTCCAGCTGTTGTACGCCGGCGTGCAGACCACGCATGGCGAGGAACAATTCACCCTTCTTGTTGCGCGAGAGTGCGCCGCCGGTATTGGTGTCTTCATACAGCACGCGTGCCAGACCAGTGGCCGGATCGAGCTGCATCACGTTGCTGGCATCGTTGTTGGCGAACAGCAGGGTGCCGTTGTCGCCGGCAATGGGGCCGTCGGCATTGTTGCCTTGCCATGCCCATACCACGCGCCAGCCAGCATCGGCCGCCACGATGTCGGCAATGGCCTGCACAGCGGGCAGGGCCGGAGCCGGTGGTTCGGCGTTGCTGGCAGCGGCTTGTGCACCGCCGCCGATGCGGAACGGTGCTGGTGGAGTTTTGCATTGCGCGATGAGCGCCGGGTAATTCGGGTGTTGCCAGCTCTGCAGGCCAGTGCCGCGCTCGAACGCGGAGGCAGGTTGTTGCGCCTGTACCGGGGTAATCGCGCCGAGCAGCAGGACTGCGGGCAAGAGGGTGAGCAAGGAGCTGAGGCCGGTTTTCATAAGGTTCCTGTCGTTGTGGTTATAGGAAACTGCAGGTACTCGCAGGTACTCATTGTTACATGTAGTGTGCCGCAGCGCGGTACACCTTGCCGTCATCGTTGAAGAGCAACGACTCGGCGGTAAGGCCGCGCACACCCTTGTAGTGGATCACGATGCTGTCGGCACTCACGAAGGTGGAAAGATGCTCGAATTGCAGCTGCGGCGAAAGTTCCAGCGCCTTGCGCCAGTACGCGCCGATCACAGCCTTGCCCTTCAGAATGCCTGTGGGTTCTCCTGCCACAATCGCAATGCGCGGCGAGGCCATCACAAAATCGTCGGTGTAGTGCGACAGGATGCGATCGAGATCATGGCTGTTCCAGGAGTCGATCCAGCTGGCGGCAAACGCTTTGGCGAATTCGTGGGTGAGCATAGGGTGGTTCCAGGGGCCAGTGGCAGGCGCAGGTGCAAATGCCTTGCCCGATGATAGTTCTGCTAGACTGCCAAGCCAATCGCCAACACCAATTGGACCTGTTCATGCGCCTCGGCAAGGGTTGGGCAAATTCCATCGTCGCAGCAGGCTGGCTGCTATCGGTCCTCACCACCATACCGCTGAGCGCGCAAACTGTTGACGATGGTCGTCCCGTCATCCTTGCCGTGGGTGAAAGTACCACTGCCGGCTACGGCGTTCCCCGCGATTTGTCCTACCCCGCCCAATTGCAGCAATTGCTGGCTGCCAATGGCTACCAATATCGTGTTGTGAACCATGGCAGGAGTGGCAGCACGGTGGCAATGGCGCTGGGTTCACTCGATCGCGGGCTGTTGCTGCAACCACAAATCGTACTCATTGCCATCGGCGGCAATGACTCGGGTAACAATGTTGCGGCTACCCGTACCGAGCAGAACCTGCGCAAGTTGGTGTCAATGTTCGTGCGTACCGGCGCCACGGTATACCTGGCCGATCGCACTGAAACTACCGATGGTGGCCAGCCGGAACAGACCTCGCTGTACGCCAAAATAGCCCGTGAAGAAGGCGCCACACTGATGCCGTCACTACGGCAAGACATCGCGGGCCATGCCGAATTGTTGATCAGTGACATGCGGCACCCCAACGCCGACGGCTATGCGATCATCGCCCAGCGGATTTTCGCCATGCTGCAGCCGCAGCTGACCAAATAGACTGAATACCACCCTTGCAGGAGCCAACAATGATTTTGCGTAGCGCACTCATGTTCATCGTCGCCGCGACGTTCACCACCGTCGTGCAGGCCGCTGAACCGGCCCAGCCCGTAGCCGAGCGTCGCGCACCGCCGCCGCCATTGCCGTTGCTGTTCAAGGAAGAGTGGAAGCGGACGCCGGAGAACGTACCGTTGTCGCAGGAGCTGGTCAGCAATCCTGCCCTGCAATTGACCGTGTACGGTGCCGCGCCGGAAGTAAACAGCGAAGGCGGCACGCCGCACGTATGGACGGGGCTGTGCTCTCCCTCCTGCGCAGTAACGCTGAAACTGAAGGACAGCTACGCCGACCTCAGCGGCAAAGCCCGCATCAAGTGGTATTCGAAAACGTCGGGCTTCCACCAGATACGCCCGCTGGTGAAACTGGCCGATGGCACCCTGCTCGCCGGTGACTTCATCGACGCTTACACCTTCGACTACCGCACCGTGGAGTTCTATCTGGCCGAAGTACGCTGGCTCACGCTCGACGCGGCCACGCTGACAGGCAAGGGACAATTGCTGCAGACAGTGGACCTGAGCAAAGTAGACGAAGTCGGCTTCGTGGACCTGATGCCCGGCAGCGGTCACGGCTTTGGCGGCTTCAGCAACGTGGGCTGGATCGAGGTCTACGGCAAACCGGTGGCGAGAGCTGCCGAGTAAGTCCAGACGCGATCTGGCCAGTCACGGCCGCTCCAGCGCGCCCTTGTAGCGGGTGAAGGCAGCCGGCTGGTTGAAGGGGTGGATGCAGCGTAGCTGAATCGGTATTGCGGCGAAGCTGCGCCGCAGAAAACTGATCCCGGCGGCTAGCGCTGCCACATAAACGAAAACTTGGCGAAGAACTGCTCGCCGTCCTGGCGCAGACTGTCGCTGATCAGCAATTCACGACCACCGTCTTCGGTGTCGACCAGATCAAAATTGCTCGAGTTGGAGTTATAGCCAACAAAGAATGCCGACCATGGATTGAGCACATAGCGCAGCAGCAAATCGAAGTTCAGGTTCTCGCGCGTTGGCAGGCTGGTGGCAGGGCCGGCTTCGGTGTTGTCGTACTGGCTGATGAAGCGCACCGACATTTCCTTGTTGAACTGGTAGTTCCAGGTGCTGCGCAGGATCTCGTTGCTGAATGCTTTGACGCCGCGCTGACTGTCGAGGCTGGTGTTGAGATAGGTTGTGTTGACTCGCAGTTGGGAAAGCGGACGCCAGAGCACCGTGATATCGGTTCTGTCGGTGTCTGCCACCTCTGGCATGCTGCCTGCCGCCGGCACCAGGTTGAGCGCCGTGCCATTGCGATAGGCGATATCCAGGGTGAGGCTCGACAACATGTTGTTGCTGTAGCCGATATTCCAGAAGTCGTAGTCGTATGAGGTCGTCGCACGCAGACCGCGGAAATCCTGCGGCCGAAGGACTTCGGTGAACCTGCTGATGCCCGCTGTGTAGGTACTGGTGGCAAAGGCCCAGCTCAGCGAGGGGCTGAATTCGTCGAACAGGCGTTGGCCTGAGCGATCCTGGAGTTGGGCACCGCCGATGCGTGGACTCCAGCTGATCATGCTGGAGTCTTGCGGGAAGAAGGTGAGTTGCGCATTGCCGTGCACGCCATAGGTGTCGGTACGGAAGTAACGGTTCTGGAATCCCAGCTGGGAACGGAAGCCGTCGTTGGTGCCCACGTAGTGGATGTGGGTGTTGAAGGTGCGGCCGGTGCGATCAAGGCGGATATTACGCTGGGCGCCGGTGAATGACGCGCCGCCCGCCGTGGGCTCGGTGTCGGTGCCGATGAGCTGGATATTGGTGACCCAGTTCGGGGTGAGCTTGAAACGACCGTCAGCACTCAGTACCCGGTTGAAGCCGTCGCCGAGTTGGCGATCGGTGAACAGCACGCCCACTCGGTTTTGGCCTGACAAATCACGGAAGCCGCGCAGTACGGTGATCATGGCGGCTTCGTCTTTCAGTGGATCGTTGGCTGCCCGGTTCTTGCCGGCTGCGACATCGTTCATGACGATGCTGCCAAAGCCCCAGCCGTTGCTGCGGCCGGTAAAACGCAGACCACCTTCGGGATCGATGATCCGGCGGGTGAACACCAGGTTGGAGTCTGTGGCAAAGAAGTCGGCGTTCTCGACAAAGAAGGGGCGGCGCTCGGGGAACTGCACTTCAAAGCGTTCGTTCACCGTCACCTGCGGTTCATCGGATTCCACCTGCGAAAAGTCGGGGTTCAGAGTCAGGTCCAACACCCACGAATCGTTGAAGACGAACTTGCTGTCGAGACCAAGCGTGGCTTCGGTGGCGCTGCGGAAATCCGGGCCGCCCGCTGCCTGGCGGTTGAGCACGTCGGAGCCGCGGGAAAACACATAGGGGATGAACATCATGTTGCTGCCGGGTTCGACACCACGGATGCCTGTCAGCATGGCGGTCTGGTTCAGGCGGCCTTCGAGTTCGAGTGAATACGCCGGCCAGTACACCTCTTCGCTCAGACGTGGAATCTTGCGGCCAACCTGGATACGCCAGAGCTGTTCAACATCGCCGGGAAAGCGCAGGCCGGCCATTGGGATGGAAATCCTTACGATATAACCCTGGTCGGTGAGCTCGCCGTCGCTGTCCCACACGGCTTCCCAGGTGGTGTCCAGGCCGGCGCGGTTGGACGCACCCTCGGTCCAGCGCGCATCCAGTTGTATCCCGAGCGGAGTTACCACGAACGAGTAGGCGCTGCGCTGGTCGTTGAAAGTATCTATTGTCAGTTCAACGCTATCGTCGCCAGCGATGTTCTCGCGGGAAGACATGTTGGCGCGGATCAGTTCCGGGTTGGTGTCGAATGCCAGAAAGAAGGCATAGAGGGTTTTGCTGTCGTAACCAAGATAGACCTCAGTACCTTGTGACGCCGCAGCACCATTGGTTGGCAGGCGCTGTACCAGATCGTCGACCTTCACCAACTGGCGTGCCAGTTCGGTCACTGGTTGCATGCCATTGAAATCCGCCAGCTGCGGTACGCCGGTGAGCACCGGAATCTGCAGGTTTACCGGTGAATCGGCAGCAATCGCTGCCAATGACAACAGTGTCAGGCCCAGCGTCGACAACAGGCGGGTGAACGGATTTTTGCGGGGCATGGGGAGGTGGTACTCGGCTGCGGGACGTCGTATCAGGGAGTTGTGCCAGCGTCAGCAGGTGCTGCAGCAGGATTGTCGGTGGAGTCGGTCTGCAATAGTGCAACATCGGTTTCCACCAGCACCCGGCGCAGAATCTCCCAGGGATCTGCGTCAGCGCGGGCGGCAATGTAATCCTGCAGACGCTGTTTTGCCACCGTATATCCCACCGAATAAGCACCGAACTTGTCGACATACTCCAGCAGCGCCGAGGGACTCGACACCATGGCCTCGCGTTCAAGTCTGAAGGTGGCAGAGTTGAACGACAAACTGCCGTCACGGTATTCCTGCAAGAGTGGAATCACCTCGTCGCTCAGCAAGCCGATGGCTTTCTGCACGGCAGCATTCTGCTCCGCCAGTTCCGGCGAAAGCCCTGCCAGTGGCAGCAACACCTCACGTTCAAACGTCAGTCGTTCTTCCGGCGTGAACACCAGATCCACACCGTAGTTGGCGGCACCTTCGCGCAGCACCGATTCGGGCGAACGCAGCAGAGCGAGCTGATCTTCGACATTCAGTGTTGCCGGCGCGACAGCATTTTCCAGCAGCACAAACTGCGCATGATGGCCGGGATATCCTTCATGGCAGGCCACGTCCAGTGCCGAGCCTACAAACGGCAGCGCCAACGAATTGATCTGCAGCGTGCTTTGGTAGTTGCCTTGGTAACGGTGCCAGGCGGCTTCCACGTCGCGCGTCCATTCCAGTGTCAGGTGCTCGTCGGCCGGCAGCGTCCAGTGGGCAAGGGTGCGGGAGCGGCATTCTTGCAAAGCACGCTCGAACACGGCGATGCGTTTGTCGGCCGGCACTACCAGTTTGTTCTGCAGCGCAGCGACCCTGAACGCCAGCGAGCCTTGCCCCGGCAGCAACGCTTCAACGGCGTCCAGCAAGGCCTGATGCGACTCTGCGCTTTGCAGCGGAGGCAGCGTGATGTTGTACAGCTTGAACGCTTCGTCGGCAAAGGCGAGGGCTTTCGGCGTCACCAGTGTTTCCAGCAGCACCACGAATTTTTCCAGCCGCTGTTGCAGGCGTGCACTGCGTGCCGATGGCGTTGCAGCGGCAAGTGCACTGGTGTCTGCCAACAGCTCACGGGCCTCAGCCAGTATCTCTGCCGGAGGCACTGCCGTTTTGCCTGGCTCACGCGGATCCAGGGCGGCTGGACCAAACCAGGCATCAATCTCATCGGGGTAGCCAATACCTACCGACAGTGCCAGTTCAACAAATTGTTCAGCTTGCTGTTCCAGCGGATCGGCTGCATTGCGCGACCACAGCACAGCGGCTGCGGCCAGCAACGCTGCAGCGCCAATGAGGGAAATCAACGCAGCGGAGATCCTGCCGGATTGGAACCGAGGGTCAGAACGGGTCATGCGGATCACTCGGTACGCAGCGCTTCAATCGG
>CAISOD010000120.1 GCA_903887045.1 uncultured Gammaproteobacteria bacterium | reverse complement strand
TTGGCGGCGTGCGGATTGTGTGCCACATCGAGGATCACACGCAGACCCTGGTACTGCTTCTGCTGGAAGCGTCCCGCCAGCTCGGCAGCGGCCAGACCCTTGTCGATGGCAGCACGCGGCAATTCCAATCCGAGACTGTGCAACACTTGCAGTACAGCGGCGGCGTTATCGAGCGGAAAGCCGTTACTGGGGAGGTCAGTCATCTGCAACAGCCGGCCATTGGCGTCAACACCATGCCAGTTCCACTTCTGCCCCGCTTGCTGCCAGCCGAATTCGCGGCCCTGTTGCAACAGCGGGACCTGATGCTTTCCGGCATGGTCAGCCACACTCTGCGGCATTGAACGTTCGCCGTAGATCGCCGGGCGAGCAGTACGGAAAATGCCGGCCTTCTCGAAACCGATTTTTTCGCGGGTATCGCCGAGCCACTCGATGTGATCGAGATCGACGTTGGTCAGCAATGACACATCCGCATCAATGATGTTGACTGCATCCAACCGGCCACCGAGACCGACTTCAAGAATGATGAAATCCGGCTTGGCCTGGGCGAACAGCCACAACGCCGCCAGCGTGCCGAATTCAAAATAGGTCAGCGAGATATCGCCACGCACGGCCTCAACGGCCGCAAATCCGTTGCAGAGCTCTGCATCAGTGGCGAGACGATCGACAAGACCAACGCGTTCGTTGTAAATCGTGATGTGCGGCGAGGTATAGGTGACAGCACTATGGCCGGCAGCACGCAGAATGCTGGCCAGCATGGTTACCGACGACCCCTTGCCGTTGGTGCCACCCACGGTGATAACTCTGGCATGACCAAAGTCCAGCCGCAGCCGCTCGGCCACCTGCTTCACGCGGGCAAGACCCAGTTCTATCGTGTTCGGGTGCAGGGTCTCGAGGTGGCGCAGCCAACCGGCGAGATCCTGTGGTTTTGACAACATCGGCAGTGGCGGCGTCGACAAGCGCTACTTGCCCCTGGAAAAACCGCTGCGTCGCGGCATTACCTGGCCTTCGCGCGGCGTCAGTACCGGGATTGACTGCAATTGATCTGGCAGCAGTTTGCCGATCAACGAGCTGATGCGCGCCTTCATGTCGTGGCGATGCACGATCATGTCTATGGCGCCATGTTCAAGCAGGAACTCGGCGCGCTGGAAGCCTTCGGGCAGCTTTTCGCGCACGGTCTGGCGGATTACATCCTGGCCGGCAAAGCAGATGTAGGCCCGCGGCTCCGCGATATTGATGTCGCCCAGCATCGCCAGCGAGGCCGAAACACCACCGTACACCGGATCGACCAGCACCGAGAAATACGGCAGCCGCTGCTGCTTCATCCGCTCCAACGCTGCGGCGGTCTTCGCCATCTGCATCAGCGACACCAACGCTTCCTGCATACGCGCACCGCCACTGGTGGCAAAGCACACGAACGGCAAACGCTTTTCGAGGCAACGATTGACTGCCATCGTGAATTTTTCACCCACTACCGAACCCATCGAACCGCCGATGAAGCCGAATTCAAAGGCAGCCACCACTACAGCACGACCGTTGACGCGGCCCTCCTTGACGACAAGCGCATCCTTTTCACCGGTGCTCTTGGCGGCAGCAGCAAGGCGGTCCTTGTATTTCTTGAGGTCCTTGAATTTCAGGATGTCGGTGGGTTCGATGTCGGCACCGATCTCGCTCTGCACGTCCGCATCAAGGAACAGTTCGAGGCGACGACGAGCCGAAATGCGCAGGTGGTGGTCACATTTAGGACATACCTCCTGATTGTCGCGCAGGTTTTCGTTGTACAGCACCGCTTCGCATTTGGGGCACTTGTTCCAGATGCCTTCCGGCACGCTGCGCGACTTGGCAGTGGTTTCCGTCTTCATGATCGACGGCAAAATATTGTCTATCCATTTGCTCATGAGAGTCGTTAGCTCCGGCTCTGTAGTATCAGGGTTGCGCGCGGCGGATGCTTAATTGTCCATTGCCCTGCGCATATCAGCGATCAGCGATGTCTGCTGCTGCAGGGCGGCCGCCGTGTGGTGGGTGTGATCCTGCAATTCTGCAATGCGGTTGATCAGCGCGCTGCCGACCACAACTGCGTCAGCCACTTTGGCGATACTCGCCGCACTTTCGGCATCCCGAATGCCGAAGCCGACACCGAGTGGCAGACTGGTATGTTGGCGGACGCGAGCCAGGTTACTGGTGACCGATGCAATATCGAGATTGCTGGCCCCCGTGACGCCTTTCAGCGACACGTAATAGACATAACCGCTGCTTTGACGGCAGATAGCTTCGATACGGGCATCACTACTGGTAGGCGCCACCAGATAGATGGTCTCGAGGCCGCCGTTGCGAAGTACCTGATGCAGATCGTGCGACTCTTCGGGCGGCATATCGACCAGCAATACACCATCGACCCCGGCAGCCACCGCTGCATCAGTAAATTGCTGGTAGCCCATGCATTCGACCGGATTCAGGTAACCCATCAACACAACCGGCGTCTTGCTGTCAGTAGCACGGAACTGTTTGACGATTTCGAGCACGTCGCGCAGCGTGGTTTTCTTCGCCAGTGCCCGCTCGATTGCACGCTGGATCACCGGGCCGTCAGATGACGGATCGCTGAAAGGAAACCCCAGCTCGATCAGATCGGCACCATTCTGTACCAGAGCATGCATCAGGCCGAGTGTCGTCACCACGTTGGGATCACCAGCGGTGATATAGGGAATCAACGCTTGCTTGTTGCGGCGTTTCAGTTCGTCAAAACAGGTCGAGATGCGGCTCATGCGGCTCATGCGGCTTCCAGCTACTTCCAGTGGATTCATTACAATTTGATGTTGTCGATGGCGGCAACGGTGTGCAGGTCTTTGTCCCCACGGCCTGACAGGTTCACCACCATGACGTGCTCCGCCGGCAGTGTTGGCGCCAGTTTCAGCGCGTGCGCCACTGCATGGGCGGTCTCCAACGCCGGGATGATGCCTTCACTGCGCGTCAGCGTGCGGAAGGCAGCGAGTGCTTCGTCATCTGTCACTGCGGTGTATTCGGCGCGATGCAGATCCTTCAACCATGAATGTTCGGGGCCAACGCCGGGATAATCGAGGCCGGCTGATACCGAATGGGTTTCGAGAATCTGGCCGTCTTCGTCATTCATCAAGTAGGTGCGATTGCCATGCAACACACCCGGGCGGCCAGCGGAGAGCGGCGCCGCGTGTTTGCCGGTTGCAAGGCCGAGACCGCCGGCTTCAACGCCGATCATGCGCACTTGTTTGTCGTCGATGAACGGATAGAACAAGCCGATCGCATTGGAACCACCGCCAACGCAGGCTACCAGCGAGTCCGGCAGACGACCCAACTGCCGCATGCTTTGCTCTTTCACTTCGCGCCCAATGATGCTTTGGAAATCACGCACCAGCATCGGATACGGATGCGGGCCGGCCACTGTGCCGATGATGTAGTAAGTGGAGTCAACATTGGTGGCCCAGTCGCGCAGCGCTTCATTCATTGCATCTTTCAGCGTACGTGAACCGGAGGTAACGCCGACGACATTGGCGCCCAGCATCTTCATGCGGAACACGTTGGCACTCTGGCGCTGGATGTCATCGACGCCCATGAACACATGGCATTCGAGACCGAGACGCGCAGCGACCGTTGCGGTGGCAACACCGTGCTGACCCGCACCGGTTTCAGCGATGATGCGGCGCTTGCCCATCGACCGCGCAAGCAGTGCCTGGCCGATGGTGTTGTTCACTTTGTGGGCACCGGTGTGGTTGAGATCTTCGCGCTTGAGGAAGATACGGGCGCCGCCGCCGATTTTTGTCAGGCGTTCGGCAAAATACAGCGGTGAAGGACGGCCGACATAGTGCGCCATGTCGTAGTCGAATTCGGCCCAGAAAGCCGGGTCATGCTTGAGCTTGTCGTACTGGCGACTCAGTTCGGACAGTGCCGGCATGAGTGTCTCGCCGACAAAAATGCCACCGAAGGGACCAAAGTGACCACCCTGGTCCGGAAAATCGTAAGTCTTGTGCCGAATGAGATGCTCAGACACGGCGTACCTCGCTGATGAAATGCTCGATTAGTTGATGGGACTTGATGCCGGGTGCCTGCTCGACACCGGAACTGACATCGACGGCCCAGGGCCGCACGGTCGTTATTGCCCCAGCCACATTGGCAGGAGTCAGTCCACCGGCGAGTATGATACGGGAAGCACCCGCTGCCGGCCCTATTCTTTGCCAATCAAAAGTCTTGCCGGTGCCACCGAACTGGTCTGGCTCCCAGGCATCCAGCAGCAGACCGCGTGCCGCTGCATGGCCAGCGCCAAAAACGGCAGGATCGGCGTCGGCTTTCATGCGCAACGCCTTGATATACGGGCGGGAAAAGTTTTGGCAATAGACCGGTGATTCGTCGCCGTGGAACTGGAGAAGATCGAGCCCGACCTGCCGCAACACGGCCTCCACTTCTGACGCCATCGCATTGACGAACAAACCAACACAGGTAACAAAAGCCGGCAGGCTGGCAACAATCGCTTGGGCTTGTTCAATGCTGACGTTGCGCGGGCTTTTACCGTAGAAAACCAGCCCTATTGCATCGGCGCCGGCGTCGGAGGCCGCAAGGGCATCTTCTACGCGGGTGATGCCGCATATCTTCACTCGGGTTCGGGGCGTTGTTTGCACAGATTCGGCCTGTTGCGGGGACGCGCGATTCTAAAGTATCCGGGGGCGGAGTAGTACCGCAAAGGCGCGGGTGCAGTGCCGGATCAGGACCAGAACGGCGATGGAGAAACCGGTATCCCGTACCCTGCCGGATAGCGGACGGCGATCAGGCTGAGACCCTGGGCTGCTGCAGTGGGAGCCGCCTTGGTGCGGTCCTGCAGCGCCAGCAGCTCGCCGGCCCAGCCGGGCGGTTTGTCACCCCTTCCGATCTGCAGCAAGGTCCCCACGATGTTGCGCACCATGTGCAGCAGGAAGGCATTGGCTTCGATCTCAACCACGATCAGATCGCCCTGCCGTTTGACACTGAGCTCGCTGACATTGCGCATGGCCGTACGTGATTGGCAGCCAGCAGCGCGGAAGGAAGAAAAATCGCGCTCACCCAGCAGATGCTGCCCCGCTTCATGCATAAGTCCTGCATCGAGCAGCGTGTGGCAATGCATCAAAAAGTCACGATACAGCGCGGGTCTTATCGTGGTGTTGGTGATCAGGTAGCGGTACCGCCGGCTGCAAGCGGAGAAACGGGCGTGGAAATCGTCGGGCACTGCATGCGCCCAGCGCACCGCAATGTGGCGGTCCATATTGCTGTTGGTTCCATGTAACCATGCCTTGAGCGGACGCATGGCAGTAGTCTCGAAATGCACTACCTGGCCACTCGCATGCACACCCGCATCGGTACGACCGGCGCACACTACGGTGACAGGCGCATTGGCAACACGCGACAGCGCCTGCTCCAGCGTTTCCTGCACGGTCCGCAAATGGGGATTCAGCTGGGATTGCCAGCCACTGAAGGCACTGCCGTCATATTCGATGCCGAGTGCGATGCGGTGGGGAGTAATCAGCTGTTCGGCCACTTAAGCTTCAGGCGCTTGGCTTCAGCGACCTGCACGATGCGACCACTGGCGATCACCTCGTCGAGGATTTCGACAGCGCCATCGAGGTCACCCATGGCTTCGTAGGCAACTGCCAGATCAAGCCGTGCATCGTGGGTGTCCTGCGAGCTGGCCGGGGTATAGCCCTCCTCTTCCGGGACATCGTCAACTTCCACCGAGTCTTCGTCAAAGCTCAACACGTCGAGTGCATCATCGCTGTCGTCTGCGGCGGTTTCCGGCTTGGCAGGCACTGGTTCTGCGGTAAAGGCAAAAGTTTCCAGCGCTTTCTCTTTCAGTGCAACTTCGGCCAGAGGAACCGGTTCCGCTGCGTCCACATCGGGTAGCGTGAATTCGAATACGTCTGGTTTGTCTTTGGCCGCCGTTTCGGCCACAACCGGTGCAGGCTCTCTGTCGACAGCTTCTGAAGTGAATGCAAAGCTCTCGGGCGCAGCAATTGTGGCCGCCGGTGCGCGCATAAAATCCTCTTCGGCGTGCTCTGGGCCGCCGTCTTCTTGCCCGGCTTCTTGTTGCTCGGCATCGTCCAGCGCCTGCCCAAGCAAATCGACTTCGGACAGCGGGGCTGATGCCTCTGCATCGGCGGTGGATACCTCAGCTGCTGTGGACAACTCAGCGGCTTCCCTCGCTGGCGGCTCCGCAATCGGCATGGACTCGCTATCGACATTGTCGAGCACCGCGTCCAGATCGAGGAATTCGTCGGTAAGCCCCATCTCAGTCGGCAGTTCTTGGGCTTTGGAGGGTACGGACTCTACTGCCGCGACCGGTGATGCCGCTGCAATCGTTGGAGCAGCAGCCAATTGCGGCTCGATGTAACTGTCTTCATCAAGCGGTCCGTCGACACCGTCATCTGGGCCGGCGTCTTCTTGCCCGGCTTCTTGTTGCTCGACATCGTCCAGCGCCTGCCCAAGAAAATCGACTTCGGACAGCAGGGCCGATGCCTCTGCATCGGCGGTGGATACCCCAGCTGCTGTGAACAACTCAACGGCTTCCCTCGTTGGCGGCTCCGCAATCGGCATGGACTCGCTATCGACATTGTCGAGCACCGCGTCCAGATCGAGGAATTCGTCGGTAAACC
>CAISOD010000119.1 GCA_903887045.1 uncultured Gammaproteobacteria bacterium | reverse complement strand
CCTGTCGTTCTTCTTGTGGTCTTCCGCTCCCGACGATGAGCTGATCGCGCTAGCGGAGAGCACAAACATGGAAAACGCCAGCGAGCGCGAGTCGCAAGTGCGTCGCATGTTGGATGATCCCCGCTCCAGCGCCTTCGTCGAAAACTTCGTTGGTCAGTGGCTGCAGTTACGCAATCTGGAAATGCGTGCACGCCCCGATTTGTTGATGTTCCCTGATTTCGACGACAACCTGCGCAAGGCTTTCCGGCAGGAGACTGAAATGCTATTCGCGCATGTATTGCGCGAGAACCTGCCCGTGCATGAGCTGCTGACGGCCAACTATACGTTCGTCGACGAGCGGTTGGCACGTCACTATGGCATCGCAGGTGTTACCGGCACGCGTTTCCGCAAGGTCGCCGTCAATGACCCGAATCGTTGGGGCTTGTTCGGACATGGCAGCATTTTGTCGCTGACATCGGCTACAAGTCGCACTTCGCCGATCATGCGCGGCAAATTCATTCTGACGGAATTTTGGAACAACCCGCCACCGCCCGCACCAGCCAACGTGCCTGCGCTTGAAGCCAGTGCTCCATCGGACAGACCCTCAACAGTACGCGAACAGCTTGAACGCCATCGCAATGATCCTGCCTGCGCGGTTTGTCACAACGTCATCGATCCAGTGGGTTTTGCACTGGAGAACTTTGATGTCGATGGCTCCTGGCGCGCTACCACCCGCGAGGGACTTGCCCTCGATACCTCCGGCGTATTGCTGGATGGTACTGACGTTGACGGACCGCGGGCCCTGCGGGAAGCGCTGCTGAAAGATCCAGAGCTGTTTGCCAGCACCGTCACTGAAAAGCTGCTGGTGTACGCTCTTGGCCGTGGCCTCGATCCGAAAGACATGCCAGTGGTCCGCAGCATCGTGCGAAATGCAGCCACCCAGAACTACAGTCTGCTGGCTATCGTGCTGGGCATCGTCGACAGCTACCCCTTTCTAATGCGCACCAACAGTTCGGCTTCCAGCATCAACGCGGTTGCTACCGCAGGAGAATGACAATGTTCATTACCAGGAAAAATTTGGATCGTCGGATGCTCCTCAGAAGTGCTGGAGCCGCCATTGCACTACCCTTGCTCGATGCGATGATACCGGCCGCCACCGCGCAATCGGCAACGGCTGCCGCACCGAAGCTGCGTTTCGGTTCGGTCTATGTGCCGAACGGCATCTTCCCGGCTGACTGGCATCCGGAGCAGGTGGGCAAGGACTTCGAGTTCAAGCGGGTGATGAAACCCATCGAAAGCAGTCGAGACTATGTCACCACCATCAGCGGCCTTAAATCGCCTGAAGGCCGGCAGGACATGGGCGGCATCCACATGGGCGCCAGTGCAGCCTTCCTCAATGGCGCCGGCCCGCTCAGTGAAAACGGCAACTTCAATCAGTTGCGCTCCAAAAAATCTCTGGATCAGTACATCGCCGATGTAATCGCCGGTGACACGCCGATCCGCTCGCTGGAAGTCGGCACCGAAGATATGGGGACATCGGCTGGCGCTTGCGACAACTACCCCTGCCTGTTTTTCGCCACCATGGCCTGGTACGACGATGAGAGTCCGTTGCCGATCGCCATCAGCCCGCAGGCAACTTTTGAACGCATGTTTGGCGATCCCGGCACTGCAGAACAACGCATGCGCCGCCTTGCCACCAAACAAAGCATGCTGGATTCGGTGCTGGAAGAATCGAAGCGACTCGAACAGATGCTGGGAGCCGGTGACCGCTCGCTGCTTGATGAGTACCTCACGAACATCCGCCGCATCGAAGACCAGATACAGAAGCTATCCTCACGCTCCAGCGTGATTGCCAATACGTCCAACGGTCCAGTCGGCATTCCCGACGACTTTGATGAACACATGACCTTGACCTATGACCTGATGCACCTGGCCTGGCAAGGCGACATGACTCGTGTATTCAGTTTCATGACCGGCCATGAGGCGAGTGGCCGCAGCTACGCGCATGTGGGTGTGAACGAACCACATCACAATGTCTCCCATCACAAGAATACCGACGAGAGCATCGACCGCTATGCTCGCATCACCACGTACCAGATGCAGAAGTTTGCCCAGTTCGTCGACAAGCTCAAATCCACCCCTGACGGCGACGGCAACCTGCTTGACTCGTCGATGCTCTACTTTGGGGCCGGCATGAGCAACGGTCTGTTGCACGATCGCCACAATGTGCCGGCCCTGCTGGTAGGACGCGCTGGCGGCCGACTGCAAGGCAACCGGCATATCAAAGCCAATGATGACGAGCCAACCTCCAACCTCTTGCTCGGCATTGCCGACATGATGGGAGCCGAGCTCGATACCATCGGCATTGCCAACAACCGGCTGCTGCTCTAACCCAGCCAACTCGGTAGTTAAAATGGCCCCTTGTGTGGGCTAACTTACAGAGCTGTGGCAGCGAAGAATCCGGGGTTACCACGGGTGAGGGAAATTCTGCCCTCACCCGATTCCCAAGAGCGCTTCAAGGCGTGATTTCATATTCGCGCGGGCTGATCAAAGTGCTTGATCGACCGCAACTCGAATCACTGAGTTGCGAGTGTTACAGCGTGGTGAAGCGGCAGACAGCAATGTTGCTGGATTACATGCCGCAGCGCGCCGTGGTGACCAATACCGACGATATTCCGGAGTAACCCTGCCTACCCGACCCGCGTGATGCCCGCGCCATCCCAATTGGATGGTTTGGACGTCTGCATGGAAACCTATACGTCCAGCTTCCCGGTACTGTTGCCGAAGCTGTCGCGCTGGATGCCGAACTTGTCCAGCAAGCCGAGGTACAAATTCGCCAGCGGTGTGTGGTCCGGGAACTGCAGATGACGACCACCTTCAATCAGACCGTTGGCGCCGCCCATCAGCAACAGCGGCAGCGGATCGAAGTTGTGTTCGTTGGCATCGCTCATGCTGCTGCCATACACGATCAGGGAATGATCCAGCAGACTGCCGTCGCCATCAGGGGTGGCGGCAAGCCGATCGAAGAAACCTTTCAGCACGGTGATGTGATAGGTGTTGATCTGCGCGAACAGATCCTTGTTCTTCTGTTCGTTGGAATGATGCGACGAGTTGTGGAAGCCTTCGCTGACACCACTCTGTGGGAAGCGGGTGTTGCTGCCTTCGCCTGCCATCATCAGCGTGGAGATGCGGGTGATTTCGGATTTGTAGGCCAGCACCTGCAGATCGAACATCAGGTTGATGTGGTTCTCGAAACCGTTGGGGATGCCCAATGGCGCATCCGGCACTTCGAGCTCCTGTGACGACAGCTTGGCATCCACCAACGCTACGCGGCGTTCGATCTCGCGTACTTCATCGAGATAGTCGCTGACACGGCTGCGGTCGGCAGCGGGCAATTTCAGATTGAGACTCGCCACGTCTTCCTTGATGGAATCCAGCATGCTGGCGGACTGACGCCGGCGTTCACGACGATCAGCATCAGTACTGCCATCGCCGAACAGGCGTTCGAACACGAGTTGCGGGTTGTTCTCCATCGGTAAGGCCAGCGTTGGGGTTTTCCACGCCAGCGAACTGCGATAGGAGCAGGTGAAGGCGGCATCGCCACAGGTATTGCCGGAAGGCTCAATTGCCAGTTCCACCGATGGCAGCGGCGTGTCCTGCCCCATGTGTTCGGCCATGATCTGATCGAAGGACTGGCCGACAAAACCACGATCACCCTTTACCGGATGCGCAGCGGTAAGGAACGCAGCAGCAGCCCTCTCATGGTTTTGTGCGCCGCCACTGTCTTCACCTTCTTGCGGACCCACTGGCGTATTGGCCAGACCGCTGACGATGTTCATGTGACTGCGATAGCTTTCCAGCGGCTTGAGGATGGACGTGAAGTCGAAGTCCTTGCCGGTCTTCGCAGGAGTCCACGCCGCCATGGTGGCGCCGTGAGGAATATAGATGCAGCCCAGTCGCGGACGTGGATTGGCGGCGGTCTGCGCCAGCGCAGTGGAGGCCGGAATCATCGAATCCAGTAGCGGCAGTGCAATGGCCGTACCGGCACTTCTCAACAATGTACGCCGTGACAGGTGCTTCTTTGCAATGAACATGGGTGTCTCCCGAATCGTGTGATTCTCAACGTTGGGCAGTTGCTGTTGCTTCACCTGCATCTTTGGTGCGATGGGTAAACGCCTGGCTCCGGGCGATTTCCCGCACCAGTGCACTGAAGCGGAATTCTTCATCGGCTGCTTCGCGCACTACTTGCCGTACCGCAGGCATATCGTAGTACTCCACCTTGCGCCCGAGCGCATAGGTCATCAGCTTCTCGCTGAAGTTCTGCACAAACAACTGTTTCCGCGCCAGCATCATCTGATAGAGGCCATCGGGGCCTTCAAACTCATTGCCATCCCAGAACACACCTTTGGAATCGACTGGCACGCCATCGGCATTGTCGCGGAACTTGCCAACCGCATCGAAATTCTCCAGCGCAAAACCGATGGGATCCATCATGTTGTGGCAGGCCGAGCATGATGGATCCACGCGATGTTGCTGCAGGCGCTGCCGCATGGTGGTGGGTGGAGCCCCGGGAGCTGACTTCGCATCAATATTCACTTCAACGCCCGGTGGCGGTGGCGGTGGCGGCGTGCCGAGCAAATGGTCCATTACCCACGCGCCGCGAATTACCGGCGAGGTACGGTTCGGTGCCGACGTCACAGTCAGGATACTGCCCTGCCCCAACAAACCGTGGCGACCAGTGCCGG
>CAISOD010000118.1 GCA_903887045.1 uncultured Gammaproteobacteria bacterium | reverse complement strand
ATTGGTGAGCTGCACCAGCGCGTCGAGTGAGTTGGCGCGGCCACCCAGCCAGCCGCCGCCATACCAATCGAGTTCAGGGTCCTGCTTGCCTGCTACCGCACCGCCGGCGGCCAACACGTTGGCAGTGCGGAAATGCACGTAGAGGTCACCATCGGTGTGCGGCTCTATCAAGGTGCCGTACTCGACTGCGGTGTCGCCTATTTGCAGCGTGCCTTTGTCGTGGACCTTCACGGTTGGTCTGCCGGCTGCCGGCAAGGGCTTGTGATACCGCTCTTCCTGCGGCAGGTAGTATTCAGTAGAGAGACGCTGCCAGCTTTTGGCGTGGGCAATGATGCTGGCGCCGCCAGTGCCGATTGCTTCATTGCCGCCGCATTGATCAAGGTGCCAGTGGGTGTTGAACAAGGTGTGCACACCAGCAGGGTTGATGTCTTTCAGCACCTCCAACAGTTGGGCGCTGTAGGCAGCGGTGCCGCTGTCTACCAGCACCAGACCTTCACTGGTGTTGCACACCACCACATTGGTGCCGCCGGCATTGATTACCAGCATTGAATCGCGCAGTTGCGTGGTATCGGCTGACGCCTGCGCCAGCGCGTTGTTGCCTACTACTGCCTGCAGCGACAGTGCCGCCACGCCGCCGAGTGACAATCTCAGGAATGTTCTGCGCTGCGCCAACAAGTTCATTACAGTGGTTCTCACACTTCAGTGATGATGCCGGTGCTGTCGGCAAAGCTGTCGACTTCAATGCCGGCCTTGTGCAGTACCGTCAAATGCAGATTCGCCAGTGGTGTGCGTTCCGGCAATATCACGTGCTGGCCGCCGCGCTTCAGTTTGCCGCAAGCGCCGCCGATCAACAGGTTCGGCACCGGGTAGTTGTCGTGACGGTCGCTGTTGCTCATGTTGGAGCCGTACATGAACATCGCGTTGTCGAGCAGGGTGCCGTCGCCGTGCTGGATGGCGGCCATCTTGTCGAGGAAATCCTTGAAGCGCTCCATGTGCCAGGTCTGGATCCTGGCGACTTTTTCCAGTCGGCCTTTGTCATCCGCATGATGTGAAACCGGATGGAAGGCATCGGGCACGCCGATGTGGTTGTAGGTGCGGTTGGTGCCTTCCGACACCATCATGTACGAGATCACCCGCGTCAGATCTGCCTGATAGGAGATGGCGATGAGGTCGAACATCAAACGCACTTGTTCATCGAAACTGTCTAGCTCGCCGATCGGCGCACCGGGTACGTCGATGGAAGACAAGTCACGCTGCGAGGCTTTCTCTACACGACGTTCGATTTCACGCACGGTGTCGAGATAGCTTTCAAGAATCTGTTTGTCGCCGGCGCCGAGAGTCTTCTGCAAGTCGCGCGTGCTGGCGGCCACCATGTCGAGCAGGTTGGCCTCTTGCCTGTTGATGGCGCTGCGTTCGGCGGCGCTGTCGCCTTCGCCAAACAATTGCAGATAGAGTTTGCGCGGGTTGTGTTCCATCGGCAGCGGCGACGATTCATTGGCGAACGACAGGGTGGAGCTGTAATAACAACCAGCGCTGCTGCAGGCGGCGCTTTGTATGGTGGTTTCCGAGGCGACCTGCAGTGACGGCAGTGATGTGCTCTGACCGATGTGGTCCACCAATACCTGATCCAGGGTTTTCGCCATGCTGGCACCGGCAGCACCTTCAGGTGGGCGCACGCCGCTGAGCCAGGTAGCAGGATTCAGCGTGTGTACCGAGCCCTTGCTTGAAGCGTTCAGCAGGTTGCCGAACGAACTCAGATAACTTTTGTAGGGTTCGAGCGGCTTCATGATCATGTTGAGCTGCAGATCGGGGCCACTGCCGGCAATCGGGTTCCAGCGGTCCATCTCCTTGCCGTGTTTGGTGTTGTCCATCACGGCGCCGTGCGGAATATAGAAGAAGCCGGCACGCAGCGTGGGCGCCGCAGCGGTCTGCGCAATCGCGGTGGCAGCCGGCACCATTGCGCTCAACAGCGGCAGGCCGATCGACGCACCGACGCCGCGCAATACCGTACGACGTGACAGATGTTTTTTGGTCAGGAACATGTTGTGCTCTCCCGCAGGCTCAGGCCTGCATCCAATCAATTGGCGTTGTTTGCCACATTCACTGCATCCGCTTCGTCGTCATGCTGCAGGGCCTGGTAGCGAAACGAATCGCTCTGGACTATGCCCATCACGATGTCGAACAAACGGTAATCATTGGCGGCGGCTGCATCGACAATGGCGCGCACTTGCGGCATGTCGAAATATTCCAGCTCGCGACCGAGCGAGTAAGTCAGCATTCTGGCGGTAAATGTGCGAACGAATTTTTCCGGCTTTCTGATCAGTTCATTGCGCAGATCCACCGGGCCGCCGATAGCGATATTGCCAGGCATCACCGTGGTAGCGTCGATGGCTTCATCCGCTTGCACATCGCGATCGCGCCAGCGGCCGGTAACGCTGAAATTTTCCAGCGCAAGGCCGATCGGATCGATCACGCCATGGCATTGGTTGCAGGTGGGATTGCTGCGATGCTTTTCCATGCGTGCGCGCAGCGTGGTGGGCTTCTGGCCTTCGGGTACGGTGAGGTCGGTAACTACTTCGGGCGGTGGTGGTGCGGATGGTGTTCCCATCAGTTTTTCCAGTACCCAGTTGCCACGCAGCACAGGCGAGGTGCGATCACCGTAAGAGGTGCGCAACATCACGGCACCTTTGCCGAGCAAGCCATGGCGATGTTCGTCCTTCAGTGCCACGCGGCGGAACTGCGCGCCGTAGACCGAATCAATGCCGTAGTGTTTGGCAAGGCGTTCGTTGAGGAAGGTGTAATCCGCTGTCATCAGTGCCGGTACTGGTTGATCGTTCAACAGCACACTGGCGATGAACCGATTGCTCTCTTCATTGAAGTCGCGCAAGAGGCCGTCACTGTATTCGGGGAACAGCTGCGGGTTCGGATCCACATCGTTGAGGTTGTCGAGGTTCAGCCATTTGATGGCAAAGTTTTCCACCAGCGCAGACGCTTGCGGAGCATCCAGCATGCGGCGCACTTGCGTTTGCAGCACAGCCGGATCGCTCAAGCGGCCGGCAAGGGCGAGCTCCAGCAACTCTTCATCCGGCCGCTGGCTCCACAGGAAGAACGACAAGCGCGACGCCAGTTCCACATCGTCGAGTGCGAAGTACTGCTCGCCTTGTTGATTGGCATCCGGCACTACCTGACGGTAGAGGAAGTTCGGGTTCGACAGCACCGCTGCCACCACCTGCTCAATACCTTTGTCGAAACCGCCGAGCTCACTGCCTTGCTGGAAGAACGGCAGCAGCAGCGCCATGTCAGCGTCGGTGACCTTGCGGCCGAACGCGCGCGTGGCCAGGTTTTCGGTGATCTGGCGCGCGCAGGCT
>CAISOD010000117.1 GCA_903887045.1 uncultured Gammaproteobacteria bacterium | reverse complement strand
GTCAAAGACAAGACGCTTGTTATTGGCGAGCCCACGGTCGGCACTGTCGAGCATGGCAAGTTGCGCCCTGCCCTGGGTGCCGCGTACCGGTAACGGACCGCCATTTTCAACCAGCGGCGGCAACAAGCCATCCGGCACCTGCACCGATTCCCATTGTTCGGCAATCTTGTTGTTCTCAATGCGGTAGAGATAGAAATGGGTTGAGGTATAGGTATCGCCTGAACCATCCGGCTCTGGATACGCAGTGACAAAAGCCAGCGCAACTTTGTCGCCTTCCGCGATCATCGTGATCAATGGCTCGGCAATTTTCGATGGCACACTATTCTTGTGCTGCAACTGAGATTGCAGCCAGTTGCGGTAAGCATTGAGTCCGGTAGCGATGACGGGATTGTGTTGCAGCAGGTCCCTCGCAAAGAACTCTTCCATCTTTTCTACCTGCCCGGCACTCATTACGGTGCGCCACATGTCGTAAACCAGGCGCTTGTTGGTCACCAATAAGGCATCGCTATTGCGCAGCAAGACGTTGTGGTCTGGATGTGGCACAACGAGGACTGCCTTGTCGCCTATTGCTGCAGGTGGTGGTGGCGTCAAACCCAGTGGGGCATCAGCGGCCAGTGCTGGGACAACGGTCATTACCAGCAGCAGTGTCAATCCCGAATACAAACGAATGATGTTCATGCGAAGGCCTGTGTTGTGGTCATTTTTTCTGAAAGAAAAGCCGGTACTGCATTAATCCGGGCCGGTGGTGCTCTCCGGGTTTCCCAACAGCCAGTCGTAGTCGTTCTGCTGCTGCGAGATGCAATACTTGCGCAACAGATAACTGAATTGGCGTACTTCCGCAATGAAACATTCTGCTTGCTGGCGTGCAATGCTGACGAAACAGCAATCACACTCTGCCTCGAAGGCGTGCAGGTTTGCTGCGGCAAACGGGATAAAACCCAGTTCCAACTGAACAATGTTGCTGCATCCGTTGCAGCTGCCACTGCCATCTACCAGCAGATACCACTGACCGGCGTCGGGCTGCAATGTTTGGCCTGCTGCCAGTCCAAAGATGCGGCAGGAATGAGCCAGCTTCTCCAGCACAGTTGACACCAGATCGCGAAACTGTGGCAACTGGCGCAACAGCAAGCGTGACTGCCATCGCGCCAGCAGTTTGTCGCGATGACCCTCGCTGGCGATAAAGGCCTCGAAAATTTCTTCGGAGAACACGCAAACTGTAACCGGCGAGCTTGCCACTACACTGGCATTGCGCTTGCGGCTTCCGGTGATTACTGCCATTTCTCCGATGATTTCGCCAGCCTGCAACTGGGCGGTGCTGTGCAACTTCTCGCCATCGAAGCTGACCACCTCGCAGTAGCCGGTCAGGATCAGATACACATAACCACGGGTTCTTGATTCCTGCACCATCAACACGTCGCCGGCGTTGTAGTGGCGGATCTCTTCTTCGGCGAGGATGCTGCGCGACCAGCGGTTGGACAACGGCTCGCCAAGCCACACCGAAAGATAGTGGTTTATCAGTGAAGTGTAGATGCCACTGTCTTCGTCGAGCACAATATAGCGCTTGCCGGAACTGGCCAGCGAAAATGTAGTGTTGAAACGGTTGGACAGATGTTCGACATGTACAAACACAACTCGATCGGCATCGGACTTCAGCGCGTCAGCCGGATCACCGTGAATGGCGCCGGCGCCACCATCAGCCACCAGCAGATCAAAGTGCTGGCTGTAGATGCGCTGCAGATTGTGCCAGGTGGCTGCACCCACTACTCCCTGCGCCACCAGACCGCCAATCGCACTCATGGCAGTATTGTCACCTATCACGCATATGGTCTTCGTATAGCCCTTGTAGGTAGTTGCAAAGGTAGCCCCTATCGTCGGCACACTGTGCACATCGTATATGGCACGCGTGGTCAGTATCTCAACTGTCTCCGGCATCAAGATCAGCGGGAACAATGCACAGTGGTCATCATGCAGATGAGTGATGACGACAGCCTTGACCTGGTTCTTCGAGATGCCGCGCGCGAACAGGTGTTTGTCGAGATACGGAATTGAATCGATCAGGATGTAATCGCCGTTGTCGCACAGCGCCAATCCGGTACAGGGCTCATTCGAAGTGAATCCGGATGCCGAACCAAGGATTTCGAGACCAAGCTTTACCAGTTCACGGGGAACAGAATCAGTTTTTGTAGTGCGTAAGGCGGATTGATCACCAAATCTTCGCACAGATCCACGCTGGTCATTGCTTCATTGCCGGCAATTTCATAACGGTCAGTGCCCAGCCGGCGCAGAGTAAAGCGTCCATCACTTGCGGTGCCAACTATGAATGGAATGATGTTGAAAAAGCTTTCGATACTGCGCACCTGGCCATCCGCCCCCTTGAGGGCAAGATGACGGGCAGCGTTCAACCACTCCTGCTGCAGCCACGGGGGGGGGTACCCCACCGCTGCAATTCGGTTTGCACAGGCCCCAGCAATGTCAGCTGCAAAAGGCGCAACACGCGGACGATTTCGGCAGCGTCACCCACAAGATTCAAGCGGGTGCCGCTTTGGGTGCCTTTGCCAATGAACAGAAAGTAGTACAGCGGAAACTCTAGGTTGTTCAGCAGTCCCTTCAGCACTTCCGGTGGCTGCTCGAACAACACTGCATGGGTGTCGTCCCGAACCACTCTACTGCCATCTGCTGGCTTTATCGTTTCAAGTGCCATGGCTGGAGCGTGCCTTCCTTTGGTTATTTGCTTTCGAGATCGGCCAGAATCTGTCCATCGTATTTGTGCATGACAAGCGCCGCCACGAATGAAATTGCAGCGCAACCAATCATGTAGAACGCAGCATTGGCGGGGTTACCGGTCTGGCGGGTCAGTTCGGCGATCACCACTGGTGCCAGACCACTGAGTAGCGAGAAACTGAGGTTGAAACTCATTGCCACACCAGTAAAGCGTATATAGGTGGGAAACAGGTCGGCGCAAACACCGATCACCGTACCGTTGCAGAACGATGCCACCACTCCAACGATGGCGAACATCACATACAAGTTCATGCTGTGGTTCTGCGCAGCCAGAAAGAACGGATACGACAACAGCATCAGCATGCCGGTGCCGAACAACAACATCGGTCTACGCGGGACGCGATCGCTGAGCCACGCCACCGTCAACAAACCAACCGACAGGATCGCCAGACCAATGTTCTGTCCAAGACTTGCCTCTACCGCGGTGTAGCCCATGGTTTGCGGCAGATAGGCCGGCATGGCAAACAGCAGGCCATTGAAGCCTGCAGTCACTGCCAGTACCGCGACCCCTACAACTGTGGCCATCGGGAACTTCTTGATCAGGTCGGCTATCGGCAACGCCGACGCCTTGCCCACGGAGCGGATACGGGTGAACTCCTTGCTCTCCTCCAGCGTGAGGCGCAGGAAGAAACTGAAGATGCCGAGTACGCCACCCACGAGGAAGCCAATGCGCCAGCCCCAGTCGGCAATGGCTTCCGGTTCCATCGTGAACTGCAGACTCAGGTTCAACAGTGCTGCCAGTAACACACCGGAGTTCACGCAGAAGAAGATGATCCCAACCGAGAAGCCGGACCGTCGCGGCGCCGTTTCCACCACATACGAAATGGCGCCTGGAAGCTCACCGCCCAGACAAAAACCCTGCAGAATACGGAACAACACCAGCAATATTGGCGCCAGGATTCCCACCTGGGCATAGGTAGGCAAAAGACCGATACCAGCCGTGGCACCCGACATGATCAGGATGGTGATGACCAATACTTTACGCCGACCAATGCGATCGCCGATGTGGCTGAAGAAAATGCCGCCGAGCGGGCGGGCGAAGTAACCAATTGCAAACGTACTGAATGACAGCACCAGTGACACCAGGGCATCGTCGCTCGGGAAGAAGGCCCGCCCGATGTACTGCGCGAACTGGCTATAGACAACGAAATCGTAGAATTCGAGCGCTCCACCGAGGCTTGCCAGCAGGATCAGTCGCCAGTCGGACTTTGTGACTTTTGAGTCGGAGTGATCAGCAGATTCTGGTGTGCGGGTGCTGGTATTCATTGCGGCGTTCCTTTTGTCCCTTTTGTTGTTTTTGGCAAGGATCCGGCCTGTGGCGGGCCGCCGCAGTATAGTGAATCCTTTCCGAAAAACTAAAGCGAAAGATCGCCAACCACCACTCCTTCGAGACTGACCTTGTATAAGAGACGCGTATAATCGTGTGTGTTTGCGTCGTCAGTTACCGGGACCAACCGTCCCGTGCCGGAGAACTCTATGGTGCCAGCTCTTCCCCGTCTGTTACGACTGCTGCCGGCCTTGTCGCTGTTGTGGCTGTATGCCACTGCTGCCAGCAGCGCCACGCTTACCATGAGTCTGACCGACCAGGAAGGCAACGCAGTAGAAGACGCAGTGCTCTACATCACCACAATTGACGGCAAACAGGCAGCACCGGCACCCATGCAGGCCAGTGTCGACCAGGTCGACGAACGGTTCGTACCGCATGTGCGGGCCATCACGAGCGGATCCAGCGTCAGCTTTCCCAACTCCGATCACATCCGTCATCACGTCTATTCTTTTTCCGAAGCCAGAACCTTTGAACTGCCGCTCTATATCGGCATTCCGGCCGAACCGCTGGTATTCGACAAGGCTGGTCTTGTTACGCTTGGCTGCAACATCCATGACCATATGCTCGGCTACGTGCTGGTACTGGACACACCGTATTTCGCTGAAGTCGCTGCCGGTAGCGCAACCATATCAGACCTGCCGACCGGCAAGTGGGCAGTGGAAGTCTGGCATCCGCGACTCGCACAGGAAACAGCCATACATTTGACCGTGGATGCCACCGCAGATACTACGCTGCAACAACAGCTTGAACTGCGACCGGAGCGAATGGTGCGGCGGGCACCGCGTCGTGGTGGCTCACGCTACTAGCACGCAAAAGCCATGGCGCTGCAATTCCAACGTTTTCAAAGCCGACTGCTGGCCTTCTTGCTACTGCCGCTGTTGGGCGTGGTGGCCGCGGTCTATGTAGCAGTCGATAACGCCAATACCGCCAATGCCTACGCGCTGATTACGCGTGATCTGGAAATCGGCATTGCCAACTTCAATGCGGCGATCGAAGACCGTAATGACAATCTGGCGATTGCCGGCGATGCCCTGTCGAGCGACTTTGCGTTTCGACAGGCATGGAATACGGATCGTCTGACCCTGCTGTCTGCCATGGAAAATCTGCTCGATCGACTGGTCACAGCTGATTTTATCGCCATGGTTGATGCTGATTCACAGTTGCTGCTGGCAGATACCCGCCGACCTGAACTCAATGGGGTGATGCCTGAGTGGTTACCACTGATCCAGCAGGCCGAGGCACTTGATCGCCAGGGTGAGTATCCGGAAGCGGCCGATGTGATCGTGCTTGATGGCCTTCCCTACCATTTGACAGTACTGCCACTGTTGACCCCCGATCTGGTCGGCTGGGTTGTGCTCGGATTCGAAATCGGCACCGCCTTCACAGAAGAATTCAAACAATCCGTATCTGCCGATATCAGTGTGCTGTTCCAGTATAAAGGTGCGCGCTGGCAGGTCAGTGGCTCCACCCTGCCCGCTTCGCTGCCGGCTGCATTGGCTGCTGCATTCACAGGCGCTGCCAGCGATACCCAGTATCCATTGATGCAGCTTGACGGTGCCGACTACCTCACCCTCGCAAGCGCAATCAGTGCCGATGGCAACAGCGTACAGGTAGTGTTGCAACGTTCCCTCGCAGCGCAGCTACAGCCATTTGAAGCATTGCAGCAAAGGCTGTTCACCATTTTTGCAATGGGCTTGATCCTGATGATGGCAGCCTTGATGCTGGTCTCGCGCAATATCACCCGGCCCTTGCAGCTATTGACCGGTGGCGCCCGCCGCATCAGCGCTGGCGATTATGCAGCCAGCGTAGAGATTCCCCATCGCGACGAGGTAGGCCAGCTTGCCACTGCATTCAACACAATGGCCAAAGGCCTGGCGGAAAAGGAAAAAGTCCGCGAATTGCTTGGAAAGGTGGTATCGCCCGAAATCGCCAACGAACTGCTGAGCAAACAACTCGAACTTGGCGGCGAAGAACGCGAAGTCACCGTGATGTTTACCGATGTGCGCGGTTTCACTGCATTGTGCGAAGGCCGCTCACCACAGCAGATCCTTGCCCTTTTGAATGAATACTTTTCAGCGCTGACCGCGGTTATTGAACAGCACGGCGGCGTGGTCGACAAATACATCGGTGATGCGGTGATGGCGCTGTTCGGGGCACCAGTGGTTTATAGCGATGCGCCAAAGCGTGCAATAAGCGCCGCACTTGCGGTACAGCCAGCGTTGGTTGCACTCAATCAATCCTTCATGCAACGCGGCCTCAAACCGATAGCCATGGGCATCGGCATCAACACCGACCGCGTGGTGGTCGGCAACATGGGATCGCAGTCACGTCTCAATTACACGGCAATCGGTGACGGCGTGAACCTGGCATCGCGACTGGAAGGGCTCACCAAACGCTACAGTTGCTGCGTAATAGTCAGCGAAAGCACTGCTATGGCAGCACCGGAATTCCTCTACCTGCCGCTCGACCTCGTACGTGTAAAAGGCAAGCAGGAACCGGTGCGCATCCTGCAACCTTTGGTTGAGCGCGCGCATGCTTCTGCTGCCTTGCTGCAACTGGTGGCCCAATTCGAGGCCTTCTTGACGCTGTGGCAAAAAGGCTTGTTTGAACAAGCCAATGACGCCTTGAAAGCAATAATCATGACTGACGGGCTCGCGCCAGAAACTGAAGCCTGCGGTGAGTTCAATTACCAACTGCTGAAACTGTATCAACTGCGCCTGACACAATTACTCACATCACCGCCGCCCGCCTGGGACGGCATCTTCACCCATAACGAGAAGTAGCCGGCAATGACGGCGCCCATGCAAGCCAAGTTCATCCACTGCGATTGCGACTGTTTCTATGCGTCAATCGAAGTGCGGGATGACCCGGCGCTACGTGGGCAGCCGGTAGCAGTTGGCGGCGAAGCCGATCGCCGTGGGGTGGTTGCCACCTGCAACTATGAAGCTCGCACATACGGCGTGCATTCGGCAATGCCGACAGCCACAGCGCGGCGACTGTGCCGTGACCTTATCGTCATCCCGCCCGCCATGGAAAAGTACAAACTGGCATCGCAGCAGATCATGCGAATCTACCTCGATTACACCGATCTTGTTGAACCATTGTCGCTCGACGAAGCCTTTCTCGACGTCACCCACAGCCCGCTGTTGCACGGCAGCGGCCAGTTGATTGCGCAGGACATTCGTCGACGGGTGCGGCAGGAAGTCGGTATCACGCTGTCGGCCGGTATTGCGCCCAACAAGTTCCTCGCCAAGATTGCCAGCGACTGGAACAAGCCCGATGGCCAGTACGCCATTACCCCCGATGATGTGCCGGCATTCATGCGCACACTGCCGGTGAAGAAGATCCATGGCGTCGGCAAAGTGACTGCCCGCAAAATGGAACTGCTCGGCATAGACACCTGCGCCGACCTGCAGCAATACACCAAGCCGCAACTGCTTGAGCTGTTCGGCAGTTTCGGCGATCGCCTGCATGCGCTGTGTCGTGGTGAAGATGACCGTCGCATAAGCAGCAATCGCGAGCCACGTTCGATCAGTGTTGAGGAAACCTATGCCACCGATCTGGTCACCGTCGAGCAATGCCTGGCTGAACTGCCCACTTTGCTGGCGCAATTGCAACGCCGGATTGACAACCGCAATGCGGCGAGCTCAATCAACAAGCAGTTTGTGAAACTCAAATTCAACAACTTCGTGTCGACTACGGTAGAACAGGTGTCGCCATCGCCCGATCTCGAAGGCTATCGCGCATTGGTGCGCACCGGCTTTGAACGTGGTGGCTTGCCAGTGCGATTGTTGGGGCTGGGCGTGCGACTGCGCACGCATGGCGGGTTTACCCAGTTGATGCTGCCACTGCCCTCGCCATTGCATTGGCAACCACAACCGTAATGGCGACAATGGCGGCCTCCCATTTGCCATCCGTTGCAGCCATGTCGCGTTACCGTCCGCCCTCACCACCGATGGCTCCCTACATTACCGTCGAAGGTGAACAGGCTCTGCGTGCCGAGCTGGAACAACTGTGGCGGGTGGAACGACCAAAGGTAACGCAATCAGTGTCCGAAGCTGCCGCACAGGGCGATCGGTCCGAGAATGCCGAATACACCTACGGCAAGAAGCGACTGCGGGAGATCGACAGTCGCGTACGTTTCCTGCGTAAACGGCTGGAAACCATGAAGGTAGTTCGCGATCCGCCTACTGATACCGCCAGAATCTATTTCGGCGCCTGGGTTGAACTCGAAGATGAGAGTGGCAGCGTAGTGCGCTTCCGCCTCGTGGGCCCCGATGAGCTCAATCCAGCACTCGGCTACATCAGTATTGATTCGGTGCTTGGGCGCGCCCTGCTCGGCAAAACCCGCGATGCCGAGGTAAATATCCAGACGCCATCAGGTCCGCGTGAATATGTCGTGGTTGATGTCAGTTATCTCAAGCCATCCGCGGCAGACTGAACATGCAACACGTTACCATCATCGGTTTCCGCAAGGTACTCGGCACCAGCCTGACCATTCCGATGGAGATGCTGAACGCCGCCGATCTTATGCAGCGCATCCAAGGTGGCAACTACAGGAAGCTGCAGTTGCAACTGGTGCATCCAGCCGGTGGCAATATCGTGCTTACTGCCGGCCTCGAGCTGGTCTGCAAACACACACTGGCCGATGTAAAGCACACCGATCTCATCATAGTGCCGGCTCTGTGGGGCAATCCCAAGGGCGTGGCGCGCCAATATCCGCAGTTGCTGGAGTGGCTGCAGCAACACGCCGATACTCCGGTGTGCGCAGTGGGCACCGGCAGCTACTTTCTTGCTGAAGCCGGCCTGCTCGACAACAAAGTGGCTACCACCCACTGGTATTACTTCGATCAGTTCGCCGCCACCTATCCACAGGTGATCCTGCAACGAGATCGTTTCATTACCCGGGCCGGTAACATCTATTGCGCCGGCAGTGTGAACTCGGTGCGTGATGTGATGCTGCACTTCATCGAGCAGCACTATGGCCAGGCTATTGCCAGTGAGGTGTCGCGTCATTTCACCCACGAGTTGAAGCGAACCTATACCCAGAGCTTCCTGAATCAGCGGCCACAGCATTATCACGAAGACGAAACTGTCATCGAAATCCAGGACTGGCTACACAACGCCTATCACGAGCCGCTGACGCTGGAGGCCATTGCGGCCAGCCACAAGCTCAGCGTGCGCACGCTGACGCGCCGCTTCAAGCGGGCCACCGGCAGGAGTCCGATGCAGTATCTGCAGCAGGTAAGGCTCGACAATGCCAAGGAACTGCTGCGCAACAGCAACCTCGGCATTGCTGAAATCGCATTCAGTACTGGCTACGGCGACAGCAGCCAGTTTGCCGTGCAATTCCGCAAGCACATGAAATCGTCACCCAGCGCCTATCGCGAGCTGGTTCGCAAGAAATTGTTCCAGGTGAATCGTGAGGGAGGAGCGGAGGATTCGGTGCCAGACTAACTTGCTTGCGTTGTCCTTGTGGGCCGTTGGTCCGGACGACGAGCGGGTAGTTAGACTGACACCTGTTTGGACAGACAATGGAGAGGGACGGGGCAACCGTCGTCATGGATCAGTGTTCAATGACGGCACTGGTTCATGCTGCTCCGGACTCCTGGACGGGCAACGCTTCACTCAGCACACCCATTTCGTTCAGTCTCTCACCATGGCGTTTCGCCCGCTGTTTGCCGGAAACGGTCTTGAGCCGGCGTTCCACGGCGTTGAAAGCGTCGCGTATGGCGACATAGATGTCTTCGTGCGCGTGTTTGTCATGGTGGTCGTGCGCGACCACGATGTCATGACTCGGCATCATTGCCTCTATGCCCACGTGGTAGACGCGACCCTTGTAGTGGTTGTTGTGGGGAGCTTCAAGAATGACTTTAAGACTCTGGATTTTGTCGGTGTAACGTTCCAGTTTTTCCAATCGTTTGTGGACTGCATCTTCAACAGCCTGACTATGTTCAATACCACGAAACAGCACTTGCGTCTTACTGATCATCGGTGCGCCTCCTGTACGCTGTTGGTTCGGGATGTGGCCTTGCACAGCTTTGGTACAAGGCCCCATCGGGGTGTTCTCCACAAGGGAGCTTTCCCCTGTGGCCGATACTACGCCCATGGGCAAAGTCACTGTCAAACGCTTTCAGTGTAAATATCAAGGTCTGACAAATTTGATTTTAATACGGGAAAAACAGCTTGATTTGAAGTTGATGCGGTGTTTGGATGTTGCATCGTTTTTTGGCAGTGCCTGCATTTGCCGCACCCCCATTAAGCTATGGACACATAATCGGCGGGATGGTTCCCTTGCTTTAAAATCCCCACTGTTCAGTTTCGCGCCACCCCCTCGTAGTACCAATGCCACGGCTCGTACAACACACCAAAGCTGTTGTT
Source organism: uncultured Gammaproteobacteria bacterium (assembly GCA_903887045.1). Taxonomy (GTDB): domain Bacteria; phylum Pseudomonadota; class Gammaproteobacteria; order Pseudomonadales; family Pseudohongiellaceae; genus CAILUG01. The sequence continues at coordinate 10,802 of CAISOD010000117.1, read as the reverse complement.
GCGCGGAAACGACATACGGAAGCCGAACTCACCTCCCCGCCGTTGCAGCCACGCAAACGCCGGGCTTTGCTCGAACTCTTCCTCCAGATGCGCATAGCCAGGGCAGCCTATGTCCAGCGCGCGCCCGCTGTGGTGTTCGCTGAAGCCGGGCGCGGCATTGACTTGCAGAATGGATTCAATGCCGATGCCGCGCTCCAGCTTGCGCTGGATCAGCTGGCATTGGTAATCGACGCTGCGGAAAGCCGACACCAATTGCAGCTCGACACCATCCGTCAAAGCCGCAACCTGCAACCGCTGCCAGGCAGTGGCAGTAGCGGCCTGCAGCCGGGCTGGGCGACCAAAAGCATCGTTGCCCACATCGACAAGTTCCACGCACTCAGGCTGCCGGGGCATGCCACAAGTGAGGCCATAGTCGGCCGGAATTCCCAAAAGTTCATGTATCTGTTGCAGCACGTTGCACCCTTGACCATAGCTACCTCCCGCGGCAGCCAGTATTGCGGCAATGATGCCGTGGCAGGGCGTCGCCGTCATGCGGCGTCTGCGGCCGTGTCAGGCCTCCGCCAGTTAGTGATGACTGCAACTCAATACACTTTGGCCTTTTTTCAAAACTGTTGCGATCAGCTTGTTACTAAGATGACAAAAGTATTCAAGGAACTTATCCATGTCGCATTTGCCCGTAATCGTTGGTTTCGGTGGCATCAGTCCGGCCGGCCGCAGCGCGTTGCACTACGGCTACCGTCGGCTGGTTTTTGACCAATTGCCACACGCAGAGCAACAGCAAACCCTGCAGAACCTCGCCGTGCTGACCGGCGCGCTGCAACACGGCAGCCAGGGCTGGGTCGATGAAGCCGGCAACAGTGTGCAGCCCGAGGCCTTTCTCGCCGCCCACCAGCAGCAACTGCTCGATGGCACCCTCATCCGCAAACTCGAACGCAACCTGTTTGATCCTGCGCGCATTCCCATGCATGCGCCGTTGGCGCTCGACAGCACCGATGGCGCCCCACTGCGCCTCACGCTGGCTACCCGCAAGCTGCCCGCTGTACTGCCCGCCAATTGGACTATCGTCAGCAACGATGGCAAGACTTGCGAGATCGAAGTGCAGGGTTCGCTCGAGGTCATGGTGAAAGACAGCTTCCCGAGCCCGGTCAACACCGCCGGCCAGCTGCCGAGTGGTTTTGCGCCAGAGAAACTCTACCCGGGCCGCAGCCATCCGCGCGGTTTGCAGATGACGCTATATGCCGCCTCTGATGCCTTGTACTCGCTCGGGCTCGACTGGGACAAGCTGCAGCAGATTGTTGCGCCCGATCAGGTTGCGGTCTACGCCGGCAGCAGCCTCAACCAGCTTGACTACGATGGTTACGGCGGCCTGTTGAAAGCCCGCCTGCTCGGCAGGAAGATTACGTCGAAACAATTGCCGCTCGGCTTCGGTGAAATGCCGGCTGACTTCATCAATGCCTACATGCTCGGCAGCGTGGGCAATACCGGCACCAACCTCGGTGCCTGCGCTTCGTTCCACTACAACCTGCATCAGGCATTGCACGACATCCGCCGCGGGCACATCCGCATCGCCATAGTCGGCGCCAGCGAAGCCCCCATCACACCTGACATCATCGAAGCCTTCGCCAACATGGGAGCCCTCGCTGATGACGCCGGTCTGGTTGAGCTCGACAAACATCTCGGTCGCACTACGCCCGACCATCGCCGCGCCTGCCGCCCCTTCGGCACCAACATCGGTTTCACGCTGGCAGAATCGGCGCAGTTCTTTGTGCTGTTCGACGATGCGCTCGCGCTCGAACTCGGCGCCACCATCCATGGCGCCGTCAACGATGTGTTCATCAACGCTGACGGCTACAAAAAATCCATTGCCAGCCCCGGCATTGGCAACTACCTGACGATGGCAAAAGCCGCCGCTGCCACCCAGGCGGTGCTTGGCGCCAACAGCCTGCAGCAGCGCAGCTTCGTACAAGCACACGGCACTGGCACACCACAGAACCGCACCACCGAATCGGCAATCTTTGCAGATGTCGCCCGCCATTTCGGCATTTTCAATTGGCCGGTAACCGCAATGAAGAGTTATCTCGGCCATTCGATCGCCTGCGCCGGTGGCGACCAGTTGGCGATGACGCTGGGGGTATGGAAGCACGGCATCATCCCCGGCATTCTCACCACGCACGAACTGGCCAGTGACGTCACCACCAGCAACCTCGATTTTCTGCTGCAGCATCGCCAGATTGATCCAACCCGCATGGACGCAGCCTTGCTGAACTCCAAAGGCTTCGGCGGCAACAACGCGACTGCGGCTATCCTGTCGCCCACCGTTACCACGCGTATGCTTGCCACCAAGCACGGTGCCAAAGCGCTTGCCGCCTGGCAGACCCGCAACGAAGCCGTCATCGCTGCGACCGCCGACTATGAGCAGCGCACCCTGCGCGAACAAATCGCGCCGCTGTATCGCTACGACCACGACGTCAAAGACGGCAGCAAGGATCTGCAATTCGCTGGCGACAAACTGCAGTTGCGGGGTTATGCGCAGGCAGTGCAACTTGATCTGTCCAATCCCTATCCGGACATGGCGTAACTTCACCAGCACCCAGCGATTCATTGCAGCGCCAACCCATGCCCACGCTGTATCCCAAGCTTGCTGCTGCGTTACTGGTACTGACGGTGGTGCCAGCCACTGCCGCCACGCTGGCCCCATTCACCAGCGATGGTTGCAGCGTGTTTCCCGATGGCACTGCTTCACAGCAATCGCTCTGGCTGCAGTGCTGCCGTGCCCATGACTACGCCTATTGGAAAGGCGGCACCCACGATGAGCGCCTCGCCGCCGACCGTGCGCTGCGGACTTGCGTGGATGCAGTGGGTGAACCTGCCATTGCCGCACTGATGCTCGCCGGTGTGCGCATAGGCGGCACGCCCTATCTGCCAACCCGCTTTCGCTGGGGCTATGGCTGGCCCTGGCCGCGCAGCTATCGCGCACTGACTCCGGCCGAGCTGGAACAGAGCCGCCAATACCGGGAGTTGCCATGAATCGTCTCGTTTACCTGCTGCTTGGTCTCTACAAGCTGGTAGTGAAAACCGGTGTGATGCAGACCCGCATCGGGCAGGCACTCTTCAGCCGCAGCTAAATGATGTACAAACGGCTGGTTGAAGCCCGCCACACCGCAGCTCTGATGACTTACATCACGCCCGGCACTTGTGTGATTGATGTGGGCGCCAATATCGGCTTCTTCACCTTGCAGTTTGCGCAACAAGTAGGCAGCGATGGCCATGTGTTTTCCATCGAACCGGAATCGCACAATTTCACTCAGCTGCTAAAACGGTTGCAGCGGGCCGGGCTGGCGAGCCGTGTTACCGCTCTGCAAGCTGTTGCCGCCGACAGTGCCGGCGAACGCCATCTGCAGTTGGATCCCTACCACCCCGCCAACCACAAGATCGGCTCACAGGGTGTTGTGGTGACTGCAGTCACGCTGGATGCGTTGGCAGCCTCCCGCGCCCAGCCGGTGTCCTTCATCAAGATTGATGTGCAGGGTGCAAAAATGCAGGTACTCGATGGCGGCTGGCAACTGATCAAGACACAACATCCTGCCTTGTTCATTGAATGCGACGACAGCGCCTTGCAGGGCTTTGGCAGCAGCGCGGAAGCGTTGATCCACCGCATGAGTGACACCGGCTACCGCATACGTGAACATGAGGTCGGGCCTGCCGGCATCAGCGCGATGCTGACACCGGAGCAGGCACTGGCGCGGCAGGTTGCCGGCAGTTACACCGACTCTCTTTTTCTCTGGCAGAACCCGGCTTAGGCCTTCAGCTTCAGCAGCCTCTGCGCGTTCTGGTAGTAGATCTTGGCGCGGTCTGCTTCACTGATATTCAGATTATCAATGATCTTGATTGTCTCCCGGATGTACATCGGGCCTTTCTCCGGATCGAACGGTGCGTCAGAGGCGAACACCACGTTGTCGGCACCGAAGAACGCCAGGCTGCATTCAGTGGCGGCGACAGAGCCAAAAGTCGCGGTGTCGGCGTAGAACATTTTGAAGTAGTCGAACGGGCGCTTCTTCAATTCCTTCAGCAGGATCGAGTAGTCGGTGTGCGAGGTGCGCGCACCGAGCTGGTCCCAACCAGGGCCGACGCGGCCTTCGAAGAACGGGATCATGCCGCCGCCGTGGTGGGTAATGATCTTGATGTTGGGGTGTTTATCGAACAATTTGGAGAACACCAGTCGCGCCATCGCAACCGAAGTTTCATAGGGCCAGCCGAGGGTCCACCAGATTTCATACAGCGAGCGCTCTTCGGTTTTGTAATCGGCGAACAGCGCACCACGTGCCGGATGGATCCAGATCGGACGATCGATCGACGCCATGTAGTCGAACACCGGCACAAAGTCGGGATGATCAAGCGGCTTGCCCTTGATGTTGGTAAATACCTGCACACCGGAGGCATTGAGTTGCTCGATCGCATACTTCGTTTCAGCCAGCACCTCTTCCGGATTGCCCATCGGGATCGACGCAATGTAGCCGGGGAAGCGATCAGGATACTTCTGGCACAACTCGGCCATGTCTTCGCTGCCCACGCGCGACAGCGTTACCTGCTGTTCCGGCTCTGCAACAATTTCCAGCGGCGGCGATGCCAGTGACAGCACCTGCGAGTATTCATCGAAGCGATCCATGATGCGGAAACGCTCATCGAGTTCCGTCATCATCGGTACTGCTTCCGACCGGCGGGTGATGTCAGTCATCTTGCCGGTGACGTCACGCAACTTGTCGTAGAAACGTTTTGGCCAGATATGGTTGAAGATATCGATCTTTTTCACGGGAGGGATTTCCTGCTGGTAGTTTAGAAGCTGGTAGTTGAAAACGGGATCAAAGGGGTCGGAGACACTTGATCAAGCGTGCTTACACTGTGCCGGAAAAATCCGGATCAAGTGTCTCCGACCCCTTTGGTCGACCCTTTTGATCAGTTGCGAAAAAATCAAACGGCAGCGGGTTGCAGTTTGCCGGTAGCACCAGCTTCCGGTTCCTGTTTGCGCTTGCTCGGCGGGGTCCAGAAGCGTGGCTTGATCGGCAGCATCAACGCGAAGCCCACGAGTGCCACCACGGTGTAGGCCATGAAGCCGTATTGGTAGTTGCCGAAATAGTCGACAAAAGCGCCCAGCGCGGGCGGACCAGCGGCGAAACCCAGATTCACTGCCACCGACACGATGCCGATGGTCATGCCGAGGTTGCGGGGGCCAAGATAATGTTTGGTCAGCACCGGTGCCTCAACGATCAGGCCGCCATGCGCTATACCCAACACGGTCACGAACAGGAACAACGACAACCCGCCCGATACCGGCAAGGCCAGCAATACCGAAACCGCCAGCAGGAAGTAGAAGAATCGGATGCCCGCGATCGAGTAGTGGTCATACACCCAGCCGGCCACCGGCTTCGCCACCACCGCGAGAATGCCGGTAAACGACGAGTACCAGACGATGTCGTTGAGGTTAAAACCTTTATCGTTGCGAAGGTAGGTCACGGTGTTCTGCGTCATGGCCTGGTCGACGCCAGACACCAGGAAGATGCCGAGCATGATGTACCAGAAGCCGCGCTCATGACTGATCTCCTTGGCGCGTTCCCACATGGTGGGGGCGCCGGCTGCGCGCGCCGTACTCGAATTGATAATGTCTTGGGTGGCTCCTACCCGCGACATGAAAAACATCCACAGCGGCGCAGAAATCAATAGCGAACCTAGGCTCAACATACCGGCGATGGTGCGCCAGTTGATGCCGGCATCAAGCAGTGGTGTCCACACAAACGGCATCAATGTCTGACCCAGACTTGTGGCGCCGAGCACGATGCCGAGTGCAAGCCCCGGGTTCACTTCGTACAAACGCGATACCACCACTTTCATCGCCGATACGATCGACGACGCCGACAGCCCCAGCATGGCACCGGCGAGATAGTAGATAGGCAGGTTGGTGGCGATCAGGAACAGCGCCATCGCACAACCACCGGCGAGGGCACCGACCAACACTGCCACCTTGCCACCGATCTTGTCGATTAGAATGCCCATGCCGAGTGCGGCGACGGCACCGATAAGGAATTTGGCAGTCGACAACAGATTGACCTGGGTGTTGCTCCAGCCGAACTCATCCATTGCCGGCTTGTACATGTAGGGCAATGAAAAGTTCGGCACGCCGAACGAAAAGAACACCAGCAGGAAAGCAACTACCAGTATCTGCCAGTTGGCCATCAGTTCAGCCTTGGCACTACCCGCGACATTGGCACCCATAACTAGCCCCTCGATAGTTGTTCTTGCGTGAAAAAACGTGTGTTTTATTTTTGGTTTTCTGGAATTGCGCCGGATACTAGCACACCCGTTTTACTGCCCAAGTCCACGTTCAATGCAAACAATGTGGAAATGGTTTCAACTCGTAAAGTCCCGTAATTTTCAGCGCCAAACCATGAAGCCTTGCGCGGTACCGGTGCCTGCCACCGTGCGATAACACGGAATGTAATCTATCGCCGCACCGGCCAGTTCGGTATCCGCCAAGGTGCCGGCAGCGGCAATCCAGTTGCGAATTTCGGAAGTACCTTGCATTAAAGTTGACTGCGGCACCGAGCACAGGAATTTTTCATCGCGCGACAGCATCGCCTGGTAAAGCGCCTTGTCGAAATCTTCATCGATTGTGAAATGGGTAAGACCACCCGAGCCGAATACTGCCACTTTCACATCGCGCTTCCACGCCTTGATCACTTTCGCAATGAAACGACCCATGTCATAGCAGCGCTTCGCTGTCGGCTGATTGGGCGGGAAGAAGGTGTTGGAAATGATGGGTAGGATGGGGACCGGGTTGTCTTTCATTACACGGCGGATGATCCAGCTGAATGCGTGCGGTGTGCCGAGGTGGTGATGATTGCCCATGTCAGGCCATGACTTGCTGGATGCAAAATCAAAGCCGGCATCTTCTGCCATTTCAAATGCGAGATTGGCCAGCTCGGGCAGACCCGGCCACACCACCGGCTCATGCGGACGATAAGCCCACTCGGTTTCCTTGATGCCGACTGAAAGACGCGCCGTGCGGTCGGCGTCCAGTGGCTTCTGCCAGAAGGTATCGCCGTAATAGATAGTGAACATCGGCTGCATGCTGTCGAGCACCAGCTCGCGCTGGTCATTGCCGAGAATCACTGCAACATCCGGCTTTTCCTGCTCCCATATCTCGGCCAGCTTCGCCACGCCTTGCTGGCAAAGTGCATGGCGACGCGTGCGCTCCTCCAGCGTGATCTGCGCGGCAAAGTTGTTGGCTTTGCGCAACTCCACCAGTTCGTCGAAGTTGTATTCCTTGTTGCGGAACCAGTGACGGGTTTTGAGATCGACCGGCACCCGCAGCATCCATTCTTCCGGCGTGGTGTTGAGAATAGGGCCGTGGGTAGTGCACATGCCGAGCGAGATGGTGGCCATGTCAGCAATCCAGATTGAATACGTGGCGGGCGTTGCCTTCGAAGATCTTGTGCTTGTCTTCCGCTGAGAGCCAATCAATGCCTTCGATCAAGGGCACGGTCTTGTCGTAGGTTTCGCCGGTTTCGTGATTGATCGACGAACCCACGCCGGGGCACTCCGAACCGTAGAGGATACGGTCGGCACCCACCACCTTGATCAACAGTTCCAACGCTTCCTTTGAATACAATACGCTGTCGTAATACATGTTGCGCATGCCATCGATGAAGAGTTTGCCACTGCCCTGTGCACCGCCCTTGGCCGAGCCGGCATTGAAACGGCCGATCTGGTAAGGCATGGCACCACCGCCGTGCGAGATGACGATCTTGAGTTGCGGGAAATCCTGGAACACGGTGGAGTTGACGAAGCCATACACTGCGGTGGTTTCTTCATTCACAAAATACAAGCTGTAGGGTTCGCGCTGCGGAAACCGCGAGCCGGCAGTGTGAACGTGCAGGGGCACGTTGAGCTCGCAGGCTTTTTCGTATAGCGGATACCAGTAGCGGTCGCCCATCGGTGGCGCCTTATTGCCATCGTTCTCGTAAGGATCGGGATTCAGCAAGAAGCCCTTGAAGCCCAGCTTCTTCACGCAGCGTTCCATCTCGGCAAAAACTACGTTCACCGGCTCACCACCCTGCTGAGGCAGGCCACCAATGCCGAAGAACTTGCTGGGGAAAAGCCGGATGCTATCAGCGATGATGTTGTTCACTTCATGGATGTACCACTCCACCAGATAGCCCGGTTTCTCCGAGTGCATCGTCTGGAATGGCCGCGGCGATACCAACTGGAGGTCGATGCCGTTGTTGGCCATGTGTTCAATGTGGCCGCAGGGCGCCATTTCCTTGCGGTGCCAGGAGGCGATCAGCTGTTCATCGGTGTAGCTGACTTTGCCGCGGCCGTGGGAACCGCGATGTGAGACCAGGCCGGCCTTGTAAACGGCAAGTTGCGGGGGCGCCGAGGTGTGGGCGTGACAATCTATGATCATAAATTGTTCCTTGTTCTCTCAAGTCGACTTACTTGGTCGGCGTCTGCAGCGAGTGATACTTCATCAACGCGCGTGCTTCGGTAATGGTTTTGCCTTCCTCCAGCATTGCGCGGATCTTCATCTCGGCGGCATCGATCTGTTCGGCAGTGGCAAGTACTTCTTCTTCGCGCGATTTCGGAATGCACACTACGCCATCTGCATCACCGCGCAGAATGTCGCCCGGGTTAACGCGAGCGTCGCCTATGTTGACCGGCACCTGCTCGGCATCCACCTGCACGCGGTCCTTGCCGGTGCGCATCGAATAACTGCGCGAATAGATCGGATAACCGAGGCTCACGCAAAGATGCACATCGCGGCAGGCGCCGTCGATTACCGTGCCGGCGAGGCCTTTCTTATGGGCGAGGAAGGTGAGAATGTCGCCCCACACGGTGGCGTCTTCACGGCCTCCGTTGTCGATGGCTACCACATCACCGGGGCCGAGTTTGTCGATGAAATCACCGACGGTGCCGGGTTTCTCGGCATCGAGCGGACCATACAAGATGGTGTAGGCGCGGCCAGCGAGGCGGAACTGCTGGTCACGCGGCTTGATGCCAAGGCACTGGCTGCTGATGCGCAATTTGTCCATCGCATCGCTGATGGTGGCGGTATCGAGTTTCGCCGCCCGTTCCACGTTCTTGTCTGACATTGTTACCCCTGAAGAAAAGTTATTCGGAAAAACTTGTAACGGAATACCTTGGTGGGACGCTGAGCGCCAAGCTCACTGCTTCAGCATGTTTTCGTAGTTGGTGCCCATCACCACCGATACCGGTTTGCCGGCCAGCACGTCCTGTGTCATCAGGCGCTCTTTGTGGGCGATGGTCTCTGCCACGTTGAGAATCTCCTCAACCCGCGCTGCTGGGATGAAGACAACTCCGCTACCATCGGCAATCACATAGTCGCCGGGGTACACCATCGCATCACCCACCTGCACCGGCACGCTGAACGCTTCTTCCCATACCCGGCCGCGGGCAGTGTGTGGTGTGGTGTAACGGGAGAACACCGGAAACCCCAGATCTTCATATTCGTCGATGTCGCGCGCCGGGCCTTCCATTATGACGCCGCGTATGCCCTTGGTTTTGGCGGCACTGGCCAGCACGCCGCCCCAGCCGGCGCAATCAATACCGGTACGCTGTTCAACCACAATAATGGTGAACTCATCAGAGGCTTCGATGGCGGCAGTGCCGAGGTGACGTTTGGAGCCACCCACCGGCGCCTGCGCATGCAATTTCACTGTTTCAACAGTGCCAGCAATGCGTTTGCGGGTGGAACGACGCGGCAGCCCGGAGTGGGCGCCCTTGAGGCCAACGCTGTCGAGCGCGTCAGAAACAGCGCATGCGTCGAGTAGTTCGAGACGTTGGACAAATTCGGCACGAGTGGCCACAGATTACTCCCGGGACTGTTTGAAACCGGGGCGATGATAACCGATACCGCAACGTATTCAGGAAGAGGAAAAACCAAGGCTTTTTCAATGCCGATATTGCTGATCACTACTGGAGCGATCCGATCGGTGAAGCTGTAGACCTTTCGTGCGTATTGTTTGGTGCAAAAAAAACCCCTGTCGGAGCCCGACAGGGGTTTTGTGAGTTGGATCGGCACCGGCTTTAGAGCCTTAAGCCCCTGAGCGCTCTGCACTCAGGTCTAAATAGATGCCTGACGATGTCCTACTCTCACATGGGGAGACCCCACACTACCATCGGCGCTGAGCGGTTTCACTTCTGAGTTCGAGATGGGATCAGGTGGTTCACGCTCGCTATCGTCGTCAGGCAAAACTGGCACAATATGATTGAGAGAAAGAATTCTGTATTGAAGTAGTTGTACAAGCACGCTGTGCTTATTGGTTGTTACGCTATTTCATCGGAGCCTTCAGCCTCTGACTGCCCTGCAGTCAGACCTTGAAAGAATCTGCGATTATATGGTCAAGCCTCACGAGCAATTAGTACTGGTTAGCTCAAGGCCTCGCAGCCCTTACACACCCAGCCTATCAACGTCCTGGTCTTGAACGGCTCTTTAGGGGACTTAAAGTCCCAGGGAGATCTAGTCTTGAAGGGGGCTTCCCGCTTAGATGCTTTCAGCGGTTATCCCGTCCGAACATAGCTACCGGGCAATGCCTCTGGCGAGACAACCCGAACACCAGCGGTTCGTCCATTCCGGTCCTCTCGTACTAGGAACAGCTCTTCTCAAATCTCCAACGCCCACGGCAGATAGGGACCGAACTGTCTCACGACGTTCTAAACCCAGCTCGCGTACCACTTTAAATGGCGAACAGCCATACCCTTGGGACCGGCTTCAGCCCCAGGATGTGATG
>CAISOD010000116.1 GCA_903887045.1 uncultured Gammaproteobacteria bacterium | reverse complement strand
TGGTCACCGACACAATTTTTTCTACTACTGCGTAGGATTCAGGGTGCACTGCCGATGCATCAAGCGGATTATCTCCTTGCATAATGCGCAGGAAGCCGGCGGCCTGCTCGAAGCACTTTTCTCCGAGGCGTGGCACTTTCAGCAGATCCTGACGTGAACGGAAGGCGCCGTTCTGGTTGCGAAACTGCACGATGTTGCTGGCAATGGATGCCGTCAGTCCGGAAACGCGCCGCAACAGCGCAACAGACGCCATGTTTACATCGACACCAACAGCGTTCACGCAATCTTCCACCACTGCATCAAGACTCTGCCCGAGTTTCACTTGGCTGACATCGTGCTGGTACTGGCCGACTCCGATCGACTTCGGCTCGATCTTCACCAACTCGGCCAGCGGATCCTGCAAGCGGCGTGCGATCGAAATGGCGCCACGGATCGACACATCAAGCTCAGGAAACTCTTCGCGCGCAATATCCGAAGCTGAATAAACAGAAGCACCTGATTCATTGACAACCATACGCTTCAACTTGAGTTCGGGATGGCGCTTGGCAAGATCAGCAGCCAATTTGTCAGTCTCACGCGAGGCAGTACCGTTGCCTATACTGATCAACTCGATCGCATGTGTTTTACACAGATGAGCGAGTACAGCAATTGATCTGTCCCAGTCGTTTTTGGGCACGTGCGGATAGATTGTTGTGTTTTCCAGGTATTGGCCTGTGCGATCAACAACAGCAACCTTCACCCCTGTGCGCAGGCCTGGATCAAGCCCGAGTATCGTTTTGGGGCCTGCAGGCGCTGCGAGCAGGATTGCCTTGAGATTGGCCGCAAATACCCGAATCGCTTCCTCGTCGCTCTGCTCACGCAATTGCCCGAGCAGATCAGTTTCCATGCGCAACAGCAATTTCACTTTCCAGGTCCAGCGCACGACTTCTTTCAGCCAGGCATCAGCTGCGCGTCCTTTGTCCTCAATGCCGAAGTGGCGAGCAATCATGCCTTCGCAAGGATCCGGTTGTCCGACCTCGACACCCTTGACACCAATGACCACATGCAGAAAGCTTTCGTTACGACCGCGGAAGACCGCAAGCGCGCGGTGCGAGGGCACCTTGTTGAGCATCTCGCTGTAATCGAAATAGTCACGGAATTTCTCCGCCTCGGTTTCTTTTCCTTCCAGCACCTTGCTGCGCAGTTCGCCTGCTTCCCACAAGAACGTCCGCAACTTACCTGCGAGAGCAGCATCGTCACCAAAGCGCTCCATCAAGATATACCTGGCACCTTCAAGCGCTGCCTTGATATCAGGCACACCTTTGTCGGCACTGATGTATTGCAGAGCGAGCTCATCCGGCTTCAGCGAGCGATCAGCAAAAAGCTGATCGGCCAGTGGCTCAAGACCCGCTTCGATCGCGATCATCCCCTTGGTGCGCCGCTTGGGTTTGTAGGGAAGATAAATGTCTTCCAGCTCTGTCTTGGTTTCGGCAGTGCGTATCTGCTTTTCAAGCTCCGGGGTCAGCTTCTGCTGCTCGGTAATACTGGCAACAATGCTGACCCGCCTTTCTTCCATCTCCCGCAGGTAACGCAAACGCACTTCCAGATCACGCAACTGCAGATCATCCAGACCACCAGTGACTTCTTTGCGATAACGGGCAATGAACGGAACGGTAGAACCCTCATCCAGTAACTGGACGGCCGCTTCAACTTGCACTGGTTTGACAGAGAGTTCTTGCGCGATCTTGAGGGTGATATTCATTCAGTGCTTCTGCTTCGATGCTGTACATGAAAAAACAAAAAGCCCGGCAGAAGCCGGGCTTTTTTTACTGCTTGTCTTGCGTCGCAAGAAGTCGGTAACGACTTACTTGCCGGAACGCCAGCTGCCTTCGGTGTACTGTGCACGTACAACTTCGGCATATGGAACCGGGCTGACGCGAGCGCGGATTTTGGTCTGCGAAGCGTAGTTCTCAACCGTGGTCTTGCCGGTGCGAGGCTCTTCACCCCAAAGCAATACCACTTCGGTGCCAACAGCAACGTCGGCATCGACAGTGGCCAGCGACAGCATGGAACGCTCGTTGTAGGAGTAGCCGGAGAACATCGACATGCCAACCATCTTGTCACCACCCATTACAGCGTCGTAGTTGCTGTTGGCATAGTTGGAGAGTGGCAAATCCATGTACTTGGCGTGCTGGCCTTTCTTGAACAAGGAAGCGAATGCACCAACGACATCATCGCTGTTCCATGCCAGCGTAACTTTGCGGCGATGGTTGTTGCCCTGCATTTTTTCCAGTGCTTCACGGCCGATGAAATCGTGGTCGAACTTGATGAACGGGCCGTAGCCGATCTCGTACGGAGTTACGTAGTAGTCTTCGATGTTGTTGGAGACGAACGATCCACCGATAGCACCAACGGCTTCGTAGGAGTTCGATGGCAGCCAGGAGCGGTAGGATTCCATACGGCTATCTGTGTAGACAGCCGGCAATGGTGATGGGATCCAGCCGGATTCCAGCGTGTTCGATGGGTAGGCGCGCGAGCCAACAGGCACGATGCCGAATTCTGCACCGGCTTTGAGGATAGCGTCTTTGATGCGGTCGCCATCGTCGTACGGGCCCCAGATTTCCAGACCAGGTGCGCCGGCCATGCCGTGACGCAGCGTGCGGACGCGGGTGCCGTCGATATTCATGTCAGCCATGTTGAAGAAAGGCAGCTGTTCGAGTTTGCCACCGTTGAGTTTTTCGATGATTGCCCAGGCATTCGGACCCTGGATCTGATAGCGGTAACTGATGCGCTTGACCGGCTTGCCGCCCGGACGCGAAGGGGAGCGATCGTCTTCGATGACTTCGACGTCGTATCCGCCAGTGGCAGCGTGGAACTTGATCCAGTTGGCGGAAGGAGCGCGGCCTACGAATACCAGTTCATTCTGGGCCAGGTGGAACAGGATGCCGTCGCCGATAACATGGCCGCTGTGGCTTACAGGTACGTACTGCTTGGCGCGGTTGACCGGGAATTTGGCAAAAGAGTTGATGGCGGTATCAGACAGCAGTTTGATGGCGTCAGGGCCTTTGATGTACAGATCCACCATGTGGTGTGACTGGTCGAACAGCACGGCGGTTTCGCGCCAGGCAGCCTGCTCGCTGCGCCAGTTATGGAATTCGGGCGCTACAACCGGATAAACATAAGCACCAATTTTGGAATTGCGCAGCATATCAACTGGATTACCTGCGGCATTCAATACGTCTTGTAGGCTTTTGCTCATTTTTTTGCTGTCCTCTGATGGGTGTGCGGAAAAATTGAAGCGCGCACTTTACACGGTAGAAGTTGCCTTTGCAATGTGCCGAACCATACGGTTCTTACCTTGCAAAAACAAGCACTTAGACCATTTTCCGCGTTGAGTAATAGGGTGTTTCCCCGCCGTGCAAGGAGCAGCACACTTCGACTACCAGGGATTACCGCAACTGCCTCAGAATATCTGCAAGCAGGCTGCCAGAACCCCCCTCAATCAGGGCATCACTCCCGCCCCTGACGCCGACCCAGGATCAGGCCGCTGGCGAAAATCCCAACAGGGATTTGTATTCCAGAAACTCTCCAAAAGCCTGGTCGCCGAACTCCCTGCCATTGCCGGATTGCTTGTAACCGCCAAAGGGGACGTTCAGATCCAATCCTGCATTGTTGAGACTGATGTAGCCGGCGCGGATTTGCGCGGCGATGGCACGCGCGTGATCAATGTTCTTGCTGTGTACATAGCCGCCCAGGCCGTAGTCAGTGTCGTTGGCTATTGCGACTGCCTCCTCTTCAGTATCGTAGCCGATGATACTGAGCACCGGCCCAAAGATTTCCTCTCTGGCAATTTCCATCGAATTCTTTACATCGCGGAAAACCGTGGGTTTCACGTAATGCCCCTGCTCAAGGCCTTCTGGCTTGCCGGTTCCCCCGGTAACGAGTGTGGCGCCTTCGCGCAACCCGCTCTCAATCAAGCGCTGGATCTTGCTCCACTGGGCTCCAGAAATCACCGGACCCATGCGGCTGTCAGTCTGGGGATCACCGGGATTCCAGCTTTCGGCAACTTCTTTGGCGATGGCACAAACCTCGTCCATCAGTTTGTTGGGTACCAGCATACGCGTAGGTGCCCGGCAGCTCTGGCCGCTGTTCATCATGATGCCATTAATACCACCGGTTACTGCAGCCTTCAGATCGGCATCTTCAAGAATGATATTCGGCGACTTGCCGCCAAGTTCCTGATGCACACGCTTGACCGTCTTGGCAGCCGCTTGGGCCACCTGGATACCGGCACGGGTCGAACCGGTGATCGACACCATATCGACCAGCGGATGCTCGGCCAGTGCCAGCCCCACGACTGGCCCCTCCCCCTGCACCAGGTTGAACACCCCGGCCGGCACACCGGCGGCATGCATGATTTCGGCAAAAATAACGGCAGAAAACGGTGCAATTTCAGAAGGCTTCAAAACTACGGTGCATCCAGTGGCCAGCGCTGGCGCCACCTTGGCGCAAATCTGGTGGATCGGCCAATTCCAGGGCGTGATGAATCCACAAACCCCGATAGGCTCCTGAATGACGCGACTGGTACCGCGATCTTCTTCAAATTTGTAGGTTTCGAGAATTTTGCGAGCGGTTTTGAAATGGTTGACGCCGATCGCTGCCTGCGTGCCGTGCGCGAGCCACTTTGGCGCACCCATCTCTTCCATGATGGCATCGCCCAGCTCGGGCACACGCTTGCTGAATTGCTCGATGATGCGATCAAGTACGGCAAGACGCTGCTCACGGGTTATCCGCGACCAGCTGCCAAATGCTCGTGAGGCAGCCTGCACGGCCCTGTCGACATCAACAGCACTGCCAACACTGATAACGCCCGCAACAGACGCTGTCGCCGGATTGGTAACGTCGAGCGTCTTCGCGGTAACCGGATCAACCCAGGCTCCATCGATATAGAACTGCAGATAGCGCCGCATCAGAGTGCTCATTTTGATTTTCCCGATTTATCACCCAACTTATCACCCAACAAGGGCACACCAGTACCGGCTGCCGGCGTCAGTAACCCGGTTTGTACATAGGTGCTGAGTTTGGCGCGAGTATCCATAATGTCCAGATTGCGCATGGTCAGTTGGCCGATTCGGTCCTGCGGCGAGAACGCCGAGGCACCTTTTTCCATCGTCAGGCGCTCTGGATGGTAGGTCAGGTTGGGGCTTACGGTATCCATGATTGAATAATCATTGCCACGCCGAAGCTCTATGGTGACTTCGCCAGTGACAGCTTTCGCGACCCAACGCTGGGCGGTTTCGCGCAGCATCAGCGCCTGCGAATCGAACCAGCGCCCCTGATACAGCAAGCGGCCAAGGCGGCGGCCGTTGTTGCGGTATTGCTCGATGGTATCTTCATTATGGATGCCGGTGATCAAACGTTCGTAGGCGATATACAGCAAGGCGAGGCCGGGCGCTTCATACACACCACGACTCTTGGCTTCGATGATGCGGTTTTCGATCTGGTCGCTCATGCCGAGGCCGTGACGGCCGCCAATCGCATTGGCTTCATAAAGCAGCGCCACCGGATCGCTGAACTCTATGCCGTTGAGTGCAACTGGCTGGCCTTCCTCGAAACGAACGCTGACAGTTTCCGCTTTCACTGCCACATCGTCACGCCAGAACGCCACGCCCATGATCGGCTGCACGATGCTGATACCCTTGTTCAGGAATTCAAGCTCTTTGGCTTCGTGGGTGGCGCCGAGCAGGTTGGAGTCGGTTGAATAGGCCTTTTCGCTGCTCATCTTGTAGGCGAAGCCGCTCTTCTGCATGTACTCCGACATTTCCTTGCGACCGCCGAGCTCATTGATGAACTGCTGGTCGAGCCAAGGCTTGTAGATGCGCAGGTCGGGGTTCACCAACAGACCGTAGCGGTAGAAGCGCTCGATGTCATTGCCCTTGTATGTGCTGCCGTCGCCCCAGATATTGACGTTGTCCTCACGCATGGCAGCCACCAGCATGGTGCCGGTGACCGCGCGGCCGAGCGGCGTGGTATTGAAGTAGGTAGCACCGGCAGTGGTGACATGGAACGCGCCGCTTTGTAATGCGGCAATGCCTTCGGCGACCAGTTGCGCGCGGCATTCAATCAGGCGCGCGCCCTCGGCGCCGTATTCCAGTGCCTTGCGCGGGATTTCGTCGTAATCGGGTTCATCAGGCTGGCCGAGGTTGGCAGTGTAGGCATAAGGCACGGCGCCTTTTTCCCGCATCCAGTGCAGGGCAGCGCTGGTGTCCAGCCCCCCGGAAAATGCAATACCGACTCTGTCGCCGACCGGCAGGCTCTGCAAAATGGTGCTCATGGCATTTCTCCCGAAAAACAGGCGCGTATTCTACCCGAGGCGAATGGAGGCGAGAGTACAAATCTGGCAGCCGGCTGAGCTAGCGATGTACCGCCAGTGCAAGGTACAGCAGTTGCAGACAAAGCCAGGCAAAGCTGCCGGCCAGCGCATCGTCCAGCATGATGCCAAGTCCGCCCTTGATATGGCGATCAAGCCAATTGATCGGAAACGGTTTGACGATATCGAACAAACGGAACAATACGAAACCCGCCACCACCCAGGGCCAACCGGGTGGCGCCACCAGCATCGTCAGCCAGAAGCCGACAAATTCGTCCCACACGATTCCGCCATGATCGTGCACACCCAGATCGCGCGCGGTTTTATCGCAAATCCAGATACCAATGGCGAACGCCAGCACCAAAACCAGCAGATACAAGGGCAGCGGCAATTGCGCCAGCAGCAGATAGAGCGGTACCGCCGCCAACGTGCCGAAGGTGCCAGGCGCTTTGGGAGCCAATCCGCTGCCAAAACCGAAAGCCAGCAGATGCACAGGGTTGCGCAGCACCGTACGAGCAAACTCAGGAGAAGTGGGCATAACCGGCTCCATTGAATTCCATTGGCATGCCGGACGGGTCCAGCACCACGACGCCCGCGCCCTTGTCCACCCGGCCGATGCGAGTCACTTTCACGCCAACCTTGGCAGCAGCCGCCGCCACGGCCTTCTTCTTGCCGGCAGGGGCAGTAAACACCAACTCGTAATCATCGCCTGCGGTCAGCGCAAGTCGGAACACTCCGGTCGACGAATGCCGGGAGGTCAAAAGCCCGGATACCGGGATCCTGGTAATGTCGAGCGTGATAGAAACGTTGCTGGCGCGCGCAATGTGCCCCAGATCGGCCAACAGACCATCCGAAACATCCTGGGCCGATGATGCGATACCGCGCAGTGCCTGCCCCAACTCAAGTCGTGGCTCGGGGCGGTAATAGGCAGCGAGCAATTCTTCGCGCTGGGCATCGGTAAAACCATCGGCGCACTTGCCCGCCCACCATTCCAGTGTCAGGCCGGCGCGACCTGTCATGCCCGACAAATAGACATCGTGCTTTGGCTTGGCCCCACTGCGGAGCAACGCAGTGCCCGCAGGCACCAGGCCTTGCACCTGGATTGCGATCTGCAACGGACCGCGCGCCAGATTGCCGCCGGCGAGCGGGCAACCATATTGCTGTGCACATTCACGCAGGCCCAACGAGAAGTTTTCCAGCCATGCCGCCTCCGCGTGCGGCATCGTCAGCCCCAGCGTAAAGCACAGTGGCTGCGCACCCATCGCGGCAAGATCGCTGAGATTCACCGCCAGCGCACGATAGGCGATAAGCCCGGGATCAGCATCAAGGGGGAAATGCACGCCCGCTACCAGTACGTCCATCGACACAGCCAATTGCTTGCCACGCGGCACATTCAGTAGCGCGCAATCATCACCAATGCCGAGTGCAACATTGCGCTGTGATGCAGGGTCGGCGGCGAGGCCTTTGCGCTGGAAATAACGGGCAATTACATCGAATTCGGAGAGAGCCATGATGCTGCCTCCACTGGAAGGACTCAGGCGCGCTCGATCGCGCGGAATTTGCGGGCTGCTTTGTCGAGCACGCCGTTGATGAACTTGTGGCTTTCGCTGGCGCCGTACTTCTTGGCCAGATCAACATACTCGTTGATCACAACCCGGTACGGCACATCAATGCGCTGGCCGAGTTCATACAGTCCGAGCCGCAGGATACCGGTCTCGATTGGATCAAGTTGTTTGAGATCCCGGTCGAGGTACAGCGCGAACGATTGATCAACCTCGGCTACGTGCCCGGCGATATAGCTGAGGGCATCGTGGAAAAATTCCCAGTCGGTCTTGCGGCCATTGTCGGCGCGGAACTCGGCTTCCACATCTTTGGCGTCGGCACCGCCGAGCTGCCATTGATACAAGGCCTGTACCAACAAGTCGCGCGCACGTTTGCGCTGGGCGACTGCAATACCTGTCTTGCTGCCGCCCTTGCTGGCGTTATTGCCGACATTGCTCATTGTGTCAGCTGTCCAGCTTGCGCAGCAGGCTGACAAGCTCGATTGCCGTCAGCGCTGCATCAGAACCTTTGTTGCCTGCCTTGGTGCCGGCGCGTTCAATGGCTTGTTCGATGCTATCAACTGTCAATACGCCGAACACCACCGGCATATCCTGCTGCATGCCAACCTGACCGAGACCCTTGGCACATTCGCCGGCCACATAATCGAAATGCGGCGTGCTGCCACGGATCACCGCACCGAGCGCGATGATCGCATCGAATTTTTTCGACGCCGCCAGCTTTTGCGCCACCAGTGGCAATTCAAACGCACCCGGCACTTTGACCACGGTGATGTTCTTTTCCGCTACGCCATGACGCACGAGGGCGTCGATGGCACCGGCCTGCAAGCTGTCGACAATGAAGCTGTTGAAGCGGGCTACCACCAGCACATAGCTGGCATTGGTGGGGCTGAAGTCGCCTTCAAGGGTTCTTATGTTGCTCATGGGATAAGTCTTGTCTGTCTGATGATCTGTAAAAACTGCGGATAGGGTCTAGTTGCCAGCCGGGATGTATTCGACTACTTCGAGATCGAAACCGGAGATGGCGTACTTGGTCGGGTAGCTCATCAACCGCATCTTGCCGACTCCGACATCACGCAAGATCTGCGAGCCAGTACCGACGGTCAGAAAGCTGCCACGCGGCGCTGGTTGTGGCGTGCGGCCTTCCGTCAACGCTGTGAATCGTTCCAGCTGTTCGGTGACATCGCCGTTCGCGCGTTCGTTGGCCAATAGTACCACGACGCCCTTGCCCTCCTGATTGATGCGCTCCATTGACTGATGCAGCGACCAGGATGGCCGCAGCGGATTGGCCACGCCCAGCAGGTCACGCAACGTGTCAGTGGTCAGTACCCGCGCCAGCACCGGTTCGTCCGGTTTGATGGTGCCTTTCACCAAGGCCAGATGAGTCAGATTGCCTTCCTTGTAGAGATCCCTGTAGCAGTACACGTCCCACTCGCCATCGAGAGTCGGCAAGCGGTACTGGTGCGTGCGCTCCACGGTTTTTTCGGTGGCAATGCGGTAGTGGATCAGATCCTGGATGGTGCCGATCTTGAGGCCGTGTTCCTGCGCGAATTTTTCCAGATCGGGTCGGCGCGCCATGGTGCCGTCAGCGTTCATGACTTCACAGATGGCAGCTGCCGGCGCAAGCCCGGCGAGTCGCGCCAGATCACAACCGGCTTCCGTATGACCGGCACGACTCAACACGCCGCCTTCCTTCGCCATCACCGGAAAGATGTGACCGGGCATGATGATGTCGGTCGATTTTGCATCAGCGGCAACCGCTGCCTGTATCGTGCGGGCACGATCAGCGGCGGAAATTCCGGTGGTGACGCCGGTGGCGGCCTCGATCGAAATCGTGAAATTGCAACCGAATGGTTGTGCGCTGCTCTGCACCATCAATGGCAGGTTGAGCTGACGGCAGCGGTCCTGCGTCAATGTAAGGCAGATCAGGCCGCGGGCGTGCGTTGCCATGAAGTTGATATCCGCCGCAGTAATCTTGTCAGCTGCTATCACCAAATCGCCTTCGTTCTCGCGATCCTCGTCGTCCATCAGAATGACGATCTTGCCCTGGCGGAAGTCGTCGATGATGTCGGTGATGTTGTTGAGTGCCATGAATGATTCCTACTTGATGAAGCCAGCGCGAGCGAGGAGATTCCGTACGCCTTCGCTGGACGCTACGGCGGTATTCCGCGCGCCTTCGCCTGTGGCTATGGCGGCGCTTCGCGCCATATCGTCGTCGGCAACGCTTCCGCTCAGCAGACGTTCGAGATAGCGCGCAATCACATCCACTTCCACGTTCACTTTGCGGCCCGGTTTGAACAAATGCATCGTGGTGCGCTCAGCCGTGTGCGGAATGATGTTGACGCCGAATTCATTGCCGTTAACGGCGTTGACTGTAAGGCTGACCCCATCAAGACATACCGAGCCCTTCTGCGCAATGTAGCGCGCAATTCCGGTCGGAACGCGAAACGTCAGTCGCTCGCTGCGTGCATCCGGCGTGCGGCTGACCAGCTCACCGATGCCATCAACGTGGCCGCTGACGATATGACCGCCAAGCCTGCTCTGTGGCTGCAGCGCCAGCTCCAGATTGACGAGATCACCTTCGCGCCAGTGCTGCAAAGTGGTGACTGCCAGCGTCTCGCGCGACACATCGGCACTGAAGCTGTGTTCACCCAGCTGCACGGCAGTAAGACACACACCACTTACCGCAATCGAATCGCCGAGTTGTACGCCAGTCAGATCGAGTGCATCGCTGCGCACGGTCAAGCGCCAGTCGCCATTGACGACCTGGATCCGGGCGATGCTGCCAGTGGTTGCGATAATGCCGGTAAACATGGAGGAAAGGGCTTTCAGGCCCGCGGCAGAACAAGGGAGCGGATTCTACAGTCTTCACCCACCATTGCGACATCAACGAAGTGCAACGATACCTTGTCGGCCAGTCGGTCCAGCCCCGGCAATGTCGCCAGTGGCCGCGCCCTTTCCCCCAGCAATGCAGGGGCAATATAGGTAACCAGTTCATCCACCAGGCCAGCCTGCAGCAGCGCGCCGACCAGCGTAGGTCCGGCTTCCACCCACACTTCGTTGCACTGCCAGTCGCTGGCGAGCTGCTGCAGCAGCGTTTTCAGGTTCAATTTGCCGTTCAGCAGCGGCACCGGCATGACTGTGCAGTCGGCCTGCAAGCCACTGCCGCATACCTCATGCTGTTGCAGGTATGCCGCTGCATCAGGGCCGCAGGCCAACACTACCTTTCCCGGCAGTTGCAGCGTTTGTGCCGCAGGCGGCGTGCGACCTTCGGTGTCGGCAATCACGCGCAGCGGTTGCAGACCGTTGTAGTTGTCGAGCCTTGCTGTCAGAGCCGGATCGTCATGCAGCAGCGTACCGATGCCAGTGAGAATCGCGCAACTGCGGGCCCGCCACTGATGCACTTCGTGGCGGGCGGCAGCGCCGGTGATCCACTGACTTTCACCACTTGCCATCGCCGTGCGCCCATCGAGACTCATGCCGACCTTGCAGCGCACATAGGGCAAGCCTCTTGTCATGCGCTTGCTGAAACCGGGGTTGAGCGCTGCGGCCTCGGCCTGCAGCACCGGGCCATCCACCACCACGCCAGCTTCGCGCAAACGCGCAAGCCCTTTGCCGGCCACCAGCGGATTGGGATCTTCCATTGCGTAAACCAGTCGCGCAATACCGGCGTGCAGCAGTGCTTCTGTGCACGGGCCGGTGCGGCCGTGATGCACGCACGGTTCGAGCGACACATACACTGTTGCCCCTCGCGCGAGGTCGCCAGCCTGCTGCAACGCAAGTACTTCAGCATGCGCCTGCCCGGCCACGTGATGCCAGCCTTCGCCGACGATCGCGCCATCTTTCACGATAACGCAGCCAACCACCGGATTCGGCCGACAACTGTACCGCCCCGCTTCGGCAAGCAGCAGGCAATGCCGCAGGTTGTACTCATCAGTCATGCTTGGAAGGGAATAATTTTGCAAAACCATCAGACCTGTACTTTACTGACTGCGCTGTTTCCGCAGCCATGGTTGCATTTGCGCACGTTGCATCCGTACACAAGGAGGTGTCGGCATGAAACATTCTACGGGCTTCTCACTCATTGAACTGCTGATCTGTCTGTCCATCATTGCACTGCTGTTGATGCAGACAGACGGGCCATTCTTCGGCCAGACCCGCCTGCGGCACGATATCGACGACTCCATGCAAGAATTGGCTGCCTCCATCACCCTGGCACGTGCAGCCGCCGTAGCAGAAAACGTCATGGTCACATTCTGCCGCAGCAGCGACGGCCAACACTGTCTGGGTCGATGGGAACAAGGCAGCATAGTGTTCACCGATGCCAACGCCGACCGCATCATCAATGACAACGACCGCCTCTTGTTCCGCAACGACGCGCCCAAGGCAGCGGGCAGCCTGAACTTCAATTCATTCCGCAACCGGCAGTACCTGCAACTGACGCCGCGCGGTGCGACCAACAGCCAGAATGGCAATTTTACCTTCTGCCCGACCAATGGCGATCCCACGCTGGCGCGCCAGTTGATCATCAATGTCACGGGGCGCGCCCGCCACGCGCGCGATACCGACAAGGATGGCATCATGGAAAACAGTCAAGGCAAACCACTGCTCTGCCAATAGGAACGACAAAGGCAATTATCAGGCAAGGGGAAACAAAGGAGGGGTGAGAACGCCCCACACTCAGCGCGCCCAGCAGTCCGTGGGAGCCTTGAGACCTTTCGGATTGGTGGCGCTAAAGGTAATTGTCAGCGTGGTGCAGCCAGTATCACTGGCTTGGTCGCCGGTAGCGGTAGCAACGATCTGATAGGCATTGCCGGTGGCGGAGTTGGGAGCAATCCACATGGTGTAATGGCCCTGATCGCTGGTAGTGCCACCCTTTACGATGCTGGCACTGGCACTGGCGCCGCAAGTATTGGAGTTACCAATCCCCTGTGCGTAGTAAGGGCAACTGCCACGGAAATTCTCCTGGGCCACCTGGATGGCCAAGACTGCTGCGACGGCATCGGAACGGCGGGTCTTGCGTTTGCTCTGGTTGTAACTGGGTACCGCAACAGCGAACAGCAGTCCGACAATGCTGATGGTGATCATCATTTCAATCAGGGTGAAGCCGCGAAACTGCCGGCTGCCGTTTGCTTTGATCATAGTCATATGTCCGTGTACCCCTTGCGCCGGCCCCTCGTTAACAACCAAGGGAATTGGTGGCGATAACCAGGTTGCGAGTGTAGTTGCCACCACTCTGATTGCTATACGAATACGTAGTGCCGCCGCACATGAAGCCGCTGGTGATACCAAAAGCCAGGCTTCCTGTCCAAGTGACACCGGGCGGCAACAACGCACTTATACACTGGTAACTTAGGCCATTGGTCGCCACCGTACAAGCGCCTCCGTTGCTCATCGCTGCGGTCGACAAATTGCGGCTGCCTGAGGCGCTGACAGTTCCGGAAAACACTGCATAGGTCCCCGTGGCACAGCTGGTGAAATCATTGCCGCTGCTGTCGTCACCCGTAAGTGCGGAGTAGTTGAACTGGCTGGTTGTGCAGCTGATGCTGGACCGATCGTATTTGGCGAGCACGAATCCGTTCCATCCATTGCCCCAATCGTAGACATCGCACTCATAGCCGCTTTGGTAATAGCTGGTATTCCAGGTGGATGCAGAGGTAATGCGGCAGTTACCGGAACCGTCCGAGGTTTGTGTATACATGGCAGCGGCCAGTGCAGCATTGGCGCTGGATTCCGTCGTGGTGAGCCTCAACACACCACTGATCAAATGGCGATCCGACGGTGGATCCGACGGGTCATAGGGGCATGCGGCCCTGTTTCCGTAGGTGTCGACGTCATAATGATCCATATAACCATCGTTGAGGCAGATGAAATCGCCGGGCAGATTGGCAAAGAGGCCGCCAGTTACGCCATTTACGGTGGCATCTGTACGCGTCATGATGCCCTGGGTTTCACAATTGCTGCCGTCGGTCAGCGAGGCAGACATTTTGCCGACAACGAAATCATGCGAGTGCTGGCTGCTGTCGCTCGGATCGGGCAACTCGGCTTCGTCGGCAATACCCTGGCTGTAGTAGCGCGGCAAACTGGTGTTACCAGTCACAGTTTCGACCCGCGTGGTGCCTCCATCATCTTCCAAAAAGTCCATACCGGCATCGTCGTATTTATAAAGCATGCCTCGATAGACGCGGCGAGCCGCAATCACCGGCATATCCCCGGTAATCGTTGTCACCGGATCGCCCACACAGATTTTGTCCTGCGAGGTATTGCCGCCGGCCAGCAGGATGCCGATATTTCCGTGCCAGCCGCCACCGATGTAGCAGGTGTAGTCAAAGTATTCATAACTGCCAGTGGCAGTGCTGAGTGCGGTGGTAGTGTCGTTGGTCACTACTATAGTGGTGCCGTTGGATGTGAAGTGGCGGGCACAAAACGCCGCCTCGGATGCAAGCACTTGTACATCACCCGGGTCCAATTGGTTCTGGCTGGCGGTGTCTATATAGATGCGACCTCTGATTTTGACAAAATCGATACAGGTTCCATCACTGGTCTGACAGGCTTGCGCCAATGTCAGAACAATCTGGTCATCCGACACCAGCATCAGCTCGGTACCACCATCGCTGTACAACGACGTGCCATCGCCATTGCTGGTGGTTACCGCGTCATCCGGCAAGGTACCTTCCCCGAGCCTGGCACGACCAGTGGGGGCATCCACCAATTGCTCAGCGGATTCCAGTGCACTGTCACCTGCGCTGCGGGGCGCCAGATAGGAGAGCTGGGTACTGAGGCTGACCGTTTGCGCTTCTCCATCAGGATCTGTCCATGCCACCTGCACCACCACAGCCTTGACGTCGCCGTCGGTAGTGATGCTTTCACTGCGGGTGTAAACGGCGCTGACGCCGGTAATCGAGGTGCTGTTGCCATAGCCATTGGTATCGGCATAGAAGGTGTCGAAAGCATCCTCCGATGACACAGCACCGGTGAAATTGCGCATGACTTCGATGCGTGACTCAGCGATCAACAGGGCTTCCGTTTTCGTTTTGTTCTGGATGCTTTGCTGTGTGATTACCGAATGCAAGGTGGTAACACCCAAGATGCCCACAGTCAGCACGCCGAGCGTGACGAGGATTTCGATCAGCCCGAATCCTTTCATTCTCTTTTTGGACATACGCCTTACCTTCGCAGTGAATCCGTGAATGGTGTAGTCAAAAATCCTTCCAGGTACCGGCACTGCCGGCGGAGGCACCTGCCCTGGCAGTGCCGGCCAAAACATCCGAGTTGTACCAGACGTCCAGGCTGCCACCGGTGTCGCTGGTGGCCGTGCCGGCGACAACTATGGCGCCGTGTACGGTGGTGTTGCCGCTGATGGAAACGTTGCCGTTTACGAACACGATGCCATAGAACTGCGGAGTGCCAGTGAATGAAAGATTGCCATCGACTATCAGGATGGACGGCTTGGTGTTGGCTGTCGGACAGACGTTGTTGCCGGTCACGGAAGTCGTGCAGCCAACAGTGACGCTACTGAGCGTTGCATCACCATCAACCCAGATCACTTCGTTGGTGGCGAGGTCGGCATCGGCCTCGAAATCGTCTTCGTTGGTGTCGATGGTAACCATGCTGGCGCGATAGGTTTCGGCATTGGTGCCGAAGAAATTCTCGAAAAACTGGTCAGACGTCAACGCACCGAGACTGCTGTCATTCTCAATCACATCGACCCCCTTCAACAGTCGGCTCGACGCATCGACCAGATCACAGGTCATCGCCGTATCCATGCAGGCGGGATAGTCGGCGGCGGTGGCATCCGGCACTTCGGTGCTGGTTGCGTTGTTGGAACCCATGTCGACCTCCGAACCGCTCCAGATCGTGCTTTGCCCTTCCGGATTGTGCACGGTGGCGGAACCGGTAATGACCACCGTGCCGCGGGTAACGAACGGGTTGTCGGGCGCATACGGCAACGGATTGATGGTGATCATGCGCTGGGTGATGGTGCGGGTAGCACTTCTGTCGTCGCTGGTACCCACAGAGCTGATCAGGAAGGTAGTCATGTCGCCATCGACATCAGTCAGTGTCACGGTGACGCTACCTGTACCCACCGCCCTGGTATTGGTATCGCCGACACCATCCCCACTGGTGTCGAACACCGAATCAACTGTGCCATCGCCGTTGGCATCCGGGTCATTGGCGATATATCGCTGCGCTGCCACGATGCCGGCCTCTGCAGCTTCAAAAGCCTGCTTCGCCCGCACTTCATTGTTGGCAATCTTCTGCTCCATCAGCACGGCGTTTGACACATTGAACACTACCAGCGTGCTCAGCATCAGGATGGTGAGCGACACAACAAGGGTAATGAATCCGCGCTGGCCGGATTGCGGAGACGTGGCGGAACAGGCTATACGGTCTTTCATCGCACCCTCACCCAGTCGTTGCGCACACGCACGGTTTGCGAGATCGACAGGCGCGTGAAACTGTCATTGGTCAGATTGCCGGTCAATGTAATCGCGACCTCGCGGGTTTCCACGGTAATGTCGTTGCTGCCGGCTGTCGGCACCTGGGCATAGCAGTCTGCTTCGTCACTTTCATCGGTGCTACCGTCGGCATCATTGTTGACGCCATCCGGTTCGCGGGTGTTGAGGCAATTGGAGCCGGAAAGATCGAAGGTGAGTGCCGTGACGGTCAACAGATCGTCATCTGTAAGATCAGACCAGGTGTTGCTGGTGCTGGAGCAGGTATCAGGGTCAGCTGCATTGCCGCTGGTCCGCATCTGCACCACACCATTGCTGAGCCGAAAACCGG
Source organism: uncultured Gammaproteobacteria bacterium (assembly GCA_903887045.1). Classification (GTDB taxonomy): domain Bacteria; phylum Pseudomonadota; class Gammaproteobacteria; order Pseudomonadales; family Pseudohongiellaceae; genus CAILUG01. The sequence continues at coordinate 41,012 of CAISOD010000116.1, read as the reverse complement.
AAAGTTCAGTGGCATCCACCACACCATCCTGGTCCATGTCATAGGTATAGACGATACAGGAACCACTACCGGTGGCAGCCTGTTGGGTATTTGATGCAACAGTGTTGAAAATTTCCAGTGCGGTCGAGTCAACCACGCTGAAGCTGTTGTTTTCCGGCGAATCGAGCACTGCCGCCTCCGCACTGTAGCCGGCGCGGCGGAGCTCACCGGTCATCAGGCTGATTACGGTATTCATGTCCTGGCCGAGCTTGCTTGATGCCAGCGTGCCCATCGAGCCTTTGTAGGTTGCAAGATAGCCGAGCAATACCGAACTGATCACGCTGAGCCCGAGCGCGACGGTGATCATCAGCTCGGTAAGCGTAAAGCCGCGCTGGCGCTGGTTTGTTGGTGCTCGCCTCAGCATGTTGGGTAAGCCTCCAGTGATCCGTCCGGCGCGCAGAGCTTGGCGCGACCAAGCAGGCTCACTTCCACTCTCAATAAATTGCCATTGGCGCCCGTCAGATTGATCTGGCCCGACGTGGACGTGCCCCGCAGCGAACTGTACACAATCTGGGTGGTCCCGCTGGAAAAGGCCGCCGTCGACAGGGAAACGCCGCTGTAATCGGTGCTGGCAAAGCGATACAACACGAGATCGCCGGTATCGGTGGCGCCGCTACCGGTATCAAACGCAGCATCACCATCACTGACGACCATGCGGCAGGCACCGGTATCGGTGGCAACGGTTTTGGTGAGGTCGCAACCGCTGGTGACGTGACTCATGCCATAGGTCCAGGTGGTACTGCCGTTGGCGGAAAAATTCATATAGACCGTCTGTCCGCGCCCCACTGACTCTGTGCGCGCCTGCTGCAGATGGTTGTAGACCTGCTCGGCTGCACCTATCAGCCGCTGGTTGGAATAGAAGGTACTGAAGCTCGGCATGGCTACGGTCAACAGGATGCCCACAATGGCCATGGCAACAAGCGACTCCATCAGGGTGGAACCGCTGGCGGCGGCCCCTGTGTTTCGGGAGGTAAGGCGCTTTATCGTCATGTGCAACATCCCGGCAGGGCGTGTTTGTGACTCATTTCACGCATTGCGGGGCCACGCCAGCCATCAATCGCCCGGCAATGGCGCTTACGGCTTGGTACGCTGCTCAATGCTATCGATGGCCTCACGGAATTCGTTGAGATCCTTGAAGCTGCGATACACCGAAGCAAAGCGCACGTACGCCACTTCATCCAACTTGCGCAACTCTTCCATTACCAGCTCGCCCACTATCTTGCTCGGCACTTCGCGTTCGCCGCTGGCGCGCAGCTTGTGGCTGATATGGCTGATGGCCTCGTCGATCTTCTCGACGCTGACTGGCCGCTTTTCCAGCGCCTTCAGCATGCCGGAGCGCAGCTTTTCCTCGTTGAAAGGTTCGCGTGCACCCTTCTGCTTGATCAGCCGCGGCATCACCAGTTCAGCCGTTTCAAACGTAGTGAATCGCTCGGAACAGGTGATGCACTCCCGGCGACGGCGCACCTGGTTGCCGTCGGCAACCAGGCGCGAATCGATCACCGTGGTGTCGTCTGCATTGCAAAAGGGGCAGTGCATGCGTTGCTACCTCAGCCGTTTTTCAACCGTAAACCGGGAAGCGGGCGCAAAGCACCAGCACTTTGGCTTTGACTGCAGCCACCAACGCGTCGTTCTTGTGGTCTTCCAGGATGTCGCAAATCCACTGCGTCAGCTCTGTGACTTCGGCAATACCAAAACCACGACGCGTAACCGCCGGCGACCCGATACGCAGGCCACTGGTGATGAATGGTGGGCGTGGATCATTCGGCACCGCGTTCTTGTTCACGGTGATGTAGGCACGACCGAGAACTTCATCCGCTTCCTTGCCGGTGATGTCGCGGCCGACCAGGCTCAGCAGGAACAAGTGATCGTCGGTACCGCCGGAGACAATCGTGAAACCGCGCTGCTGGAACACTTTCACCATCGCCTTGGCATTGTCGAGCACGCGCTGTTGATAGGCGTTGAACTCCGGGCTCATCGCTTCCTGGAAGCACACGGCTTTTGCCGCAATGACATGCATCAGCGGGCCGCCCTGGTTTTCCGGGAAAACGCCGAAATTGAGTTTCTTGTCCAGTTCCGGATCGTCGCCCATGGTCAGGATCAAACCACCACGCGGACCACAGAGGGTTTTGTGCGTGGTGGAGGTGACGACATGCGCATGCGGGAATGGATTCGGATACAGACCGGCAGCAACAAGGCCTGCCACATGGGCCATGTCCACCAACACTTTGGCGCCTACGCCATCAGCAATTCTGCGCACACGGGCAAAATCGATGAAGCGCGAATAGGCCGAGAAGCCGGCGACGATGACTTTGGGTTTGTGTTCGTTGGCCAGCGCTTCCATCTGGTCGTAGTCAATCTCGCCGTTGTCGGCCTTGATGCCATACTGCACCGCTTTGTACATGCGCCCGGAGAAGCTGACGCTGGCGCCGTGGGTCAGGTGACCGCCATGCGCCAGACTCATGCCGAGCAGAGTCTCACCCGGCTTCATAAGCGCCGCATAGGCGGCAGTGTTGGCCTGCGAACCCGAATGCGGCTGCACGTTGGCATAGCCGCACTTGAACAGCTTCTTGGCACGCTCTATCGCCAGCGTTTCCACCATGTCTACGAATTCACAACCACCGTAGTAACGCTTTCCCGGGTAGCCCTCGGCATATTTGTTGGTCAGCACACTGCCCTGCGCTTCCATCACACGCGCACTGGTGTAATTTTCGGATGCAATCAACTCAATGTGCTCTTCCTGCCGGCGGCTTTCACCGGCAATGGCGGCGGCCAGTTCGGGATCGAAACCGGCGATGGTCATGTCTTTCTTAAGCATGGGGTTCCTCGGTGATACAAATCCATGGACCGGGTACGGCACGTGGACTTGCATGGACTTGCTTCAAGCGCTACAGGTAGAATTCGAGCCCGCATTCTACCCCAAGCCCCTGTTTTTATGGCCCAATTTGTCTACACCATGCACCGCCTTGGCAAGGTTGTTCCGCCCAAGCGCGAAATCCTCAAAGACATCTCGTTGTCGTTCTTTCCCGGCGCCAAGATCGGTGTGCTCGGTCTGAACGGCTCGGGTAAATCCACCTTGCTGCGCATCATGGCCGGCATCGACAAAGACTTTGTCGGCGAAGCCCGCCCGCAGCCCGATCTGAAAATCGGCTATCTGCCGCAGGAACCGCAGCTGGATGAAACGCGCACGGTGAAGGAAAACGTTGAAGACGGCGTGCGTGAACTGAAAGACAAGATCGATGAGTTCAACGCCATCAGCGACAAGTTTGCCGAGCCGATGAGCGATGACGAAATGAACGCATTACTGGAACGCCAGGGTGCCTTGCAGGGCGACATCGACGCCAGCAATGGCTGGGAGCTCGACCGCACACTGGAAATCGCTGCCGACGCGCTGCGCCTGCCACCGTGGGATGCCGTGGTGAAAAACCTCTCCGGTGGTGAAAAACGCCGGGTTGCGCTGTGCCGCCTGCTGCTGTCGAACCCCGACATGTTGCTGCTTGACGAACCGACCAACCATCTCGACGCTGAATCAGTCGCGTGGATCGAACGCTTCCTGAAAGACTTCACGGGCACTGTGGTGGCCATCACCCACGATCGCTACTTCCTCGACAACGCTGCCGGCTGGATTCTTGAACTCGACCGCGGCCACGGCATCCCCTACGAAGGCAACTATTCCGACTGGCTTGCAGCCAAAGAGAAACGCCTCGAAATCGAAGCCAAACAGCAGTCGTCCATCAATAAGACCATCCAGTCCGAACTGGAGTGGGTAAGACAGAACCCGAAAGGCCGCCAGGCCAAGAGCAAGGCACGTCTGGCCCGCTTCGAGGAGCTGCAGTCGAAAGAATTCCAGAACCGCAACGAAACACTGGACCTCTACATCCCACCAGGTCCGCGCCTTGGCGAGAAGGTGATAGAAGTCGAACACCTGACCAAGGGCTTCCCTGATCGTGCGTTGATCAATGACCTCAGTTTCAGCGTGCCGCGCGGCGCTATCGTCGGCATCATCGGTGGCAACGGCGCCGGCAAAACCACCTTCCTGCGCATGCTGGTAGGCCAGGAAACTCCCGACAGCGGCAGCATCTCGCTTGGTGAAACCGTTGATCTTGCCTACGTTGACCAGAGCCGCGATTCGCTGACAGGCACCAATAGTGTGTGGCAGGAAATTTCCGGCGGCGCCGACAACATGATGATCGGCAACTACGAAATTTCGTCGCGCGCCTACTGCGGCCGCTTCAACTTCAAGGGCACTGACCAGCAGAAACTGGTGCGCGACCTCTCCGGTGGTGAACGCAACCGCCTGCATCTGGCCAAACTGCTGAAGCGCGGCGCCAACGTGCTACTGCTCGACGAACCGACCAACGATCTCGACGTCGAAACCCTGCGCGCCATGGAAGAAGCACTGCTGGCCTTCCCGGGCACCATCATCGTCGTATCCCACGATCGCTGGTTCCTCGACCGTATCGCCACCCACATCCTTGCTTTCGAAGGCGACAGCGAAGTCATCTTCCATGCAGGGAACTACACTGACTATGAAGAAGACCGCAAGAAGCGCAAGGGCGACATCGGCCCGACGCGGGTGAAGTACAAGAAGCTGGCCTGATCCGCCGTCGCGCGGGGCGCTTTGGCGGACAAGTCCGCATGAAAGAACAAGCCCGGGGAAACCCGGGCTTTTTATTCAGTCGCGCTTGCGGCCCAGCGCCAACCAACCCAACACGCCGGTCAACATAAGCAGGCCGACAAAAATCAGTCTGAAGCCGTGCTCGCTTTCGGACAGCGGGATGCCACCGACATTCATGCCGAACATGCCCGAGACGAGGTTGATCGGCAGCGCCACTACGGTTACTACCGTCAACACGAACAAGGTGCGACTGGTCTGCTCGTTGTTGCGTGCTGCCATCTCTTCCTGGATCAACTTCACCCGCTCGACCAGCGCAATCGAATCGGTAAGTGCAGCCGCAAATTCTTCGGCTGCCTGCCGCAATTCCTGCAGATCGTTGTTGCTTATCCACACCAGCGGACGATTCAGCAAGCGGAAGAAGGCCGCCGGCTCCGGTGCCAACAACCGTTGCAGCCGCACCAGCGAGCGGCGCAGCGTACCCAGTTCGGCACGCGTGGCAGAACTGCGGTTGGCGAGCAGGCGATCTTCGACTTGATCAACACGGGAAGTGGAGCGGCGCAGGATGTCGGACAACACATTGGCTTGTTCGCGCAGCAAGTGCGCCAGCAAGTCGACCGGCGACTGGAACGCGTAGCCGGCTCGCACTGACTCCCGCAGTTTGTCGACCGAACGCAATGGCCGCAGCCGGGCGCTCAACAACAGGCGCGGCCCGATACAGACGCAGGTGCTGCCCACTGCCGACGTTTCATAACTTGATTCAAACAACACATCGTGGATCACCGCCACCAGCATGTCGTCGTCGAATTCGAGGCGGGTTGAACTTTCTTCCGTGCGCAGCGAATCAAAGAAGGCCTGCGGCAGTTTGATGTTCTGCTTCATCCAGCTTTCGGATGCGGCGTTGGCAAGCGACAGGTGCAGCCAGAAGAAGTCGTGCTCGGTGCCTGCAATCGGCGCCGCCATGGCCGCGACAAACGTGTCGGAGGTGATGGCCTCCACCGGACGCCCCGGCGAAAAGCGATAGCCCCAGATCAGGCCATGGTTATCAGACCCGTAGTTGCTGTCGATGGGACCGACGACGCTCATGAATCGGTTCTCACAAATCGAACCTGGCGCGTAGCGCTCGCAGCTTTGCGCGATTGGCTTCAATGCTGAGCGGTACCTCGACCCTGGCCGGCAGCGCCTTGACCACTGGCACATCCAGCGTTTCACCGCGCAGCACACGGCGGCACAGTTGGGCATAGTGGTAATCGAATTGCGGCAGCGCCACGCTTTGCGGCTCGCCGGCCAGCGTTGCCCAGCCGGTCGCAATACCTGCGTAATACACCGCCGGATGCGACCACTGCCGCGAGGCTTTCGGCTCCGGCGCCAGACAGGCTTCACGGTAGGCAGCTTCGGTGGTTGGCAGCCCGAACAGGGCAGGGCCGTTGTCGCAAGCTGCAATCATCGCCGCCAGTGTTGGCAGGTATTCCTGGTTTTGAACCACAAGCCTTGTAGCGCGCCGAATCACCTCAGGCGGAAATTCCGCCAGCGACTGCAGCCAGTATTTCTTGGCCAGATTGAGACTGCCCTCGGCGGCAAAGGCCTTGTGGAACTGGTTGTGGTAGGCCAGCTCCAACTCGGCAAACAACTGGTTGATGACATCGACATGGTCACGCCCGGCAGTTGCACGCACTGCCTCAGCGGCCGGCGGCTTCACCTTCGGCAGGGCTTTGTCGATGACACTCTCAATGGATTTCATGGGATATCCGGATTCGAACAGCCAAGGCTGTGTTTCAAACTGAATTTCAAACTGGATTTCAACCTGGATTTCAAACAACGTTGGTGCGTGGACTCTGCAGCTCGCCGGCGTGGGTCACCTGGTTGCGACCTTTGTGTTTGCTGTCGTACAGGCTGGCATCGGCCAATACCATGAGCTGCGTAATGTCATTGGTGTGGTCAGGCCAGGTGGCAAACCCCACACTGACCGACGTTGCCAGCAGTACGCCGTCACTGTCGAAACTGTTCTGCGCTACAGACTTGCGGATACGTTCGCTGATTTCAACGGCTTTCGCCAGCCCCATTTGCGGCAATACCGCCACGAACTCATCACCACCATAACGGCACACAATATCGCTGCTGCGTAAAGAACGGCGCAACATCGAGGCTATGTGGATGATCAACTTGTCACCGGCCGCGTGACCATGGGTATCGTTGGTTTGCTTGAGATTGTCGGCATCGAACATCATGACAGTCAGCGTATGCCGGTGCAGCCGCGCCAGCTGCATGGCGCGATCAAGCTCCAGTTTCAGTGAACGCTTGTTGAGCAGGCCTGTCATTTCATCGGTGTTGGCGAGCGACTTGAACAGCGTGCTGCCGGCCTGGATATCGTTGGCCAACAACGCCGTGACCCATGCCACCAGCATGAAGGGGGCGAACAGGACCATCAGCCGGCTGAACTCCATCAGCGAAAAATCGTCACTCTGCTGCATCGCCACATAGATGTAGGCCGTGCCCATCAAGGCGATTTCCAGCAAAGTAGCCAGCCTGCCAAGTGTGATTGCGCTGGTAATGATGACCAGCAGATACAGATTGAGCAGCGGACTTTGCACGCCGCCACTGTTCCAGATCACCCACGTGATGAAGGCGATCATTACCCAGGTGGAGATTGCCAGTTTCCAGCGATGTTTATCGTTGCGGGCATAGAAATAATTGGAGCCGATGACAAATACCGCAAAGGCGATCATCGACACCACCATTGCGTCTGGCTGCAGTATCACCGAGCCGGGAGCGAGGTAGTACAGGATCACGAGCAGCAGCAACAGCCACTCAATCTCGGCAAGGCTGGCGACGAGGCCGCGCAGCTCGACCTGGTCGTCACCTGCGGCTGCGGTTTTGGTGGAGAACATTTTCCTGCTGGACCCTGCGCGCAAGCCTGCTTTTGTGGACTCGCAGCAGCTTAGCACAGCGCAAGGCAACGTTGCCCTCACTGGCGAATCAACGCCGAACCGAAATGGTCGGTTGCCAACACGCAGGGGCAAGCCGTCGAAAGGTTGTTGCAAAATCCACTTGCCATTCTGGCAACCTGAAGAATAATCGAAAGGCAGCTCACAACCTGCGCCAGCAAAGAATGACACACGGCTCTTTCACACAAGCGACCTGTCATTTCCAACCCAAACCAAATTGCATTTAGAGGGGAAAACTTCATGCAAACATCCACACTGCACTACCGCAAACTTGCGGTGGCAGTTGCACTCGGCTGTGCCGGTGTAATTGCCTTGCCCGCTCACGCTGCTGATGCTGCGATTGAAGAAGTCACGGTGACAGGTTCGTTCCTGGAGCGTCCGGCCGACCGCCCACAGCCGATTACCGTCATCGACAATGAAGCGTTGCGGCTTGAACAACGCGGCTCCATCGCCGAAGTATTCAAGAACCTGCCGCAGAGTATCGGCTCCACCTCGATGATCAACTCACAACAGGGCGGCGTGAACGGTGGCAACTCGCCGACCGCCACCATCAACCTGCGCGGTCTTGGACCGCGCGCCACGCTGGTATTGCTCAACGGCGGCCGTCAGACCAGCGACGGCGGCTTCGGCTTTGTCGACATCAACAACCTGACGCCATCGATCATGGTTGAACGCGTCGAGATTCTCACCGACGGCGCCTCGGCCATATACGGTTCTGATGCCGTGGCCGGCGTGGCCAACTTCATCACCCGCAACAACTTCGAAGGTGTGGAAGTGCGGGCAGAGGCGCAGAAGATCCAGGATGTTCCGGGCAACCGTCCCGATATGAACCTCGGCCTGCTCGTGGGTGGCGGCAATGAAACCACCCATGTGGTTGCCGGCCTTGACTACGCGACTACTGAAATCCTGCTGGTGGAAGACCGCTACGAAGATGCTCGTCTGCGCCTTGGCCTTACCTCCGGCTTCGGCAACCCGGCCACATACCAGGTGCAGAATCTCAACGGCACCCTGCGGCCAACCACCCAGACCCGCCCCGACCCCTTGTGCGGCAGCTCGCAGCTCGGCGGCGGACTTGCTGCCGGCGAGCTCAATCCCACCAGAACCCAATGCCTGTTGTTCAACTCACTCAACCGCGACATGCAGCCGGAGTCCGAGCGCATGGTTGCCATGAGTGTGCTCACGCACGACTTCAGCGAAACGCTCACCGGGGAGTTTGAAGTCGGCTTCGCCAAAACCGATTACACGATTCCCTTCGGCTACGTGACGCCGGCTGGCGTTACCAGCTTCAGCTTCGTCCCGGGCGACAACCCGGGTGTGGCTGAATCGGTAAAGATAGATCCCACTTTCCCCAATCCGCGCAACGACGCCAACCTCGCCGGTTACCGCTTCCGCGGCCGCGTGATGAGCCCTGCTGGCGGCCCCAGCAATGATCATTTCTCGACGCAGGACACTTACCGTATCGCCGCCCGTTTCAAAGGCGAATTCAACGAGAACTGGAACTGGCAGCTCGCTTATACCAACTCGTGGAACGACACCATATTCAGGAGTACCGACACCATCATCGCCCGCCTCAACTCGGCGCTGAATGGTTATGGCGGCCCCAACTGTCAGGCTTCTCCAGCTACCGATCCTGCAGGGGCGCAGCGTGGCACCGGCAACTGCCAATTCTGGAACCCCTTTGCCAACAGCTTCCTGGCCAAGCCGGGCGACAAACACTACAACGATCCCAAGCTGACCAAATGGCTGGTCGGTCCGCGTACCACCGTCGATTCCGGCGAACTGCGCACCTTCGACTTCGTCGTAACCGGCAGTCTGTGGGAAATGGCAGGCGGCACCACCGGCCTCGCCGTTGGCTTACACCGCCGTGAACAGGAGTTCTCGCAGGACTGGGACACCATGAGCGAAGCCCCAGGCAACTGGGCCTTCAACGGCGCCACCGCCTTCCAGGACTTTGGTGGCGAACGCGCTACCAACGCCGCTTTCGCCGAGTTGGTTATGTACCCGACCGACACGGTGGAAGTGCAGCTGGCAGCCCGCTATGAAGATGCGGGCAGCCAGGACTCGTTTGATCCCAAAGTGGGCCTGTTGTGGACACCGATTGACGGCCTGTACCTGCGCGCATCGGCCGGTACTTCCTTCCGCCAGCCTGGCGAAATCCAGGTGTTCGGCTCCGGCGCCGGCGGCGCCACCACTGATCCAATCGGTGGTGACACCATCAACGCCCGCGGCCTGCTGGTCGGCAACCCGAACCTTGAGTCCGAAACGTCTGACAACTGGACAGCCGGCGTCACCTGGGATGTTACCGACAGCTTTACCGCTGAATTGAACTATTGGAGTGTCAACTTCCAGAATCTGATCACGCAGGAACAAGCGCAGGCCATCCTGCTGCTCGATCGTGCCGACGGCTTCATCACCGACCCGCGCATCATTCTGCGCTCCGGTGCACCCAACGAAGTGTGTGAAGTGACTGGTCGCTGGTCGGGCCGTCTGTCTGATCCACGTCCAGTCAATTGCATGTCCGGCTTCGACGTGCAGTTGTTCCGCACCACCTACATCAATCAGGCATTCCAGAAGACCAACGGCCTCGACTTCGTATTCACCTACGACTTCGCCGCACTCGGCAGCGAGTGGACCGCCAAGATGCTGGGATCGTGGACCACCAAGTACGACATGGATGTGCAAGGCAAGCTTGTGGATGGCGTTGGCAGCTATAACACCGCCACCTTCGGCGTGCCGAACCCGGAATGGCGCGGCAACTTCATGCTCGACTGGCGGCGTGAGAACCAGATGGCGCGTGCCACCGTGCGCTACACGTCGAAGCTGACGCTGGACGCCCGCAATGCCAACAACACGCTGACGGAAGAAAAGCCTTTCACCACGCTTGATCTTCTGTACGGCTACACACTGGCTGAAGGCGCAGGCAACGTAACCCTCGCGGTAATCAACGCGCTTGATGAAGAAGATCCGCTTCGTCACGGTGCGCAGACTACCAGCACCAGCAACATCTATGAGTCACGCGGCCGCGTTTACCGCCTCGGCATGAGCTGGAGCTTCTGATCCAGCCATAGTCAGTGATACCCAACGGGGTCAGCGCCACAAGTGCTGGCCCCGTTTCTTTTTGTGGGCAGCCCATGTTTGCCCCAGTCTTCTGCCGGCAGCGTTTGGCTATAATCCGGTGCCACTACAACAACAGCCCTTCAGGGTCATCCCATGTCACTGCTTTCTTCCATTGTCCGTACGTCTGCCCTTGTTCTGCTCGGCTGCGCCACGCTGCTGCACGCTGCAGAGGACATTCCGCCAGCACCCGCTTTCACCACGGAACAGCTCACCGCCCTGCCGGAAACCGGCTGGCTCACCAACGGTGGCAACCTCAGCAACCAGCGCTACTCGCCACTGACGCAGATCAATCGCGACAACGTTGCCAACCTCAAGGCCGTGTTCCGCGGCGACCTCAGGGACTCCGCCCTCGAATTGCGCCACAACAACCAGGCGCAACCGCTGGTGTATGAAGGCGTGATGTATGTCAGCACCGGTCAGGACGATGTGTTCGCCATCAGCCTCGAAACCGGCGAGACGCTGTGGTCGTACTTCTCCGGCTTGAAAGAGAGTGACGCCTTCGTGTGCTGCGGTTGGGTAAGCCGCGGCGTTGGTATGGGCGAAGGCAAGATTTTCATCGGCCAGCTTGATTCGAAACTGATCGCGCTCGACCAGAAGACAGGCCAGGTGCTGTGGTCAAACCAGACTGCCGACCCGAAAGTGGGCTACAGCTATACGGCTGCGCCGCTCTATTACGACGGCATGGTCATCATCGGCAACGCTGGTGGCGACCTTGGTACCCGCGGCCGCATCAAGGCGTTCAATGCCGAGACCGGCGCCGAAATCTGGACCTTCTACACCATCCCCGGCCCCGGCGAGTTCGGCCACGACACCTGGCCCGCCGACAAGAACGTGTGGGAATGGGGCGGCGCGCCGATCTGGCACACGCCGGCGCTTGATCCGGATGCCGGCATGCTCTACTTCTCCACCGGCAACGCCGGCCCCGTGCTGGGCGGCGGCGTGCGTCCGGGCGACAACCTGTTCACCGCCTCCATCGTCGCGCTTGATGTAAAAACCGGCGAATACCGCTGGCACTTCCAGGAAGTGCACCACGACATCTGGGACTACGATGCGCCCAACCCGATCGTGCTGTTCGAAGCTGAGTACAACGGCGTGATGCGCAAAGGCCTGGCGCAAGCCGGCAAGACCGGTTGGGTCTACATCCTTGATCGCCTGACCGGCGAACCACTCATCGGCATTGAAGAGAAAGCCGTGCCGCAGGAGCCACGCCAGGCAACTGCCGCCACCCAGCCGTACCCCCTTGGCGATGCATTGATCCCACTCGAAGTGCAATACGCGCCAGAGAATTATGAGCTGATCAACAACGGCGCCATCTTCACGCCGTTCTACGAAACCACGGTGTTCACGCCGCTCGCCGGCGTCAACTGGCCGCCAAGCGCCTACGACCCCACCACCAACTACATGTTCATCTGCGCCACCGATACCGCCAATGCCGCACGTGCCGATGCCAGCCAGTTCGAAGCACCCACCTTCACCCAACAGTTCCTGGGTGGTGCCTATGTTGGCGCCGGCTTGATTCGTCGCGGCATCTATTCAGCGGTTGATCTCAAGACCAACCGCATCGTGTGGCAGAAGCAGTTCAACGATGGTTGCCGCAGCGGCTCGCTGGCTACCGCCGGCGGTGTGCTGTTCATGGGACGCAACGACGGCCGCCTGATCGCACTCGATACCCGCAACGGTGAAAGGCTGTGGGAATTCCGCACCGATGCGCCCATCAACTCGGCTGTCAGCACCTTCCTGTTCAAGGGCGAGCAATACGTAGCCGCCTATGCCGGCGGCGGTTTGTTCGGCGCCCAGAAAGGCGATGGCGTGTGGGTGTTCTCACTGAATGGCACCATCGGCCAGCTGCCACCGCCGGGCGCTGCAGCCAATCCAAATCCGACCATGCCGGGCAATGCCGCTGCAACTGCAGGCGTGAAAACCGTGCCCGCCGGCCACGTAGCCGACAAAGCCAACGGCAAAACGATGTACAACGCCATCTGCGTGTACTGCCACGGCGACAGCGGCACTGGTGGCCACGGCGGTGGCGCCGAACTCACCGACGCACTGACGATCGACACCATCATGGCCATGCTCAGCACCGGCAAGAACACCATGCCGAACTTCAGCGCCACCATGAGCGCCGAGCAGATGCATGATGTCGCTGCGTTTTTGAAGGAAGACCTGATACAGGGACGCTAGTCGCATGAATTTCAAGACCATTGGTATCGTTGGTCTGGGTTATGTCGGTTTGCCGCTCGCGCTGCGCTTTGCCGAAGCCGGCTTCAAGGTGCTCGGCTTCGACATCGACCCTGCCAAGGTCAGCCAGATCAATGCCGGCAAGAGCTACATCAAACACATCGGTGATGCGGCGGTAACGCTGGCAACCCAGCAGGGCTTCTCCGCCACCGCGGATTTTTCCCGCGCCGACGAAGCCGATGCACTGATCATCTGCGTACCGACGCCTCTCAACCAGTTCCGCGAGCCCGATCTCAGCTTCGTCATCAACACCACTGAATCGCTGCTGCCTTTCTTGCGGCCCGGCCAACTGGTGTCGCTCGAAAGCACCACTTGGCCCGGCACTACTGACGAAGAATTGAAGCCACGCATCGAAAGCCGCGGCTTTGTGATCGGCAAAGACATTTATCTGGTGTTCTCGCCCGAGCGCGAAGATCCCGGCAATCAGAACTTCACCACCCGCACGATTCCCAAAGTTATCGGCGGTGTAACGCCACAGTGCCTCGAAGCCGGCATAGCGCTATACGGCAAGGTAATCGACAAAGTAGTGCCGGTGAGTTCTACCCGTGCTGCGGAACTGACGAAGTTGCTGGAAAACATTCACCGCGCCGTGAACATCGGCCTCGTGAATGAAATGAAGATCATCGCCGACAAAATGGGTATCGACATCTTCGAAGTGATCCGCGCCGCTTCCACCAAGCCCTTCGGTTTTGTGCCCTACTATCCCGGGCCCGGCCTTGGCGGCCACTGCATTCCAATTGATCCGTTCTATCTCACCTGGAAAGCGCGCGAATACGGCGTGCACACACGCTTCATCGAATTGGCGGGCGAAGTGAATAGCGCGATGCCGGCGTGGGTAATTGGCAAAATTGCCGAAGCGCTCAACGAACGCGAACGCTCGATCAAAGGCAGCAGAATTCTGGTGCTCGGCATTGCCTACAAGAAGAATGTCGACGACATGCGCGAATCACCGTCGGTGGAACTGATGGAGATGCTGCAGCACAAGGGCGCGGTTATCGCCTACTGTGATCCGTGGGTGCCGACATTTCCGAAGATGCGTCGCTACAAGTTCGACCTGGCAAGCGTTACGCTGACGCCGGAATCATTGGCCGCCTACGATCTCGTGCTGATTGCTACCAACCATGACGTGTTTGATTACGCGCTTGTCAAACAGCATTCGAAGTTGATTGTGGATACGCGGGGCGTCTATCAGGAAAGTATGCCGCATATCGTGCGCGCATAGCATGTAGCTGACCACCATCAGGTATCGCCACCAAACAAGTCGCGGGTAAATACCTGCTCTTTCACATCAAGCAGTTCATCCGTCATGCGGTTGGCGACTATAACGTCCGCGCGCCGCTTGAAGGCCGCCAGATCGTTCACAACTTCCGAGTGGTAAAAATCCTTCTCGTGCAGTGCAGGTTCATAAACTATCACTTCCACGCCCTTGGCCTTGATGCGCTTCATGATGCCCTGCACGCTGGAAGCACGAAAATTGTCGGAGCCGGCCTTCATTACCAAGCGGTAGATTCCAACCACTTTGGGGTTGCGCTGCAGAATGCTGACCGCGATGAAATCCTTGCGGGTGGTGTTGGCATCAACAATGGCATTGATCAGGTTCTGCGGTACATCGCGGTAGTTGGCCAGCAACTGCTTTGTGTCTTTTGGCAGACAGTAGCCGCCGTAGCCGAATGACGGATTGTTGTAATGGCTGCCAATACGCGGGTCCAGGCACACCCCTTCAATAATCTGCCGACTGTCCAGACCATGGGTGGCGGCATAGGTATCGAGTTCGTTGAAGTAAGCCACCCGCATCGCCAGAAAGGTATTGGCAAACAACTTTATGGCTTCAGCTTCAGTGGCATCGGTAAGTATGGTCTCGACATTTTGTTTGATCGCTCCCTGCTGCAGCAGCTTGGCGAATGTTTCAGCGCGGGCCGAACGTTCGCCGACCACGATGCGTGAGGGGTGCAAGTTGTCGTACAACGCCTTGCCTTCGCGCAGGAACTCAGGTGAGAACAGCAAGTTGCTGCAGCTGAACTTCTTGCGCGCCATGACGGTGAAGCCCACTGGCACTGTCGATTTCACCACCATCACTGCCTGCGGATTGATCGCCATTACGTCTCGTATTACTGCTTCGACCGAGCCGGTATTGAAATAATTGGTAACTGGATCGTAGTCGGTGGGTGTCGCAATTACCACGAAGTCTGCACCGTTGTAGGCATCATGCTTGTCGAGCGTGGCCCGCAGGTTCAGCGGCTTGTGCTGCAGGTAGTTGACGAGCTCGTCGTCAACGATGGGAGACTGCTTTTTGTTCAGCAGGGCAATTTTCTCCGGCACGATGTCAAGTGCCACCACTTCATTGTGCTGGGCCAGCAGCACTGCATTGGAAAGCCCTACGTAGCCGGTGCCGACAACTGCAATTTTGATGGACTTATCCATAGACCAGCTTCATCTGGAAACAGCTGGAATTCTAGCAGAGCAGCCCCAAAATTTGGCCAAAATGCGCGAGTTCAGCACTTGCCAGACCCTGCCAGCTACATCGATGTGATTGCGCAACTGCTGCCATCGTCATTTACGACGAACAACCAGGCGCCGCCTGCATTATTCGCACTCACTGGCAAATCGCACAGGACTGAGCACCCATTGTTTGGCCTGATCAGGGTCGGGTGCCTGCCCAGGCACAGGTCAATAGGTCGAGAACGCCCTGAAAAGTGACTTCTCTTGGATTGTAATAGGGTTTTGCCAGCGCTATTTCTGCAGCCTTGTGCAGGTCGCCCTGTTGCATACCGAGAGTTTTCAAGGCAGTTGGAGCACCCACGCTTGCAACCAGGTCATGCAGGATTCCCGGCACACTGGCGCTATCGGTGTTGAGGGCTCTGGCGATGGCGCTCAACGCTTCCGGCGCGTGGTCTCTGTTGTACGCAACTGAATAGGGCAGCATGACGGAATGTACTTCGGCATGCGGCAGGGAGAAGCTGCCGCCAAGTACATGGCAGAGCTTGTGGTGAATGGCCATGCCAACAGCGCCAAGTGCGATGCCGGCCAGCCACGAGCCATACAGCGCCTGGGTACGCGCCGCCATGTCGCGGGGACTCTGCACGATAACCGGCAGGCTTGCCGCGAGCGCGGAGATACTGGCCTCACACAGCAGGGAAATCACCGGGTTGCGATTTTCGGCATAGAGCGCCTCTACAGAATGTGCCATGGCATTGATGCCGCTGGCGCCCGAGATCTGCGGCGGCAAGGTCAGGGTAAGTTCCGGGTCGTAGATCACTGTCCGCGGCTGCACCTTGTTGTCACGCCCTGTGAGCTTTACACCATCACGGGTGATGCCCCAGATGGGTGTCATTTCCGAACCGGCATAGGTGGTCGGAACAGCGATGATCTTCAGTCCGGTTTCCAGTGCAACGGCTTTTGCCAGCCCCACCGTAGTACTGCCACCGATACAGACACAGCCATCATTGCCGTGCTGTGCCACATGCGCCAGCGCTGCGCTGATGCTGCCAGTAGGGACGTGCATGATGGCGCCGTCAAAAATGCTGGCACCAGTGCCAATGAGTTGCTGGGCCCTGACTGCAAGATCACGGTGGCCGGGCGTCGAGATGATGACAGGGTTGCGGAAACCGAGCAGTGCAACTTCCGCAGCAAGCACAGAGAGCTTCCCAGCGCCAAAAATGACGCGAGAAGCATTCTGCTCACAAGTAAAATTCATGGCTGGAGCCGTGTTGTCAGAATTCCACTCCAACTCTGGGAACGGTGCCGGCCTTCACCATCTCCATGATCTCTGGCGAACCATTTTCCCACACGATAAGCATGGAACGTTTCGGAGACAGCCCCCGATGACGGATGTCGGCCGGCATGCAGCAGACGTCTCCGGGCTTCATCACTACGTTTGCACGAATTTTGCCGGTTTTCCCGTCCTTTATTTCCCAGAAGATTTCATCCGAGATCTGCAGGAACCACTCCACCCGGTCGTTGCCATGCTCAATCGGAAGAATGAACTCTTCCGTGGTCGGGCAAAGCAGGCTCTGCCGGATGACCGACACGACTGAGGGGTTCCAGGTGACATCGGAGCGGGACAGGAAGGCAAACAGGTTGAAGGCGTGGATTCTGTTTTCGAAGCCGGGCTCTTCAACAACCTGGGGGCTGCTCTGATCAACGTCCAGAAAAGCGCGGTTGACCGGATAGCCGTTGGCATCGGTCCGCGTTTCAGTATCACCCGGCACGCCAATCATGCGTTTGGCAGTCTGGCGCTTGCGGGAAATGGCTTTGGTGTTGGAACCGTTCTTCCTGCCCCACGCAGCGCCGGTTTCCTGTGGGGCTGCAAAGGGATCAAAAGCAGCATTGGTCCAGTCGTTCTGGATATCCACCAGCAGCTTCATCAGCACATCGGAGGGGAAGGTCTCAAGATAGTCCTTGCCGCCAGCCTTGTATTCAGCGTTCAGAGTGCCGGCAAACAAGTCCACGGTACCGTAGTGATTGATGGTGCCGATCACATCATCAAAGTTCACGGTGCCATAGAAAAAGCCCCACGCAATGTCGCGCATCGTTGCGCGCAGGAACGCATCCACCGGCATCATGTGGCTGCCGAGTGGCCAGTAGATATAGGCAAAATATTCACATCTTTCGAATCTGAACTGACCGATGGTGAATACCTTGAAGCCTGTGACATTGCTGTCGACTTTCATTTTCAGTGTGCTTTTCATGGCTGGCAGCCTCTTGCGGAGTTTGGGATAAGCGTTGAGTTACTTCAGGCAGATTTCGGTCCAGCGTTCCAGCGACTCCTGCCCCAGGATTGTTTGCAGCAGCAAGGTCGAAGGTTTCGCCGCCCGGAATTGATATGCAGTTTTTTCCGGCAACATGGCCATGTGTCCGCGGCTGAGGGTGACCATGCCGATTTTCTTGCCAAGCGGCTGTGCCGTGAGCTTGAAGGAGCCATCCTGCTCGTCATCAATCTTGCTGGTGTCGCCCAGTTCCATAAAATGCACTTCGACGTTATGGTCCATGGCGATGACAAATTCGTCATGGGCACAGGCATACCATGGTGAGGTGCCTTCGGCGCGAACTGCTTCCAGTGTGTAGTCGAGATTTTTCCCCACTACGATTCGCTCATAGGGTTTGTGGGTTGCCGCCACTTCATAGATGTTTGAGAACACGAAGTTCTTGAGATCATCATCTATGATCTGTACGCCTCCTTTTTCATAGGAATCAATGGAGGAAAAACTGGTGGTGTATTGAGCTGACATGGTGTCCCCCCTCAGTCGGGAAAAGTCGGGAAAGTTCGGAAAAAGTTCGGGAATTTTTATTCTGGTTGTTCCCTGAGCTGTGTTGCGTTCTATCTGAAACTGGTAACAAGAGTTCGAATTGCGAACTTTTGTGGCAAAATGCGAACATTTGAAGGGATACTCATCAATGAAAAACAGCTTGTCAAGCACATTCGGCGAGGGCAACCGGGAATACGTTGCCTCCTTGGCAAAGGGCTTGGCAGTCATCCGCTGCTTCGATCATCAGCACATGCAGATGACACTGTCGGATGTGGCAAAGCGCACCGATTTGACCAGGGCGACTGCCCGCAGATTTCTGCTTACGCTGCATGCGCTTGGCTACATGGAAACAGATGGCAAGATGTTCTGGCTTACTCCCAAAGTGCTTGATCTCGGTTATTCCTACCTGGTGTCGCAGCCGCTGATCGAACGGGTGCAGCCCTATACCAAGGAGCTTTGCGATGCCATTGGCGAGTCTTGTTCGGTTTCAGTGCTGGATTTTCCCGATATCGTTTATGTGGCGAGAGTGCTTTCGCACCAGATCATGTCAGTCGGGCTGAATGTCGGCGCCAGATTGCCGGCGGTAACTACGTCCATGGGAAGAGTGCTGCTGGCAGCAAAGGAGGACAGCGAGATCGATGAACTGCTGGCCAAGACTTCCTTCGAACGCTTTACCAAATACACGTTGATCGAACCAGCCGCAATCAAAGCCGAGATACAAAGGGCAAGAACCGAAGGTTATGCCATCTGTGACCAGGAACTGGAGATAGGCCTGAGATCCATGGCAGTGCCCATAAAGAACCGTCACGGCAAAACGGTTGCGGCAATAAATATCAGTTCACAGCCGCTGAAAATGAGCGAGAGCAAGCTGATCAAGGAAATATTGCCGCAATTGCGCCAGGCGGCCAGCAAAATAAGCGACGCTATTTGACACGCCAGTGAAGGGTCGCGGCTTCATCCTGTAGCGACAGTAAACTGTGCCGCTGTCCGGCTCCGGATTTCTTCCAGACTGGAGCCAGGCATGATTTTTGTCAGCGTAAGCCCGCCATCGGTAAAGTGGAATACTGCCAGTTCCGTTACGATCACATTCACCACGCCTTTTGCCGTAAGCGGCAACTGACACTGGGGCAGTATTTTGGATTCGCCGTTCTTGTTGGTATGAGTCATGGTGACAATGACTCGTTTGGCACCGCAGGAAAGATCCATGGCGCCGCCGACACCCAGCAGGGGTTTGCCTGGAATCGCCCAATTGGCAAGGTTGCCCTGCGCATCAACTTCCAGTGCGCCCATGACGGCCACATCAATATGGCCGCCACGGATCATGTTGAAAGAAGCAGTTGAATCGAAATACGAGGCTCCCGACAGGGCAGTCACCGGGATCTTGCCGGCATTGACCGGGTAGTCCATGGCGCCGCCGGTCTCCGGGCTGGGGCCAACTCCCAGCATGCCGTTCTCGGTGTGCAGCGTGAGCTGGTGGGCCGGCGTGATCAGATCAGCCACCAAGGTGGGGATGCCGATGCCGAGATTGACGACTTCGCCCGGCCTGAGCTCATCCAATACCCCTTTGGCAATACGCAGCTTGGTGTTGTCGGAGCTGGTATCCAGCCTTTCGATGGTCGCCGAAGAGCCCAGATCTTTCAGCTCGAGAGTGGCCTGCACCAGATAATCGATCAGACAACCGGGGGTGTGGACGAAATCAGGATCCATGCTGCCGGCCGGGACAATTTCTTCGACTTCGGCGATGACGATATCACCGGCGGTTGCCACCGCCTGGTTGAAATTGTTTTCGGTCCTGCGGTACTGCAGGTTGCCCAGGGTATCCGCGCGCCAGGCCCGCACCAGCGCAACATTGCCGCGCAGCGGACGCACAAACACCATGTCCTTGCCGTCCAGTACACGGGTTTCCAGATCCTTTGCCAGAATGGTGTTGGCCGAACTGGGTGTATAGAAGCCGCCGAGCCCGGCGCCTCCGGCACGTATCGCTTCACCCAGACTGCCCTGTGGAATCAGCTGTACTTCCATTTTCCCGCTCTGCGCTGCCGCAACGGCCTCGGGATTGCTGGTAAAAAACGAGCCTATTGCCTTCTTTATCTGGCCATTGCGCAGCAGCCGACCAGCGCCCAGAAACGGCTCACCGACATTGTTGCCGATGTAGGTCAGATTATTCACACCGGTTTCTGCAATGGCATGCAGCAGGTGGATCGGGTGTCCGGTCATGCCGAAGCCGCCGACTACCAACGTGTCGCCGGATCTGACTTTGCCGGCCGCTTCCTGTGCCGATATCTGGGGTACTGATTTCATGACCGAACACTCTCCAGCAACAACGCAATGCCTTGTCCCACACCGATGCACATGCTGCAGAGTGCCCGGCGCGCTTGCTGACGCTGCAACTGCCCCACTGCCGCAATTGCCATGCGTGCCCCGCTGGCTCCCAGCGGATGGCCAAGGGCAATGGCGCCGCCATTCGGATTGACCTGTGCCGCATCATCGGGAAGGCCCAAACGCCTGGTTACCGCAAGCACCTGTGCAGCGAACGCTTCGTTCAGTTCAAGCACATCGATGTCGCCAATGCCAAGGCCGGTCCGTGCAAACAGCTTTTCAATCGCCGGTGCCGGACCAAAGCCCATGACACGCGGTGCGAGTCCTGCGGTGGCAGCAGTGACCACACGAGCCAGCGGAGTAAGCCGGTACTTGCGGACCGCTGCCTCCGAGGCCAACAGCAATGCAGCTGCGCCGTCGTTCACTCCCGATGCATTGCCTGCAGTGACAGTACCGTCCGCTCGCACCACAGGTTTGAGTTTTGCCAGCTTTTCCAGTGTGGTGTCGGCACGCGGATGCTCATCAGCGCTTATCACCGTAACGCCCTTCGGCAGTGTCAAGGTAACCGGCACTATTTCCTGCTGCAGGTAACCCAGGCTTTGTGCGACGGCAGTACGCTGCTGGCTTCTGAGGGCATAGGCGTCCTGGGCGGCACGACTGATGTGATGTTCGTCTGCCACATTTTCGGCAGTCTCCGGCATGCTGTCGGTGCCATACAGCCCGGTCATTTTCGGATTCACGAAGCGCCAGCCGATAGTGGTGTCTTCAAGCTTCATGTTGCGCGCAAAGGCAGCGTCAGCCTTGTTGAGGACGAAAGGAGCCCGCGACATGGATTCAACGCCACCGGCGATCAGCAGTTCAGCTTCACCGGTTTTGATGGCACGCGCTGCGATGGCAATCGCATCCAGACTGGAGCCGCAGAGCCGGTTGATGGTTGTGCCGCCAACTTCCTGCGGCAGGCCGGACAGTAGTACCGCCATCCGCGCAACATTGCGGTTGTCTTCTCCGGCCTGGTTGGCACAGCCGTAAACAACGTCGTCGAGCGCCGCCCAGTCAACGCCGGGATTCCTTGCCATCAGCGCCTGCAGTGGCAGCGCGGCGAGGTCGTCAGTGCGCACGACTGCCAAGCCACCACCAAAGCGGCCTATCGGGGTACGTATGCCGTCACATATGTATGCGTCTGTCATGTATTACCAGTCCATGTTTTGTTGTCGCCGACAGGCTGCTGTTCAGCTGAATCATCGGCAACAACATAGTCGGCTCCCATGCGCTGTCGCCTGTGGCTGCCGATCAGCTTTTTCAGCAATTGGTGCGCTGCGGAGTGATCGTAATCCAGGTAAGCCTCTTTATCGCTGAACTCAGAATACAGCACCAGATCGCCGGCAGTCTCGTCCCCGCCGAGCACACTGGCGAGCTCAATTTTAAGCAGGCCCGGCATGCTGCTGCGCATTCCCCGCAAGATGGTTTCTGCTTCGTTTGCCAGCGCCGGGGCAAGCGTTCGATCTACAAGTTTCCAGATAACCAGATGCTTGTACATGGTCAGTGCCCACTACCGGCTGCAGCTGCAACATAAATGGCAGCGTTCCTTGTTTCTATCGGAATGACTTCCAGCGAGCTGCCTTCGCAGGGACCTTCAGTGCAGAATCCGTCGTGAAAATTGAAGCGGGCATAGTGTGTGGAACAGATGAACTGCTGTTTGTCCGTGGAGAATAGCTGCCGTGGTTGCATGTTCAGCGGAATACCAAAGTGGGGGCATCTGTTCATGAAGCACCGGTAGCGACCTTCCTGTTTGTGTATAAAAAGACGGAACGGGTATTTGCTCTCGGGGGCGAGGGTGAGCTCGAAAACTTCGCTGTCAGCCAGATCTGCAAGCTGGCAGAGAAGTTGCCCTGTAGCGGGCGCATTCTTTTCCTCTTTCCAGGGTTTCATCCGGATCAGACTACTGTAGAACCTGTTGCAAAATTACCATCCTGTCGCCAGCTGTGAGCTTGCCGGCAGCCCGCACAAACGGACTGCCGGAGACTTTCCTGATCAATAGTTGTAGTTGAAAGTCAGACCCCACTCACGAGGACGACCCACTGTCATGAAGTGTATCTGCTCCGCTCTGGTAAAGAACCCGGAGTTGAAGTAGTACTCGTTGGTAAGATTGGTTACCGACAGCTCAACCGTCCACTCCTGACCCGAGTCATACGTGAGACGGGCATTGAGCATGCCGAACGCATCCTGGGTTCTCTGCAGGATCTCACCAGTCTGGAGGGTGTACTCGGCCGTGTACGTGTAGTCCATACGCGGCAGCAGCATGGCGCCACTGGCCAAAGGAAGATCATAGGAGACTGCCAGGTTTGCGGTCTCCTCAGGCGCACCGGCAAACTGGCTGCCCAAGCTGACGGCAGGAACAGCACCGGTGCCGGCCAGACCCAGTTCCTGGTACTCGGTCTGCAGCAATCCGAGGTTGAAATCGACCCGCAGCCGGTCGGTAGGCAACCAGCTGGATTCCAGCTCCACACCACGTGCAATTGCTTTGCTGACAGGTGAATTCCACAGGCTTGGGTAGAAGAAGATATCGGGGCCGGGAAGGCCATCGACATCAATGGTTTTGTCGGGGGCGTTGTTGCCGTCAGTGTCCCAGTACTTGGTGGCAATGTACTGACTGACGGGGACGTTCCGCCAGTCGGTGGTGAACACGGTAACGTTGGTACGCAGCTCGCCATCCAGCCAATCTGCCCGCATGCCAAGTTCGAAGTTTTCGACAGTCTGCTCGGGGCGAAGCACTACTGCCGGAATGTCAGAAACCACGCCGACCGCCGCTCCGCGCTGCATATACGAAAGTATGGAAGCGGGAGTATTGGACTGGCCGCCGGGTCCATAACCATCTGCATAGGTTCCGTACAACATGATGTCGTCGTTGATCTGATAACGCACGGTCAGGCGCTTGGTAAGTGCGTCGAAAGAGTTTCCGCCGACAGCAGCGGGAATGGTTTTGGCACCGAAATAATTGGGAATGTCGTTGTCGGGCAGCAGGGTGCCCCGACTGATCAAGGTGTCGTTGTTGCTGAGCACAACCGTATTCGGATTGGTGTCCTCGCTGTAACGGATACCTGCGGCCAGGGACAACCTGTCGTTGAGTTCCCAGGTAAAGTCGGCAAAGACGGCTTTGGTTTCCGGCCGGTTGATGTTCATCTGGTCATTGTTGGAGCCGGCCGCGCCGGAGAAAGTGCCCTGCGTTACCCCCATCAGATTGGGTTGCAGTGCGGTCAATTGGGCGTTGGTGGTAATGGCGGGGTCGTTTACGCCAAGCGCCTGCTTGCGGCTATTGAAACATTGGGTTCTCTGGGCTGCCGTCACTCGCTGCAGGTTGGCGGCATTCCAGAGGTCGCAGGTAAATTCCGGCATGCCCCAGGTAATGGTTCTGGCTCTGGCATAGGATTCCTCCCAATAACCGCCCAATACAAGATCAATATCGCCAAACGTTGCCAGGAATTGTATTTCCTGCAGAGCATCGTAGTTCTTGTTGCGGTTGTCCCGCTCCAGCAACATCACATTCTGGTCGCCGTCGAAATCCACCTGGGCGCTTCTTGTGATGGCTTTGTAGCCGGTGAGGGAGCGGATTTTCAGCCAGTCATTCACATCCCAGGACATATCCAGATTGTGACGCTCCATGTCGATCACGATACCGTTGGTTTTCCAGGCAACCTTGGTATCGTATTTGCCGAGTACTCCGCCCTGACCGGATGCAGAGTTCTTGGTGGTGTATTCATAGCCGTAGGCATTCTTATAAACCTGGGCATTCGGGTTGGTGTTGTAAAGAATGCTGCCGACGTTGAAAGTCTTCATCGGGCCGACTTCCCAAACCACGCGCGCCGGCCCGTTACGGTCGGTGTTGGCGAATTCAGTGTTGTACCGAATGCTAAGGCTCTCCAGCGGGGTCCACAGGAAGTCGGCTCTGACCAATTCGTCGTTTACATCACCGTAGTCACGATCGATCACCTGGCTCTCCAGGAAACCGTCCCTCGACATGCTGGCTACGGTGAATTTCGAGCTGAGGTTGGTTGCCAGTGGCAAATCAACGGAAGCGACCAGGTCGCGGCGGTTGTAGCTGCCGACGGAAGTGCGGATGTTGGCGCCGAATTCAGCGGCAGGAGCCTTGGTAACGTAGTTGATGGCGCCGCCGAGCGAGGCGTTGCCGAACAGGGTGCCCTGCGGGCCGCGCAACACTTCCACGCGCTCCACTTCAACTGTGCCCATGGTGAGCAGGCCATCGGTGGTGCTCTGGTTGATGCCGTCTATGTAAAAAGCCACACCGGGCATGCCGCGAACCCGGAAGGATGCCTGGGATTCTCCGGAATTGCCGCCGCCCATCACGCTGAGGTTGGGGGCCAGCGCGTTCATGTTACCCACGTTCTCAACGCCGCGGGACAGTAGCGCCTCACCGGAAATCGCCGTAATGGCCAACGGAACTTCCTGCAGGTTCTGGATTCTTCTGGTTGCGGAAACCACCACTTCTTCCAGTTTGTTCGTATCCTGGGCATAGCTGGGCATTGCAGTAATTGCGGCGGCCGTACCTATGGCCGTCAACAGCAGTTTCTTTTTCCCGAAAAACCGGGGGGTACTGGTCGGTGTGGCTTTTGCCATGTGCTTTTCCTCTGAAGATCTTGGGTAGATGAATTGTTTTTTTCCAAGTGACAGCTAAACACTTTGTTTTTTGCGTATGAATTCAATTAAAGCCAATAAAGCGCCTCCTTTCCGCAGCGGCATCCATGCCAATCATTCTGGATACATCGTGCTTGCTCCGCCCATGGCGTCTTCAAGCTCAATTCCGTAACGCTTCGCATACTCGTCAACGAAAGGATTACTGCCAGGCAGGTAGTGGGGTACGTAGCCACGTGGTCGCTCGATTTCAACGGCAGGTTCACAGGGATAAGGGTCTATCGAAAAGCGCGGATCAATCCGGTAGTTGGTGGTCCGGATAAAAGGCTCTTCCAGGTAGAGCGGATCCTTGATCACCGTGACTATAGTCAGGTGTTCACCATGCACGATGTAGTGCTCCTGATGCTCTGCCTGATCACTACGCGGAACCCCGTTCCTTCTCAGGTAGGAGGCCTTCAGATGGGTGGTATGGATATTCAGCATGTTGCCGTCCCACTCACCCAGGGAAAAACCCTGCCAGGTGTGCTGGGCAAATGCGGAAGGTCGTTCCCTGCCATCCATGTAGATGGTGCGTTCAGGCGATTGCCATTCCCGCCGCATGCGCAGGGCCGGAGTCTGCTGACTGGCCTGGTCCACTTCGCGCCACACACGCAGATCGGAAAAGCGGTTACCGTAATCGGAGGGATGTGGACGACATTGGAACTCCGGCATTGCAAGCTGGGCTGGATCCCAGGCGAGGGCGGCATAACGGGCAGCCGCAGAGATCGGCAGGCCGGCATACTCCGCAATGTCAGGCCCGGGAATTCTTTCAGGAAAATCTTCGTGGATCAAAATCGCCCAGCCGCCCGTGAGATCCTGCGCGCCCGCAGCACCGATACCGCAAGCAAGGCTGCAAACCAGCGCTCCGGTCAGGAAAAACTTCTTCTGCAGTATCTTCATGGGATTTTTCTCTTCTTGTAACGCCCGGGACATCAGCTTTATGCGCGCAGTTTCGCCAATGCCAATCGCTCTTTATTGTTGGGATCGTTTTCAAGTGCGATTTCAGAGCCGAAAACCATGGTCGGGTACTGGTCAGGATCAAATGCCGGCCAATGCGGCATATCGGGATGATTCGGATTGCCACTGCGGGCAAAGGCGGCCCACGCCGCACTCATGACATGCGCAAGCTGATAGCGGTCTTGGGAAGCGCCGGTCATGGATGCCGCAACATCGACATTGTTGAAGACGAAAGGAATGTCCAGCGTGTGGTAGGCGCCCATACGATTGTCATGCACCGGCGAGTACCAGTTGAAGAAGTAAAGATACGCCGGCGCCTTCGCCTGTTCATGTTTGAGCCTGCACAGCGCCTGGGCATTCCAGCGCCGCGTGTTGTCGGATTCAGCCGTCAGCCACAGCATGCGGTTGCGCACATCCGGATGCTGCAGCTTGTACAACTGCAGCAATTCCTGACCTTTCGCACTGTCGCCTTTCGCCAGGTTGTTGGTGAACAGGGCCTGCATCTCTGCATCGGGCAGTTCAAAGGCCGGAGGACCCACCCATCCATTTTCCGTTTCGGTGGAGCCCGCCATCAGCGGTACATCAGCTGACCACGAAGGCGCTGTGGGATCCCATTGGTTGCGCGGAATGATGCTGCCGTCGATAACAGGGCCAGTGCCGAGGCGGGGGATCGCTGGTTGTGCATAGAATGCCTGCTGTATCTGTTGTGCAGTCAGTTTGTGCAACTGATCCAGCGAGCCGGCATTGATGCCCAGTCGAGACAGGAACTGTTCGCTTGCTCCGGAAGCATCACTGGCCGAAACGCCGGTGAATGCAGAGCCACTCTGGGCAATACAGCGGTGGAATAATCCTGCGGCGGAAGGTGTCGCCATCAGGGTCGTGGTTTTGCCACCACCTCCGGACTGACCGAAGATGGTCACCTGATCCGGGTTGCCACCAAACTGGGCGATGTTGTTTTTTACCCAGGCAAGGGCCGCCACCAGGTCCTGCACCCCGGTATTGGTGGATCCCTGCCATTTTTCACCGCCTATATCGGAGAGATGCAGAAAACCGTAGATGTTCAGCCGGTGGGTCACTGACACCACGACAACATCTTCTTTCTTTGCCAGATAAGTGCCGTCATACATCAGATAGTTGCCGGAGCCGGCATTGAAACCGCCACCGTGCATCCAGACCATCACGGGCCGCGCCTTGTTGTCTGCAGCGGGGGTGAATACGTTGAGGCGCAAGCAATCCTCGCTCTCCTCTTCCAGCGGGTTCATGGCGAGTACAACCGGCGCCGGCTCGCCAGCGCCAGGCGCTTGATAGCAGCGCTTACCGTAGACAAAGTGATCCTGCACTCCAGACCAGGACGCCGGCGGGCGCGGCGGCATGAAGCGGTTTTCACCGGCAGTGGAAGCGCCGTAGGCCAGGCCCCAGAACTGCTGGATGCCATCGCGCAGCAGTCCGCGTGCTTGCCCATACGAGGTAGCGACAGTGGCACCCGGCGTGGATAGGCGCTGATCCTGGGCGAATGCAGAAGTACCGCCGAGATAAAGGCCGGTAGAAGCCAGCGCCAGTGACTGCATGAAGCTGCGACGTGCAAGTGGAAGATTGTTGTCTTTCATTGTCATGCTCCGTTCGCTTTGTGGCTTGAACAGGGGGGGGGGGGGGAATTTCAACGCTTGTCCACTACGATTCTGCCGTCCTTCATTACCACGGCGACCTTCAGAAGATCATAGAGTTGAACCAGCGGGTTGCCGTCGAGCAGTACCAGGTCTGCGTACATGCCGGGCTTGAGTGCACCGATTTTGTCCTGCATGCGGATATTTATGGCGGCGTTTTCGCCCATGATTTTCACGATGTCCCGCTCCGAGAAAACCAGATGCAGGGATTTCAGTTCGTGCTTGAGAGTGAGCGCGGGATCGAAGCGAGTGTCGGTGCCATAGCCGTAGACAACTCCAGCCTCCCATAACAGTCGTGCATTGACCGGGCCCTGACCGGCGCTGGCAATCGTATCCCAGGGGAAAGGCAGTGCATCCCGGAATACCGGCTGATTGTTGTCATCGAAAAACGGCACGAAGATGCCAAGGGTCGAGGTCATGGGTATCGCGGAAGCGGCAATCAGCTCTGCTTCTTCCAGGGTAAGCTGACCGATGTGCGGCGTGTGTACCAGGGTTGCCACCCCGCCTGCCGCTACTGCAGCCAGTGTGTCCTGCACCGTCACGGCATGAGTGACTGTCGGCAGGCCACGGAGCTTGGCCTCCTGGGCCGCCTGCCCCAGTGTGCGTATTTCGGGGCCATCGGGAGTGGCAACGATTACGGTCTTGACTGCATCAAATCCTGCATCCGCAATTTCCTGTATGCGCTGGACAGTGGCAGCATCAGGTACTGCATTGGCAGCGGCAGTCGGCCGCAAAGGCGGGCGTGACACATCGGTTCTGGCCGGATCATCTGAGCCGGCAGGCGGAGTGCTGATGGCGAGTGGTGCTCTGCCTGCAGCCAGAATGCGCGGACCGGTAATTTCGCCGGCTGCGGTTTTCCTGCGGAGTTCCAGAATTTCATTCTGGGAATCACCCGCCGAGAAAACCGTCGTGAAACCGGCTTCCAGAAAGGCCTGCATGTTGCCTGCTGCCGTATTGGCGAGCCACTCGGCGGGCGGACCCTGGATGATGTGGCGGTGGGCGTCAATGAAACCCGGCATCAGCGTTTTGCCTGCAGCATCTATGACGTAGGCACCTTCGGCCTCAATGGGAGTGGCGCTGATCTGTTCGATAATGCCGTCTCGCACCAGCAGGTACCCGGCTGCGATGTCTGTACCGCTGCCGTCCAACAGATGAGCATTGCTTATCAGAATGCTGTCCATGGATACGGGCGCTGCAGGCGCCGCAGCATCAGCATTGGCTTCCTGCCCGGCATCCTCGCGGGAACAAGATGCGACCAGAATGCCGAACAATACAGAAGTAGCGAGAAACCTGGGTGCTGCCGGAGCCTGGGTGCCTTTCATGGACTGATCCTGATAGCGGAAGTTTTGAGGTTGCAGTGTCTACTAATCGTTGAACCTGTCGCCTTCTTTCACCGGCCCCCACTCGGAAACACAGGGCTGGGGATTCCAGGAGCTGTCGTCTGCCAGACGCTTGAAGCTGGAACTGACAACAAATTTCTGGGTGAAGTTGAGCGGATCATCTACAACAGTGGTGACCGTGATCCAGTCTTCGCCAAAGCTGACATGCTGGTCGAACCATTCGGTCACCACAGCTTTGTCGCTGTAGGGAATACCGTTCCGCCGTACATAGCCTGCCGTCATATCGCGGGTGACCACTTTCAGTGATCGGTCGTCCCAGCTAGCCAGTGAGTTGCCCTGCAGGGTGCCCGCACCTGTAAGTTCTGCAGCATTGAAATGAAAGAGTCTGGTTTGCTGGCCATGATCGGTTTCAAGGCGCAGGCTGTTGTCATCAGCCCACGAAATTTTCACGCGCATCGGCATGCGCATGATGCCGCCGGGGCCATAAGCGCGGCACTGGTTGCCGGCAGCCTTGTCGGCATCGGGATCCCAGCTGTCGGCCATGCGTCTACCTTCCGGGGTAAGTGGCAGGCTGGCGTAATCGCCCTTGGCCGGCGTAATCATGCGCCAGCGCCAGTCTTCCGTGACCACGGAGATCCAGCTACCAGCGAGATCCACCGGAGCCGCCTCCCTCGGTGCCGCAGGAGGCGCAGCAGCACTGGCCGCTTGGGCGCAGGCACCAGCACTGAAAAGTGCAAGAGCAGGTGCCAGCATGCAAAGAGTACGGTACACAAATTTGCTTTGAAGTCTTTTCATCGTTTGCTCTCAATGGGGTCGTCCGCAGGCCGGCATCCCCAGGGAAGTGAACTGCTCAGTTGTATGCCTGACCCCAGACCCAACCATCAGACGGGCGGGTGATCGAAATCAGCCGCATACGATTGTCGGCGGCATTCCGCCCCGGATTGCCCTTGATGACAACGGAGTCCCCGGCCACCAAAGTGCCGCGGCTCACGCCGGAACCCGCCAGCGCAGCGGCACCGGCCCACTCGATGAGATAGCGGACCTTTTCACCCGATTCTGCAGTGACCATCACCTGGATGGTGGCGTGCGGGTTGCGGTACAGAAAAGCAACAACCTGACCGGTGACTTCGGTTTCTACATCAACGTTATAGGTTGCCGGGAAGGAGTGGTGACTGTATGCAGGTGCTTCGGCAAACAGCACACAAAGTCCCAGCAAAAGCAGCTTTACCGTTTTCATTGTCAATTCCTCGCTTGAATAATCACTTAGCCCTGCACGCCGTCATACACGGCCTCAATGAACATGTCGGTCGTCCAGAAACCTTCATTGCTGCCATAACGCGAATCGTAATCCTGCGTGGGTCCAGCTGCTTTTACCTGTTCCAGCGTCATACCGCTGTCGCGCAGGGCCTTGATGCGGTCCCTGATGATGGTGACCATGTCACGGTATTCCACTACATCTGCTTCATCTGCCAGTCGGCCGTGGCCCGGGACGACGAGGGTGCCACCCTCCTGTTTGGCGCGCGGGATGGTGATATCCACGATGGTGTTGAGCGCGGCAATAACACCGTTGATGCTGCCGCCCTTGGCCTTGTCGATAAAGGGATACATGGTGGTGGTGAAGACGTCACCAGTTACAACCACATCGGTTTTTCGGAACCAGACAATGACGTCGCCATCAGTATGGGCATTGGGCTGGTGCAGGATCTCGATGCCTTCATCGTTGAAGTACATATCCTTGCGCTCGACGAAAAATGTTTCGCTTGGCCAGCTTTCCACCGGATATTTTTCGTCCACCATGTTGTTCATGACGGTTTCAAAAGCAACTATCGTGGCGCCATCACCAGCATCTTCCTGAAGTCTCGCAACATTACCGCCGGTGATGGTGGCACCCAAAGGAGCCAGGTTGGCATTGCCGCCGACATGATCAGGATGGGAGTGGGTGTTGATGATGTATCTTATCGGCGTCGGTGAAAGCTCCTGAATCTTGCTGTATATCTTTTCGCTCAATTCAGCGTACTGCGTATCAATCATCAGCACGCCATCGACACCGGTCTGCACGGTGATGTTGCCGCCTGCGCCGACCAGCATGTAGATGCCGTCACGCACCGGCAGGACCTCAATTTCCACATTGTCAAAATTCTGCTGCGCCTGACTGCCCAGTGAAAACAGGGCCAGCGATCCGGCTACAAAGTTCCTGAAATATCTGCTCATGGTTTTTTCTTCGCACAGGGTTGAATGGTTGGCAGTGGTGATTTGCGGCACGCTCTCAGTCCGGATACATGGTCTGCGCACCACCGAGGGAATCGTCCAGATCGATCCCATAACGGTTGGCATACTCGCCATTGAACGGGTTCTGGCCAGGAAGGTAGTGCGGGACATAGCCCCAGGCGCGTTCAATTTCCACGGCGGGACTGCAGGGATAGGGGGCGATTGCAAGCGCGGGATCAACAATATAGTTGCTACTGCGGATAAAGGGCTCAGTGAGATAAACGGGATCCTTCACGACGGCGATGATGGTCAGGAATTCGTCATGCCGAATGTAGTGCTCCTGTAGTTCTCCCTCATCACTGCGGGGGATGCCGTTCCTTCTGATATATCCTCGCTTCAGATCGGTGGTGAGGATATTCAGCATGTTGCCGTCCCAGGTACCCAGCGAGAATCCTTGCCATGTATGAGGCGCGTAGGAAGCGGGCCGCTCACGCTGATCCATATGAATCGTGCGTTCCGGTTCCTGCCATTCCCGGTGTGTTCGCCATGCGGTGGTTATTTGGCTGGCTGAATCCACCTCTTGCCAGACACGCAGATTCGAGTGCCTGGAACCATAATCGGAAGGGTGGGGGCGGCACTGGAATTCCGGCATCGCCAGCTGGGCAGGATCCCAGCTCATGCCGGCAATGCGGGCAGCCTCGTTTATCGGCAGGCCAACGTATTCCATGATGTCCGGGCCCGGGCCGCGCTCTGGCTGGTCTTCATGGATCAAGGCGCGCCAATTGCCTGAAATATCGAACTGGGCATTGGCCTGGGTGGACAGCACTGCGGCTGAAGAACAGACCAAGAGGACGCCAATGGATCTGGAATGGCTTGCTGGCTTCATAGATACCCCCCGGCATTCAGCTGATCAATAGTGCAACTGTGGGGGGCAAATCAGGACACTGCGGCAGGCACCAAAACAGCGGTGCGACAAGACACACTGCGAAGCAGCTTTTTATAGCTCTTCGCATCCCCCTGTATTATTTTTATATGTGTTCGCATTGAGAACACATCTTATTATTTTCGAACATTCGACCTTTTACTGACATGAATTTTGTTTGTCAACAGAATTTCGGGCAGCAGAACAATGGCAGCAGATGGCTTGAACTAGAACTCATACTCAAGCAGGAAGCGCCAGGTGTTGTCGGGGCTTGATTGCCCCAACCCGAAGATGACACCCGCTTCCCAGTGCAGGCTTTTGCGTGATCCCGTGATGATGGAGCCTTGCAACACCGGGCCGATGCCGCGCGAATCCTGCCCGGCATAAATCTCCAGACCAGGCTCGAAAGCCGCATTGCCGCGGTAACGGGTTTGCATTGAAAACACCGTTTCTAGTTCATTAACCACATCCTTGCCCCATTCATTGATGACGAACAGGTTGGCGGTAGCGCTGAAGCGACCAAGCTCCTTTTCTGCAATCAAGGCAACTGAAAACTCGTGCGCATCAAGTTTCCGTTCGTCTTCGTATTCGAACAACAGACCCCAATCGAGACCGAATTCGCCCTGCTGGGTCAATTGCCACTTCACTTCTGCCTCCCACGCCTCAATCTCGAAGCCGCTGGCGCGGTTCTTGGCGCCAACCACATACACCTCGGCAAACAACCGATCGCCGATCGCAGTGCCCAGCGAAAGTTGATGCACCTGGGCCAGATTGCGCTTGCCGGGCTGGGTGTCCTGCGCCAAGGCACGGTACTCCAGTTCTTTTTCCAGCGCGTCGACATAGGGGTGATAGATCTTGTCAACGACGAGGCCGTCGGCCAGAACGCTACCGCTGACTGCCATGGCACCGAGGGCTGTGAGGAAGTTGCTGCGCATGGACATTTATCGCCAGCTCTGGCGGAACAGCGGTGTGCTCGCCAACAGCAGCATGGCAGCGACATAACTGACAGCCTGGGCCAGCGAGGGTGTAGCTTCGTAACCGATGAGCGCGTACAGCAACTGGCCGGTGACACTGTATTCGGTGAGCAGTCCAGTGGTATCCCACAACTGTGGCGTGTAGGGCATCCAGTCGGCCTGGGTCAGCAGCAGGATTGTCTGCGCCGCCATGTTGCCGGCGAACAGCGCCAACAGCACCAGGCCAATGCGCAGCGTGACCACGCGTGAAAACCCCACCAGGGAGTAATAAAGCAGAATGCCTGCACTTATACCGATGCCACCGGCAAGACCGGCGCCAAGCAGTGCCGGCGTAACAGCGGTGGGGGTGCCCATGATGCCGTTGATGTAGAGGAATATCTCGGCGCCTTCGCGGGTGATCGACAGCGTAATGACGACAATCAGTGCCACACCAGCGCCGATGTGGGGCCCCGGGGTCTGGCGGGCATTGGTCTGCAACAGCAGACAGTGAGTATAGAGGCCGCCGATAACCACCAGATGCATGAGTGCATTGATGACTTCCTGCCCGGCATAGTCGAACCATTCCGACACCGTCGGCATAGCCCACGCGAACAACGCGGCACCAAAGATGCCGGTGACAATAGCCGCTGCGTACCAATGCAGTGTCAGTTTACGGGTGCCTGCAAGGTGCGGTCCCATCTGCTGGTTAACCGCCAACAACACGCTGAGCAGCAGCGCAGCCTCAAGGATTTCCTGCAGGATGAGAATAACGGCTACCAGGAACATTACTTGACCACCACC
Organism: uncultured Gammaproteobacteria bacterium; assembly: GCA_903887045.1. Lineage (GTDB taxonomy): Bacteria > Pseudomonadota > Gammaproteobacteria > Pseudomonadales > Pseudohongiellaceae > CAILUG01. Next base: position 6,965 of record CAISOD010000116.1, on the reverse strand, counting down.
TTGCCTTGTGCCGTCTTTGGATAGAACTCGCCGAAAAACGGGTACTCGCCGGGTTCGAGCGGGCCGATGAACACCACGGTTTTGGTGTTGCCGGGAATCACCTTCTCGCGGTTGAGCGGATAGCTTTCGAATTCTTCCGGGGTTGGGTCCTGATTATCAATCAGGATGCGTACCTTCTGCCCGGCTGGCACTTCCAGCGTGGATGGAAAAAACAGGTGATCACGAATGACCAGCGTGAGTTCAGGCGCAGCGGCCCGGGCACTGGTGGCAATCAGCATTGGAAACAAGAGGGAACGGAAGCGTTTCATTGGCTTATCAACGTGGGTCCTGCAGCGGGAACACTACCCGGAAAGCAGCACCGCTGCCAAAGTCAGAAGGTCCCACACTGACCTCGGCGTGATGCAGCTCAGCCACATGTTGCACGATGGTAAGCCCGAGACCGCAACCCGGCACTGAATGACTGCCATGCTCGCTGCGGTAGAAGCGTTCGAATATATGGTTGGCATCCGCTGCAGCGATGCCGGGGCCATTGTCCTGCACCACCATCTCTACGCGAGCATCGGCATTGCGCAACACACTCACCTGCACCCTGCCCTGCTCCGGCGTGTACTTGCTGGCATTGCTGAGCAGATTGGCCAGCAGCGTTTCCAGTGCGAATGGGTCACCGCGCAACAGACAGCGGTCACCCAACAATTCCAGCGTTTGCTGCTTGGCGTCGAACAGCGGATACCAGCGCGCGACCACTTCCTGCGCCAGCGCATGCAGGTCCAGCTCTACGCAGGCTTCGTCGAAACGTTCGGGTGAAGTGCGGTACAGCGCCATCAGCTGCTCCACCAGATGCCCCATGCGCTCGACTCCTTGCTCCAGCTGCTGGAACGAATCGCTGTGGGCGTCCACTTCCTGCGCAAGGTTGTGCAGCTGGATCTTCAATGCCGCAATCGGTGTCCGCAGCTCATGCGCAGCGTCGGCCGACAATCTTTTCTCGCGTTCGAGCGCAGCACCCAGCCGCTGGATCATGCCGTTGACAGCATTCACCACCGGCACCAGTTCTCTCGGCGTTTCTCGTGGCTGCAGTGGCGTCAGATCGTGTGCGGGCTTCTGCTGCAGATCAGCCGACAGCTGGATCAGCGGCTTCAGGCCCTTGCTGACAATCAGCCAGATCAACAGGCCGGTTACCGGAATGCCAAGCAGGATGGGCAAGACGGTTTCCAGTACCACGTTCTCCGCCAGTACAAAGCGCAAATCGGTACGTTCAGCCACCATGATCCAGCGATTTTGGTCTTCGTCGAAACGCGCGTAGGTGCGCCAGCGGTAACCATCGAAGTTGGCGAAGTCGAAGCCTTGTACCCGCGGAGTCATGTCGATAGCGGGGGCCTGGTGTGAAGCACCCAGCAACGACTGCTGCTCCCATACCTGGAACGCCAGATTGTTGCCAAGGCGGAAATCGTTGTTTACGCGCCCCACATCGAGATTGGCAACCAGCTGCGACAGATCGAGCAACTGGGTATCGAACAGCGTCTCTGCTTCCTGCATGCTGCTCTGGTAACCCCGCAGCGCGGCAATGAAGCTGAACAGCGTCAGCACGGCCAGCGCACCCAGCAACAGGAACTGCCGTATTGATCTCACGAATTGCCACCGGTGCGGTGCGGCACGCTCAACTGGTAGCCAACACCACGTATGGTCTTGATGATGTCATTGCCAAGCTTCTTGCGCAGATGGTGCACATGCACTTCCACCGCATTGCTGGCGACTTCTTCGCCCCAACTGTAGAGCCGACCTTCCAGTGAAGCCCTTGTCAGCACTCGGCCGGGGTTTTCCATCAGGCTTTTCAGCAGCATGTATTCACGGCGCGAGATCTCTACTTTCTCACCTGCAAGCGTCACGCTTTGCTCGACCGTGTCGAGTTCGATATTGGCGAATTTCAGCAGTGGGCTTTTTGCTGTCGACAGCCGTCGCTCCATCACTCGCAGCCGGGCGAGCAACTCGGTCATGTCGAATGGCTTGGCGAGGTAGTCGTCGGCGCCGTCGTTGAGTCCCTGCACTTTGTCCTGCACGGTATCGCGCGCCGTCAGCAGCAACACCGGCAATTCCGGGTGCAGCTTGCGCAGCGATTTCAATACCGTGAGGCCGTCGATGTCGGGCAGACCAAGGTCGAGGATGACCATGTCGGGTTTATCGGTGGCGATAACGTGCAACGCCGCGGCACCGGTCTCCACGTGATTGACCGTGAAGCCCTGCGCTCGCAGCGCTTTCTGCAGGCCACTGGCGAGCGGCCTGTCATCTTCCACCATAAGCAGTTGCATGCGGTGATGATAACCCGGAGTCAGCTTACGGGCACGGCATGCCGTGCCCGTACGGATCGCGTTATGTCACTTGCCTGCGATGTTCGACAGCGCTGCGGTGATTTCCTGTTGACGGCCGCTGTCGGCCAACGCGCGGCCGGATCGTGGCTGTGCCTTCTGCGCCTTTTCGAGGTAGGTACGCGCTTCGGCAAAGCGCTTCTGTTCGATCAGGAAGCTGCCGTAGAAGTAGTTGGAATCGATGCCATCGGGATTCAGCACCAGCGCCTGTTTGAGCAATTCTTCGGCTTTGTCGTCGTCACCGAAACCCACTGGCCAGCCGGGCACGCTGTAGTAGAGCGCGCCAAGCGACGTATAGGCCGAGCCTTGCAGGGCGTTGGCGTTGATGCTCATGGCTTTTTCGAGATCGGCCTTTGATTCCTTGGCAAGACTGAGCGCGCCCAGCCCGCCCTTGGCGCCGGCATAGGTGGACTTGATGATGCCACTCCAGATCAGCAGATCAGGCGCAGCCGGATCACTGGCAACCAGCATGTTGGCTTCGTTGGTCAAGGCATCGAATGCTGCCTCCTGCGCCTTGCCTTCCATCTGGTAATTGATTTCGGCCCAGCGGTCCTGCAGGTGTTTGATGTCGCTCTCGCGGGCAGCAAATGCTGCGACCGGCAACAGTAGCGCCGTGATAACGAACAACAGTGAACGGGTTTTACGTGGGTGCAGCATGTTGATCTCCTGATCAGCCGAGAATTTGTTTGATAAGTGGGAGTTTCTTGACCAGCGCGTTGTGCACCACGCCGGGTAATACTGCATTTATGCGGACGAACAGCGCTTCCGGCCAGCCGAGATAACGTAAGCGCGCCTTGGACAGCACCAGCGAGAAGACCTCTGCGGCTACCTGCTCTGGCGTGTCGGTAGCATTGCCCAAGGCCTGATTGAGCAAGATGATGCGATCGGTATTGAGCGGGGTGTTGGTGGCACGCGGGGCGATATAGCCAACGCTAACGCCGGTATCGGCCAGTTCACGTGCCAGCGCTTCGCTGAACATTTTCATTGCGGCCTTGCTGGCGCAATAAGTGGCAAAGCCGGGATGACCGATACTGCCAAAGGTAGAACCAACGTTGACGATACGCGCATGCGGTTTTTGCAACAGCTGCGGCAGCAACCGGCGCGTAAGCAGCATTGGCGCCACTGCGTTGACATCCATCAAGCGGCTGATAGCGGCTTCGCTCTGGTTGGTATACAGATTACAGTCGAGAATGCCCGCCAGATTGATGACGACATCGACACCACCGGCCTGCTGGCAAACCTGTTCCAACCCTTCACGCCCTTCCATTGCACTGATATCGGCCACCGCAATCTGATGCTGCGGCCCCAGTTGCTGCTGCAACTCGCGCAGTTGTGTCTCTACCAAACCATTGAGTACCAATCGGGCACCTGCAGCCGACAGCAGCGCGCATAACGCACGGCCGATGCCGCCGGTGGCACCAGTCACGAGCACAAGCTTGTTGGTCAATTGCATCTCAAGTTCCTGTTGTAGCTGCTACGGGCAACGCCGGCAGACCATGGGCGGGCGTCAGTGCATGGAAGATGTTGCCGTACAGTTGGTAGAACATGTTGGCGGCATGAATGATCTGCTGCTGCTCAGCCGGATCAGTAAGGCGGTTCATCAGTCCTTCAAAAAATTTCACATGATCCTGGTCAAGTGACCCGTGTGAACGCAGATAGCTGAACGCTTTGGGCGGCAACTGCAAGGCGCCGCCAATACTGGCAGCGGCTTTGTCAGCCAGGGCAATGCTGGTGCCCTCAAGCACATGCACCATGCCGAAAAAGCCGAGCGGATTGACGCGGTTCACCATATCCCACGCATAGGCCACCATGAGTTCGGTAGTCGGATGTGGTTGCGAACGACGAGCAGCTTCCTTGTCATAACCACAGGCGGCGATGTCGTTCAGTATCCATTCCTGATGGCCAACTTCCTCTTCGATATATTCAGCGACTGCTTCGCGCAACCATTCCTTTGATTCCGGCAGCCGCGCTCCCACTCCCATCAACAGCGGCACCGTGTGTTTGACGTGATGATAGGCCTGCAACAGGAACGCGACGTAATCATCGCGTGTAATGTGACCGGTAAAGCAGCGGGCGATTATCGGCGCTGACAGCAGATGTTGCTGCTGGGCGTGGCGGGTGTTTTCAAGCAACTGTTGATAGAAAGACATACAGACTCCACTCATGGTCAGGCTCCTGCGCCAGCGGTGCGCGACAGGACCGGGGTTGCGGGGTACAAAGCAGCCAGTTCGCCAGCAAAGGCGGCAGCGATGGCAGCACGACGTGGACGACCATTGGCCGTCAGTAATTGCGGATTGGCTGCCAGCATTGCCGGCAGCCGGTGCCAGCGCTGAACCTGGGCATAATCGGGCAGGCGCATATTGGTGGCGTTGATAACGGTTTGGATCAAGGCATCGGGTGTTGCAGGATCGCGCGGGCTGACCAGCGCAACGCAATAAGGCTGCGCATCGCCATACACCACCGCATCGGCCAACAGCGGGGTGGCAAGCAGCTCGCTCTCAACCCATTCAGGCGCAATGTTGCGACCATAGCTGGAAATCAGCAGATTCTTGCTGCGGCCACTTATATGTACAAAACCGTTGCCATCGACATGGCCGATGTCGCCAGTGGCAATAGTCTTTGGATACCACGACTGCAACTCGCCAACGTAGCCGAGCATGGTGTTGCCACTCACGACCAACTCACCATTGGTGTTGCTGAGTTGCACATGCGGCAATACATGACCGGCCGAACCCGCCAGGTCATGTGCAGGCGTGTTGAGACTGACAACGGAGGCGCATTCAGAAAGGCCATAACCTTCGTACACCGGCAAACCAAGTTTGCGTGCTTCCTGCACAAGCACCGGCGCTACGCGGCTGCCACCCACTGCAATGAATTCGAGTTTTGGCGGCTGCCAGCCGTTTTTGACTGCCTGCACCAACAGGTGCAGCAGTTGTGGAATCAGAATCAGGGTTTGTGGCTGTACGCGACTGAGCGTTTGCAGAAACTGCAGCGGCGAGGTCAGCCGCGAGCCCTGGAAACCGAGATCGGCCAGCGGACACACCACCACTTCGCCACCAGCCCACAGTGGTGCGTATACCCCAGCAACGTTCTCCAGTAGCGTACTCAGCGGCAGCACACACAAATGTCGTGGCGCATCGAGCCCTACTGCTTCAGCCAGCACACGTGCCTGTCGCTCCAGCTGATCCCAACCAAGGCAAACGCCTTTCGGGGTGCCGGTAGAACCGGAAGTGAAGGTGACCTTGCCGGTACCTTCCGGTAGCGGCACGGCCATGCGGGTGCCGTTGCTGAGTAGTGTCAACTCACCAGCCACACTGTTGTGGCGGAACTTGAAATGGGTGCTGAACTGGTCGGCGTTGGCAGTCACAATTGCATCGAGACCGCAGCTGCCCAGTACATGCAGCAGTTGGGTGGAGGTGAAGAACAGCGGCAGCGGCACGCAAACGATGCCGCGCGCACGGCAGGCAAGATCAACCACTATCCAACCCAGTGAGTTATCGGCATGGAGTCCGAGCCGGCTGACGCCGGCTTCCTGCAGTAACTGGCCCACTGCCGTGATGCGCTGCTGCAATACAGTCAGCGTCAGTGCTTCGTTGTTGTCGCGCAGCACTACCCGGTGGTCAGGACCCTGGCGTTGCATCCGCTCAAGCAAGGCTTCACCCGACATGAGCATGCTCCCGCATGGCGGCTGCCAGCGCGCGGATGTCCTCGCGGTACACACGAGCGATGCGACGATAGAGACCCTTGCTGCTGATCAGGTCGGCCACCTGCTGCAGGTTACAGGCCATTACAACTGGCTCAGTAGCGTAGTAGCTGCCCCATTCGTTACGCACCGAGGCCGGCAAAGCATTGGCGTCCACCTGCTTGAGTTCCACCAGCGACAAGCCGATTTTTTCGAGGTTGTTGCGCAAGGCATGGGTAGCGGTAAACACGATCCACTGGTAGCCGGCGGCATGCAGCACGGCGGTGAACAGCAGGAACAGCAAGTGGCTGGCGCCTTTGCGGGCGGCCACCAGGTTACCGACTTCCACCAACGAATTGCGGGCGACCGGCTCACCCAGTTTGGCTGCCAGCGCTTGTTCAGCCGGCAGGTCGAGGTATTGTTCAAGGAACAGCGGCGTGTTGCCGGCTGGGTGCAAACCTGCCACGCCGGAAAGCTGGCCAAGACACTGCATGGTCATCAGCCATGGCAGGAAGTGGGTCAGCTCTGCACCGTAGGCGGCGTTGTAACGCTCGCGTACGAATTGTTTGACTGCAGGCCGGCCATCGCCATGCGGCGCCAGCAGCCGGAATTCAGGCAGCGGATTGAGGAAACGCTGCACCAGTTTGCCATGCACTTCGCCACTTTCGTCAGCGGAGGTATCGGTATCAAGGTTGAACGGTTGGTAAATCACATCGGGCTCCAAGCGGTTTTGCCATGGAGCGCAAGTTAGGCCTGCTTCCTTAAGACAGTCTTAAGTAGGCACGGAAAGTTTTCCTGTTGCAGACTAGAACCTGCACCCCACTTCCAGCGCCAGTTGGCGACCGCGTTCGACGAAGCCGAAGAAGGTATTGGTCCCGAAGGTGCTGGATGACAGTGGCACGTTGCCGGCGTAGCTCAGCACT
>CAISOD010000115.1 GCA_903887045.1 uncultured Gammaproteobacteria bacterium | reverse complement strand
GGCCCGATGGAAGCCGGTAAAACCAAACTGGGCCAGATCCAGGTAGTGAAGCTGGACCTGATCGACGCCATGGTGGCGGCTGCCGACAGCAACATGAGCGACGAAGATGTGGCGCGCTACGAACGTTCGGCCTGCCCTACCTGTGGTTCCTGCTCCGGCATGTTCACCGCCAACTCGATGAACTGCCTGACCGAAGCGCTCGGCCTTTCGCTGCCCGGCAACGGTTCGGTGCTCGCTACCCACTCCGATCGTGAACAACTTTTTCTCGAAGCCGGCCGTCGCATCGTCGATTTGTGCAAACGCCACTACGAGCAGGATGACTACTCGGTGCTGCCGCGCAATATCGCCAGCTTCAAAGCCTTTGAAAACGCGATGACACTCGACATAGCGATGGGCGGCTCCACCAACACCATTCTGCATTTGCTCGCTGCCGCGCAGGAAGCTGAACTCGACTTCACCCAGAAGGACATTGATCGGCTTTCGCGCAAGGTGCCGCAGCTGTGCAAGGTGGCGCCATCCACACCGAAGTACCACATGGAAGATGTGCATCGGGCCGGCGGCGTCATGGGCATTCTTGGGGCGCTCGAACGCGGTGGCTTGCTGCATACCGATGTAGCCACTGTGCATAGCAACACCATGCTGGAAGCACTGGAGAAGTGGGATATCGCGCGCAGTCCTTCAGCCGAGGTGCAAACCTTTTTCCGTGCCGGCCCCGCCGGCATTCCAACGCAAACCGCCTTCAGCCAGAGCACGCGCTGGGACACGCTTGATGCGGACCGCGAAAACGGCTGCATCCGCGAAGTGAAGCATGCCTACAGCCAGGAAGGCGGACTCGCTGTGTTGTTCGGCAACATTGCGGTGGATGGTTGTATCGTCAAGACCGCGGGTGTCGACGAGCACATCCTCAAGTTCTCCGGCCCTGCCCGCATCTTCGAAAGCCAGGACAGTGCAGTGACGGCCATCCTGGCCGATCAGATCAAGCCAGGCGACGTGCTGGTGATCCGCTACGAAGGCCCGCGCGGCGGACCCGGCATGCAGGAAATGCTGTACCCCACCTCCTACCTGAAATCCAAAGGTCTCGGCAAACAGTGTGCCTTGCTCACTGACGGCCGTTTCTCCGGCGGTACCTCGGGCCTGTCGATCGGCCATTCGTCACCGGAAGCAGCCGAAGGCGGCAACATCGCATTGGTTGAAGAAGGCGACACCATCAACATCGACATCCCCAACCGCAGCATCAATCTGGCGATCAGCGACGACGAATTTGCCAAGCGCCGCGCCGCCATGATTGCCAAGGGTGATAAGGCATGGAAACCCGTGGAAGTGCGCACACGCAAAGTGTCGAAAGCGCTGCGTGCCTACGCGTCGATGGCGACCAGTGCGGACAAGGGTGCGGTGAGGAAAGTCGACTGAGCTGGTGCAGGAAACAGCTTTATGGAAAAGCCCGGCCAGCCCGGGCTTTTTTATGTCAGCGGTTTGCAGGCCACAAAAATGGCGTTGTGACTCTCACCACACCACGCCAGCAGCGCGCTGTAATCGTGCTCCATCACTTCCAGTTCAAACCCGATCTGCTGCAACAGTGTTTTCAACTGTGGGAATGTCAGCGCCGTCATGGTGTGATGATCACGCCACTGTACTTCACCACCAGCCGATGTACGGGTGATTGTCAGCCGCAGATCCAGCACTTCGCCTTCACCACGATAGTGCCAGCCTGACTGGAAGCTCAGCTGTTCATTGTCCCCTTCAAGGTAAGTGGTAACCCCTTCATCATTCTGGATGCCGCGTGCATCTACCGCGTTGAACAGCAACACACCGCCCGGCTTGAGGGCAGCAAAGCAACGTTCCAGCGTTTGCTGCACGCGCGCTGTTGGATGACTGTAGTGAAGTGAATAGAGAAAGCAGGTGATCAGATCGAAACTGTTCTGCTGCTCGAACTCAGCGAGATCGCACAGCTGCAACTGCGCTTGCGGGCAACGCACCGTCGTTTGTTCCAGCATGGCACTGCTGTTGTCCAGCCCATGCGGTACAAAGCCGTGCTGCTGCATCGCCAACAGATGCTGGCCGGTGCCGCAGGCAAGATCGAGATACTCATACCCGTCAGCACGCGTAAAGGCCCGGAACGCCCGCACTGCATAGTCGCACTGCTCGGCGTAATTCACTTTGGCGCAGAAACGATCGTAGTACTGTGCCAGATCGGCATAGAGAGCAGCGGGGAGCGACATACCGGATTTTTTCAGCGCGCAGCCAACGGCTGCAACAGCCACACCAGTTCGTCGGCTGGCGTGGTGCCTCTCAGGCCACCAGCCACTGCGCGCGCCTCTGCCAATTGAAGGCGATAGCTGGGGCTGTAGTGCGTCCACACTTCTTTGGCGGGGACTGAATGCGGCGGGCCTGCCATTTTGTTTTGATCGTATTCAAAGCAGATCAGCAACTGCGGCGCGGTGTTCGTCAGCGACCGCAGATGTGCGGTGTAACGAACGCGCATCGCCGGCGGCAGTGCCACCAGTGCTGCACGATCATAAGTAACGTCTATCTTGCCGAGCATTTCACTGCCCAGCTCAAAAACATCGCCGGTGAAAATATCGAGGCCCGGCGCCTGGAAACATTTCAAGTTGCCGCTTGCACTTACCACCGGCTGCACACCGAGCTCATCGAACAACTGCGTGATTGCCAACTCACTCAGCTCGGCGCCCGCCACTTGGTAGCCAGCACCCAACAACCACGCAATGTCGCGGGTCTTGCCGCACAGCGGCACGAACACACGGCTGCCCGCCGCCAATCCAAGCCGATGGAAATTGTTGGTCAGCAGCACATTGAACTCGCGCTCATGCCAGCCAAGCTCGTTGAGGGTCCAGCGGTCGTGCCAGAAGTTTGCTTCCATTGTTATACCTGTGCTGTTGGCATCAATTCTGCGGCCGCCCATTCTATTGCCGCTGGCTCTTGTTTTCCCGGACTTCTTGCGCGGTTGCCCCAAAAGGCAAGTGATGTTTATACTACGTCTAAACATCCGGGAAAACCCGCAATGACGGAAACCACGCTCGACATCAAGCACTGGGGCAACAGCCTCGGTGTGCGTCTACCCGCTGCCGTGGCCCGCGCCGCAAAACTTCATGCCGACCAACGCGTCCGTATGACTGTTGAATACGGCAAAGTGATTATCGAGCCTGTCGAAAATACAGAAATGAGTCTTGCCGAAAGACTTGCAGCTTACGACATCAGTAAACATGGCGGTGAAGTCATGGCCGCCGCCCCTGTGGGGACAGAGAAGTGGTAGGCAGGGTCGCTCGCAAAAAGGCCGGGTGGGTGCCCGACCGCCAGGACATCATCTGGATCGACTGCAATCCGCAGGCCGGACAAGAGATGCGGGATATCCACCCTTTTCTTGTGCTTTCCACGATGGCGTTCAACGCCAGGACATCGCTGGTCATTGGCCTGCCGATGACCACTGCCGACTACAACGCCGACAATCCTTTCGCAATTGCTACCGGGCAAACAACCGGCGCCAGGAAAAGCAAAACCAGTTACGTGCTGTGTCATCAGCCTAAATCGTTCGACTGGCGTACGCGCAAAGCGTCACCACATCCAGCAAGAAAGTTGGGAGCTCTTCCTTTCAACAAGGTGTGCACGGTGCTCAATCAGATCATTCAAATCGGGTAATCGTTGATGGTCATTTCACGGTAGCGCATTGATTGATCTTGGTGATGGTGGTGCGGATTCACTTCGCCTCATCCACCATTTGCATGGTATTTCGTTCAACCTCTTTGGCAACTTCAATCAAAGCAGTGTTCTGGGACAGCGCCGACAGCATTGCAACCGGCTTGATGAGCCCGATCTTTGTCTTGTTTCGCTCAGTAAACACCGAGATGCGACAAGGCAAGGCCATATTCAAGCGCATGTCTGTTGCAAGGACTTTCGCTGCCTGCTTCGGATTGCAGACTTCAAAAATCCTGCACTGCTCTTCAAATGCAACGCCCTTGGTGCGAAGTGTCGCACCCAGGTCGTGAATATGAAGCACTCCGTAGCCGTTACCCGCCACAGCAGCTTCCAGGTCTTTCGAAGCTTGTTCGAATGATTTGGCTGTTTCGACTATGTAATACATGAATCACCTCAGACCCGATGCAACCACCATTGTTGATTGTTGCGCCAGAACGCTGGCATGAACCCTTATAGCGCAATACAGTCGCTGCCGTGCATACAAATAGCGAGGCAATATGAGGCGGGTAGTGGTGTTCTGTGGTTCCAGCAGCGGCAGCGATGCACGCTTCACTGCGCAAGCGATATTGCTGGGTGAAACACTGGCGCGACAACAGATCGCGCTGGTTTACGGCGGTGCGCGCATCGGCTTGATGGGTGCTGTGGCTGATGGTGCGTTGCGTGCTGGTGGCCAGGTGATTGGCGTGTTGCCGCGCTTTCTGCAATCAAAGGAAATTGCGCATGCCGATCTGACTGAGCTGCATCTGGTGGACAGCATGCACGAACGCAAGCTGCTGATGAATGAGTTATGCGATGGCGCCATCGCGCTGCCGGGCGGCTTCGGAACGCTGGAAGAGTTTTTCGAGATGCTGACGTGGGCGCAGCTCGGGCTGCATCAGAAGCCGGTAGCGTTGCTCAACGTGGCGGGCTTCTACGATCCACTGTTGGCGCTGGTGCAATCGATGGTGGACAACGCATTGCTGAAGCCGCAAAACCAATCGTTGATTCTGGGCAGCGACAATATCGACACGCTGCTTGAGACGATGCGCAACTACCAGGCAGCGGCAGTGCCGAAGTGGATCACGCCGGTTTCGTCATAGGCCAGAATGCAAAAGGGAGCCCGAAGGCTCCCTTTTTTATTTCTGCTACAACGAAACTCTTATCCGCCGGCGCCAAGGCTGCGGCGGCATGATCTCACTTGATCTTGGCTTCGGTGTAGGTCACATGCTTGCGTACGACGGGATCGTATTTCTTGATGGCCATCTTGTCGGGCATGGTGCGCTTGTTCTTGTCGGTGGTATAGAAGTGGCCGGTGCCGGCGCTGGATACCAGACGAATCTTGTCTCTCATGACTTAATCCTCTCTCTGAATTCGGTTATTGAGCCGTTAATTAGACTTTGACGCCGGCGGCGCGGATGTCGCTCAGCACTGCGTCGATACCTTTCTTGTCGATGATGCGCATACCCTTGCTGGTCAGGCGCAGTGCGACAAAACGGTTTTCCGACTCAACCCAGAAACGATGGGTGTGCAGGTTCGGGCTGAAGCGACGCTTTGTACGGTTTTTGGCGTGTGACACGTTGTTGCCAACCAATGGGGCTTTGCCGGTCACCATGCAGACTCTGGACATACTTTTAACCTCGGACTTGCCTGGCAATTCGTAAATTGCGGATTTACTGGGAAAAAGAGGCGCGCTTTATACCAGACCTGTGCGGGGGCAGGCAACCTTGATGGCCTTCATCACGCCGGATCAGCTCTTATTGCTTGGCATCTGCGCTGTGCCGCTGCACGTTCAGCCAGATGCCTGGCGTCGCCGACGAGGCTTGGGATGGGCACGGCGTGCCGTGCCGCTACATCAGCCCCCGCTCGGCCAGCGACACCACCTCGGTATCCCCCACCACGAAATGATCGAGGGTGCGGATGTCGATCAGGCCGAGCGCATTCTTGAGACGGCGGGTGATGCCAACGTCGGCCTGGCTGGGCTCAGCCACCCCTGAGGGGTGATTGTGGGCGAAGATCAGCGCGGCGGCGTTATGGTAGAGCGCACGATCGACCACGATGCGGGGATGCACAGTGGCGCCATCGATAGTGCCATGGAACAGCTCTTCGGCAGCGATCACGCGGTTCTGGTTGTCGAGGAACAGACACAGGAACACCTCGCGTTCGTAGCGCCGCAGCCGGCTGCGCAGGTAGTTGCGGGTGAGCAGGGAGGAGCTGAGGCAATCACTGCGTTGCAGGCCTTCCTGTAGGTGCCGCTGTGCCAGCTGTAGGGCGGCCTGTAGCAGTACATACTTACTGGCCCCCATGCCGGGTTGGGCGCAGAAGTCGGCAACCGTGGCGTCGACCACCCCCCGCAGGCTGCCAAATACCATGAGCAGCTTGCGGGCCAGATCCAGCGCCGACTGGCCGGGCAGGCCGGTACGGAGGAAGATGGCAAGGAGTTCGGAGTCGCTGAGGCTGTCGGCCCCCAGCTGCAACAGTTTTTCGCGGGGGCGCTCGGCGAGCGGCCAGTCTGGGATGGTCATGCTTCCTCCTTGAAGGTGTAAGGCGGGCTCCATGCCCGGCACATGCAGTGTAGTAGAGATTCCTGGTTTCAGCCTGTGTAAGAATCAGCACCAGTCCTCAGGAGAGCGCCATGCCCGCCTTCTTTATCACCTTGCTCAGTTGGATCGAAGAATCTGCCCTTGCCGTATGGGTGGGGGAATCGACGTGGGGTTTCCCCATTTCACTCGTCTTGCATGCGTTTGGCATGGGTTTGTTGGCCGGTGGTAACCTGGCGATGGGTTTGCGGTTGCTGGGAGCGGCACCGGCGATTCCGCTCATTGGTTTGTTGCGGCTGTATCCGGTGTTGTGGGGCAGCGCCGGGCTCAGCCTGGTGTCGGGGGTCATGCTGCTGTCGGCTTACCCGGCCAAGGCGCTGACCAATGGCGTGTTCTATTTCAAGCTGAGCTTGATTGCGATCGGCCTGTGGTTGCTGGCGAAGCCGGTGCGGCAGTTGCTGCAGCAGGGAGTGGATACTGCGGTACAGCGCCGTTATGGGGCCGCAATACTGGTGATCTGGCTGGCCACCATCACTGCTGGCCGCTTTCTGGCTTACACCCACAACGTGATGCGCGTCAGCGATCTGACTGGAGGCTGAGATGGAACAAACGCTGCTCGCTTTCTCGCAGGCCACCGGCATCTACGGCTTCATGAACAGCCCCTGGGGCTGGCCGGTCATAGAATCACTGCACTTCATCGGCTTGTCGCTGTTGCTTGGCACCGTGGGGCTGTTCGACCTGCGGGTGCTGGGGCTGGCACCGGTGCTTCCATTGCCGGCGCTGCACCGGCTGATTCCCTTTGGCGTGGGCGGCTTCGTGCTCAACGTGCTGACGGGCATCATGTTTGTCACCAGCGTGCCAGATCAATACCTCTACAACCCGGCGTTCCAGAGCAAGTTGCTGAGCATGGCGCTGGCCGGGCTCAACATGCTGCTGTTCTATTCCTCCAGTTTCCGCGCAGTGATGCAACCCTCGCCTTCGGCCCAGGCCCTGCGCACTGCCCGCGTGTTCGCAGCGATTTCGCTGCTGTGCTGGGCCGGGGTCATTACCGGCGGCCGGCTCATCACGTTCTTCCGGCCGCCGTTCTACTGGTGCTTTTGGTGCGGGTAGAATGCAGCAATGACTGATTCCCCCCAGCCTTCCCCCCACCTCAGCCTGCAAAACAAGCGCATCCTGCTTGGCCTCAGCGGTGGCATTGCTGCCTACAAGGCGGCTGAGTTGTGCCGCCTGCTGAAAGGTGCCGGCGCCGAGGTGCAGGTGGTGATGACGAAGGGCGCGCAGGAGTTCATAACCCCGCTGACGCTGCAGGCGCTGTCCGGCAATCGCGTGCACACCGAACTGTTGGACCCCGCCGCCGAAGCCGCCATGGGCCATATCGAACTGGCACGCTGGGCCGACCTGATCCTGGTGGCGCCAGCCAGCGCCAACTTCATGGCCCGCCTCGCGCATGGTGAAGCCGGTGATTTACTGACTGCTGTTTGCCTCGCCCGCCGTTGCCCGCTGGCACTGGCGCCGGCAATGAACCAGGCGATGTGGAGCAACAACGTCACCGCTGCCAACCTCGCCCTGCTCGAAGCTGCTGGCGTGTTGCTGTTCGGCCCGGCCGCAGGCGCGCAGGCCTGTGGCGATGTCGGCCTTGGCCGTTTGCTGGAGCCGGCGCAGCTGCTGACGCTGTGCGCCGCCCGCTTTGCCACTGGCGCGCTCGCCGGTCGCCATGTGGTGATCACCGCCGGCCCCACGCGGGAGGCGATCGACCCGGTGCGCTATTTGAGCAATCACAGCTCCGGCAAGATGGGCTATGCGATTGCGGCGGCAGCGATTGATGCCGGTGCCCGCGTTACCTTGATCAGCGGCCCCACCGCGCTGACTCCGCCGGATCGCTGCTCGGTAGTCAAAGTGGAATCCGCTCTCGACATGCTGGCCGCCTGCGAAGCCCACACGGGAGACATCTTCATTGCAGTAGCCGCCGTGGCTGATTACCGCGTGGCGGAACCTGCCAGCAGCAAACTGAAAAAATCTGCCGACAGCATGTCGCTGGCTCTGGTGCGCAATCCCGACATTCTCGCCAACATGGCTGCCAGCTCAGCGCGGCCCTTCTGCGTGGGCTTTGCCGCCGAAACCGACAACCTCGCCGCCTACGCGCGCGACAAGTTGAAGAACAAGAAGCTCGATCTCATCATCGCCAATGATGCAGCCGCCACCTTCGGCCACGATGACGCAGCAGTAACGGCCTACTGGCCCGGTGGCGAACTTTCGCTGCCTGCGCAAAGCAAGGCCCAACTGGCGCGGCAACTGATTACGCTTGTAGCCGAGCGCTGTCGGAGCTCGCATGGCTGAGCGGATAACGCTGGCCGCTGATATTTTCCGCGCCTATGACATCCGTGGCATTGTCGGCCAGGGGCTCGACGTCCACAGCGTGCTGTGGATAGGCCGCGCCATTGGCACTGAAGCACTGGCTGCTGGCGAAACCACTTTGTTGCTCGGCCGCGATGCCCGCCTGTCGAGTCCGTCGCTGTTTCAGGCGCTGCGCACAGGGATCAGCCAGAGCGGCTGCAATGTGATTGATCTTGGCGTGGTGCCCACTCCGCTGTTGTATTTTGCCACTCACACGTTGCCTGCCCACTCCGGTGTGATGCTGACCGGCAGCCATAATCCGCGCGACTACAACGGCATCAAGATCGTGCTGAAGCAGCGCGCGCTGGCCGATAACCAGATTTCACGCTTGCGCGAGCGTGTCGAGAACAACGAGCTGGTCAGCGGCAACGGCAGTGTGTCGCACTACGACATCGTGCCCGCCTACCTCGCGCGCATCACCGGCGACATCAAACTCAATCGTCGTTTCAAAGTAGTGGTGGATGCCGGCAATGGTGTAGGCGGCATGATTGCGCCGCAGCTTTTTACTGCGCTCGGTTGCGACGTAATCCCGCTTTACTGCGAGCCTGATGGCAACTTTCCGCACCATCATCCCGACCCTACCAGCAGCAAGAACCTGGCGGATCTGCAGCGCGCCGTGCAGCAGCACCAGGCAGACATCGGCATTGCGCTCGATGGTGATGCCGATCGTGTTGGTATTGTCAGTGAAACCGGCCGGTTGCTGAACGCCGATCATCTGCTGTTGGCCTTCGCGATGGACATCCTGCCTGACAATCCCGGCGCCCGCATCGTGTACGACGTGAAGAGCAGCCATCACCTGAGCCGCATCGTCACTGCGCTCGGCGGCAAACCGGTGATGTGCAAGAGCGGCCACTCGTTCGTGAAGCAGAAGCTGGTGGAAACCGACGCGCTGCTCGGTGGTGAGTTCTCGGCACATCTCTTTTTCAAACACCGCTGGTACGGCTTCGACGATGGCATGTATGCCGCCGCCCGCTTCCTCGAACTGATGGACCGCTACGACGCCACTGCCGATGCCTTGATGGAACACATGCCACCGAGTTGCAGCACGCCCGAACTTTTCATTGCAGTGAGGGAGGCTGAGAAATTCACACTGATGCAGCGCATCAAAGCGGCGCTGACATTCAACGATGCCCACGTATCGCTGCTCGATGGCGTGCGAGCCGATTTTGATCATGGCTGGGGGCTGATCCGCGCCTCCAACACCACGCCGAGCCTGGTACTGCGCTTTGAAGCCGATAACGACACTGCCTTGCTGCAGATACAGCAACTATTCCGCACTGCCCTGCACAAGTTGTTGCCGGGAGTAACGCTGCCGTTCTGACGCTATAATCCGGCCTGTTTGCTTTAACGGAATCACTCCATGACACTCAGCACAACGCAAGACATTGCCGCGGTACTCACGGAAGCGCTGCCTTACATCCAGCGGTTCCACGGCAAGACCATCGTCGTCAAATACGGCGGCAACGCCATGATCGACGAAGACCTGAAGAACAGCTTCGCGCGCGACATTGTACTGATGAAGCTGGTGGGCATGAATCCGATCGTGGTGCACGGCGGTGGCCCGCAGATCGGCTCGCTGCTGGAGAAGCTCGGCATCCAGTCCCATTTCGTCAACGGCATGCGGGTGACCGACACCGAGACCATGGATGTGGTGGAGATGGTGTTGGGCGGCCTCGTCAACAAACAGATCGTGTCGCTGCTCAACAAGAACGGCGGCAAGGCCATCGGCATCACCGGCAAGGATGGCGACTTCATCCACTGCCGCAAGCTGACGATTTCACGGCAAACGCCAGAAATGCAGGCACCGGAAATCATCGACATCGGTCAGGTAGGCGAAGTCATCAGCGTGAACCCGGCGGTGATCAACATGATGTTGTCGAGTGATTTCATTCCGGTGATTGCACCAATCGGCACCGATGCCAACGGCGGCACCTACAACATCAATGCCGACATTGTTGCCGGCAAAGTGGCAGCGCTGTTGAACGCCGAGAAGCTGATCCTGCTGACCAACATCACTGGCGTGAAGAACAATGAAGGCAGCGTGGTGCCCACGCTGACACTGGATGAAGTGAACAACATGATCGCTGACGGCACCATTCACGG
The DNA here is from genome assembly GCA_903887045.1 of uncultured Gammaproteobacteria bacterium. Taxonomy (GTDB): domain Bacteria; phylum Pseudomonadota; class Gammaproteobacteria; order Pseudomonadales; family Pseudohongiellaceae; genus CAILUG01. The sequence goes on along the minus strand of CAISOD010000115.1, from coordinate 17,828 downwards.
CGGCATGTTGCCGAAGATTGCGTGCGCACTGGATGCGATGAGCGCCGGCGTCAACAGTGTGCAGATCATTGATGGCCGGGTGCCACATGCAACGTTGCTGGAGATCTTCACCGATAAAGGCATCGGCACCCAGATCACCCGCAAGCCGCGCTGACCCCGTACCCCAATACACTCATATGACTGTTACCAGCGCCAAAGTAAAAGGCCAGCGTCGCGAGCACATCCTGCAGGTGCTGGCCGCCATGCTGGAGCAAAGCCCCGGCAATCGCATCACCACTGCCGAGCTGGCGAAGGCGGTGGGCGTGTCGGAAGCAGCGCTGTACAAGCACTTTCCCAGCAAGGCGCGCATGTTCGAGGGACTGATCGAGTTCATCGAAGAGAGCGTGTTCTCACGCATCACCCGCATTGTCGGCGAACAGGACAGCGCCTACGGCTACTGTGAAAAGATCATGCTGCTGGTGCTGGGCTTTGCCGAAAAGAACCCAGGGCTCAGCCGTGTGCTCAATGGCGATGCGCTTTCAGGTGAACACGAGCGACTGCGCGTGCGCGTGAGCCAGTTCCATGAACGGCTGGAAGCGCAGCTGCGTCAGGTTTTGCGTGAAGCGGAGCTGAAGGAAGGCCTGCGCACGCAAGCTACACCTACAGTCACCGCAGCCTTGCTGCAGTCCTGCCTGGAAGGACGTATCAGTCAGTACGTGCGCAGTGATTTCCGACTTTTGCCAACCCGCGACTGGACCGAGCAATGGCCACTATTGCGCAGCGGGCTGTTCCGCTGAAGCACTCTTATCAGTAGCTGCAGCACTGACTGGTGCTGGCAGTGTTTGCTCCAGTGGAATCGGCGGCAGTCCCATAATCTCGCGCAGACGCAGGATGTCGCGCGAGGCATCGGCAATAACCTTGGCCTTGTCGGTTTCCATCTTGTTTATCTGCGCTTGCAGGACTGACTCCTCTGTCTTGGCGTCTTCGATTTTTTTGACAGCATCGGCTGAAGGTTCGCGGCCTTCCTTTTTTGCGGTATCGATGATTGCTTGCACGCGTGCCACTTCTGCGCCGGCCTTGGTAAGGCCCATCCTTGCAAGATCCTGCTGGGTTTTCATCTGGTCCAGCGTGTAGTCGCGCTTGCGTTCGATTTCGTCTGGAGCCCGGTAGAGCCTGGTCAGCAGTTTGTCGTTTTCCTGCTGGACAAGACGATCGGCCAACGCTTGTTCTTCTGCGGCCTTGTTGGCTGCCTGCGCCGCAATTTCTTCCGGCGTTGCCGCCCGTGGTACCACCTGGATCACCTGACCCTGCGCATTGAGGATGGTGTAGCCCTTGCTCACGTATTCGGCGGGAATGTAGGAGTTGAAAACGGTGCCTCCGTTCTCATCGAGATACCTGTATATGTTGGCGGCCCCCGCTGGCAGCGCCAGCGTGGCGAGCAACAAGCCCGCAAGCGCGGGCAGCGCGAATTTACGATGCGCCATAACGTTCTCTGTAAGCCTCCAGTTTCGGCAAATAGAGTTGCAGCTCGGGGTTTCCGGTTTGCTGCAGGTAATCAATGATCTGGCCGAGTGCGATGATGCTGACCACCGGCAATCCGAATTCCTTGCGGATTTCACCAATGGCCGACAGCTCACCCTGCTGCCCGCGCTCTTCTCGATCGAGCGCCACCAATACGCCGGCGGCGGTGGCTTTCGCCTGGCTGATGATCGTCATCACTTCGCGTATCGCGGTGCCGGCGGTGATTACATCGTCAACCACCAACACCCGCCCGGCCAGCGGGGCGCCTACTATGGTGCCGCCCTCGCCGTGGTCCTTGGCTTCCTTGCGGTTGAAGCAATAAGGCTTGTCGCAGGCGAAATTGTTGGCCAAGGCAATGCTGGTGGCTGCCGCCAGTGGAATGCCTTTGTAGGCAGGTCCGAAGATTACGTCGTACTCAAGCCCGGCCTGCTGGATTGCTGCGGCGTAGCATTGGCCGATAAAGGCCAGCGCAGCGCCGGTGTTGAACAGCCCGGCATTGAAGAAATACGGACTCTGGCGGCCAGACTTGAGGGTGAATTCACCAAACCGCAGGATCTGGCGGTTGATGACAAAATCGAGAAACTGTTTCTGGTAATCCTGCATCGCGGTTTCCTGGTCGACCGGCTTCAGCCGTTCAATGCCTGCTGCTGCAATTCAAACAGGCGACGGATGCCGCCCTGGGCCAGTGCAATCATCGCATTGAGTTCCTGTAAGGTGAAATCACCGGCTTCGCCAGTGCCCTGCACTTCAATAAAGCCGCCACCACTGTGCATCACCACATTCATATCGGTTTCGGCGGTGGAGTCCTCAATGTAATCCAGATCCAGCACCGGCACGCCCTTGCAGATACCCACCGACACCGATGCCACCATGTGCCGCAGTGGGTCGCCCGTAATTGATCCTTTGGTTTGCAGATAGCGGATGGCATCCACCAGCGCCACGCAAGCACCGGTAATACTGGCGGTGCGGGTGCCGCCATCGGCCTGGATCACGTCGCAGTCAATCTTGATGGTGTTCTCGCCCAGCCTGGTCAGATCCACCGCCGCGCGCAGCGAGCGGCCTATCAAGCGCTGGATTTCCTGCGTGCGGCCGCTCTGGCGCCCAGATGCAGCTTCCCTGTCCATGCGTGAGCCGGTAGAGCGCGGCAGCATGCCGTATTCGGCAGTAACCCAACCCTGGCCTTTGCCCTTCAGATGGCGCGGCACGCTGGCATCCACACTGGCGGTGCAGATCACCTTGGTGTCGCCGAATTCAACCAGCACGGAGCCTTCGGCGTGTTTGGTGTAATGCCGCGTCAGTGTCACCTTGCGCAGTGCATCGGCGGCGCGTCCGCTGGGTCGTGGAATGGTCATGCAATTTCCTCTGTTACTGCCAAGCCGCTGTTGGGCTATAGTCCGGCCATTATTGCCCACCACCCCGGCAACAGCTATTGCCCTCAATCATTACATTGAAAGGACCTGCATGACCGCCAGCATGACTGCATTCGCCCGCCTCCAGGCGGACCACTCCTTCGGGACTCTTATCTGGGAAATCCGCGCCGTTAACCATCGCTATCTCGAGTCCAGCTTCCGCCTGCCCGAAGCCCTGCGCCAGCTGGAAGGAGGCCTGCGCGAAATGCTGCGGCAGCACATCCAGCGCGGCAAAGTCGAAGCCCAGTTGAAGCTGATCAGCTCCCACGGCACCAGCGAGGAAGTGACTCTCGACGAAAACGTCGTCCAGCAGCTGCACAGCCTCACTTCCGCGTTGCGCACGCAATTTTCCCACCTTGCGCCCCTGAGTCCGATGGAAGTTCTGCGCTGGCCCGGTCTGATTGTGGAGCGCCAGCAGGATGTCAAGGACATGGAAGAACAGGCAATGATCTCGTTCAGCCAGACCGTCGCCGCCTTCCAGCAGCAACGCGAACGCGAAGGCGCCGAGTTGCAGAAACTGATCGAAGACCGGCTGGCACAGGTGAGCAGCATCGTCGCCGGCATCCGCCAACAGCTGCCAGTGATCCTCGCCGCCCAGGCCGAACGCATCAAAACCCAGTTCGCCGAGCTGCAACTGCAGGTAGACCCCTCCCGACTCGAACAGGAGATAGTGCTTATCGCCCAGAAGGCCGACATCCACGAAGAACTCGACCGCCTCGACACCCACGTGAAAGAGGTGCAACACACCTTCAAGCAGAAGGGCCAGGTGGGGCGGCGACTGGACTTCCTGATGCAGGAGTTCAACCGCGAGGCGAACACGATCTGTTCAAAAGCGATTGTCACAGCGACTACCTTTGGCGCCGTGGAGTTGAAGGTTTTGATCGAGCAGATGAGGGAGCAGATCCAGAATATCGAGTGAGGATTTGAACAGCCTCAGCGCGCAGCAACACCTTTCATGCGCGAGATGAATTCGGCATGACTCAGGCATAGCCTTGCAACATTCTCCTGCTTGCGCAGCAAACGCTGATAACCGTCGTCGAGATTGCTTTCGAGCCTGGAGTTGGCGGACAGTCGCTGAAATGCCGCTCGATTGAATATGTCTACACCGGCACCGACCGTTATCCAACTGGGCGCCTTGAACATCTCAAGCGCGACAGTGTCGTGATCGAACAGCGGCATCTCCTGCCATAACTCCAGCTTTTCCTGCAGCGATGGAATTATCGTCATTCGCTCGCGGAATGTTTGCCAGAACGGGGAATCACGCCGACGGGTCAGGTAATGCAGCTGCAGGAATTCCGGAATCGGATCATTGACCATCCTGCAACCGGCATTGATTCTGTTGGTGACCTCGGGAGTCAGATTGTTGATCGCATCCGACTTGAGGAGGTTGATCAGGTTCCTGGTGAAAACCCAGATTGAGGTGGCCTCCAGCGGCTCAACAAAGTTTTGCGCCAACCCTACCGCGAAACAATTTTTGACCAGCGAGTTGCTGAATGCTCCTGCCTTGAACCTGAATGTTTTCGGGCTTGTCACCGAAAAGCCGAGCTTATCCTCAACCTCCTTCAGTGCTTCTTCCTCGTTTATGAAGGATGAATCAAACACATAGCCGCAACCGTATCTTTCCTGGACCGGAATCTTCCAGATCCAGCCATACTTCATCGCGATTGCTTCGGTATAGGGCGGCAGATTGCCGCCGTCATGTGGAATGAAGAAGGGCAAGGCGGTATCAAGCGGCAAATGCTTGCTGTAATCAACCCAGGTTTCGTTGAAATGCTTGCCCAACAACAAGCGCGCGAAGCCTGAACAGTCAAAGATGAAATCACAGCCAAGCACCCTGCCGTCTTCCAGCGACAGACCGCTGATGTTGCCATCTGCATCAGTGTTCACTTGTACAAACTTGCCTTCAACCCGCGCAATATTGCGCTCTTTCCGGGCGAGTCTGCCCAGGAATCCGGCGAGTAGCCTGGCATCAAAATGCAGCGCAAAACTGCCGAGATGATGCAACCTCTGCAGCGGGTCAGGGTAGTTCTGCAAATCAGCAGGAGGAATTTCGCCTACAACAAACGGCACTTTGCCTTCTGCCGAAAGTCGGGCGATGAAGCTGGCGCTATCCAGTGGGATATTCCTGCCGACCAGCATGGTCGGTAGCACGTTTGATCTGAAGATACTGTCCAGATCCCACATTTCCAGTTCATCGTTGCCGGTGAAGTTGTGGAAGTAGGCAGTGTTGTCGCCATGCCAGTTGGTAAACTTTATTCCCGTTTTCAGCGTGGCACCGCATTCCCGCATCAGCGCTGAAACCGGAATTTTCAGAAAATCCAGTACGGCGACTATATGGGGAACAGTGCCCTCACCAGCGCCAAGAATACCAATGGTATCGCTCTCGACAACGGTAACCTCGAATTGCGGGTAAAACTCCCTCACCAGCAATGCCGTCAACCAGCCGGCAGTTCCGCCACCAAGAACGATTATTTTTTTCATTGAAAACGATTCCGGTCATGTTAATCGCACTTGCCGGGTATCTGCTTTCCAGCAGTCGTTATTCGAACAGGTTGGCGCTCTGAACGCGGCTCAGCCACTCGATCAGACGTTCCATGTTTTCGTCGTCAGGCAGGAAGGCTCCGCGCTGTCTCATCTCCACCACCAGTACACGCCAGCGGGCGAGGGACGCGCGGGTTTCGTATACACGATCCAGCTCATGGCACTCGGTACAGATCACATCCAGATCGCGTCTTCCTTCTACGTCCGTATAGAAGGTGGTGATTTCCGCTGGAATGTATTTGCGGGGGAAGGGCGCGCTTTCGGTGCCGAAAGTGGTTGCGAGATACTCAAGCAGAAGTGCCTGATCATTGTCTGCAAGTTTTACATTCATTCCCTGGTGCAAGTTGGTCAGCAGCTCGGCCCACTTGTCTTTCTCGAGGGCGTGATAGGCATAGTCGTCAATACCATGACAGGAAACACAGTTCTTGAGGATGATATTGCGAAGCGGACCTTCCGGCAGCGGCACCTGTGGCCTGGTGGCCCCAGCATTGAGCTGAGCGAATGACGGCATGGCAAAAAGCACAGCAAGCGTTGAAAAAACTACCGAGTAACCAAACCCCCACTTCATCAACCTTCTCCCCGTGACAGCAACTTGAGTCTGCCAATACCATCATTGTTGTAGTTATAAGTAGGCGGCGCGTACCGGACTTCTGGTGTTACCCGGTACGTCTGCTCACCATCAAGCTAAACGTTTCCGCAACGCTGCGGAAAACGCGTCAGGCTATTTCAAGCGGTTTGGTGCTCTCGCCAATGGAGGCAGCTTCGATTCCATACAGATGCAGGATGCTCAGCAGCAGGTTCGAGGTTTTTTCCACATTGTCCGGATAGGCAAAGTGGCGATTGCCCTTGTAGGTGCCGTCGATGCCACCTACCAGTACAACGGGTACTTTCTCGTGCGCATGGCGGTGTGAGTTGCCCATGTTGCTACCCATGTAAATCAGGGAATTGTCCAACGCGGTGCCATCCACGTCCTCTATCTTGCTCAGCTTGTCGGCAAAGTACGCCAGCAGGCTGATGTGGTAGCGATTGACCTTGGCGTAGTTGGCAATATTGGCAGGCGTATCACCGTGATGTGATGTTGCATGCCAGCCACCGGTATAGCCTGAAGCAGGATGGGTGATTGACGACAGATCACGACCCAGCATGAAGGTAGCCGAACGCGTGATGTCGCCCTCAAACGCCAGTGCAATCAGGTCATACATCAGTTTGAAGTGCACATCTTTTTCTTGTGGAATGCCGAACGGTATTTCCTGTGTTGGTTCGACAATGTTGCCTGACATGGCAATCTGGATGCGGCGCTCAAGTTCACGGATGTTTTCAAGATAGGTGTCCAGTTTGATCTGGTCACCCCTGCCAAGCTCGCGCTTGAGCCCGGGTACTTTCACCGCTACAGAATCAAGAATGCTGGCATTCAGCTCGCGCCCGCGCTGACGTTCTTCCGGGCTGGCGCCGTCACCGAACAGGCGTTCAAACGCGACGCGTGGATTGATTTCGGTCGGCAGCGGCTGGGTAGCCGATATCCAGGAAACCGAGTTGGTGTAAGCGCAGCTGTAACCCCAGTTGCAGTTACCGTAGTTGCCGGCATCTTCCACACCCAGCTGGATGGAACCAAGAATCGTGTCCTGACCGTATTTCTGGGCAATCAGTTGGTCGATGGTAACGCCCAGGTAGGGGCTGACCGCATTGCGTCGTGGACGCGCTCCGGACAGGAACACGGCGCCGCGGGCGTGGTTGCCGCCTGGTTCTTCTTCGGTGGAGTAGGCTTCAGGTACATCCAATCCGCTGACCAGCACTGTACGGTCACGGAAGGGCTCCAGCGGTTTGGTGATATAGGAAAACTCGAAGTCGGAGCCGGTCTGCTGTGGTCTCCAATAGCCCGGCGCCACACCCTGCGGATGCCACACACCGACGAAACGGCGGGGAGATATGCTTTCAGCGGCTTTCGCTGTCGGCGTCATGGCAGGAATCATTGCATCCAGCAGGGGCAGTGCCAGCGTTACGCCGGCTGAGCGCAAGAATTGCCTGCGTGGCAAGGATTTCTTGGAGATAAAGTTCATTGCAGTAACCTCATTTGACTCAGGTTTCAATTTTCAACAGACCAGTTGTTCTTGTTCTTGGTGCTCTTGAATTGCCTATCGAGCTGCTTATTCGGATTGGGCAACGCTGTTTTCAGGGACTTCTTTTGTTCTCATCTGGAAAGGTTGGCTTTTCACGATGTTCATTACCAGTGTTGAGAAGCGGTAATTGTCCGGCTCGGCTGTATTGACGATGGAACGTACTACCGGCATGTCAAAATATTCAACGCCGCGGCCCATCGCGTAGCTCAGCAGTTTTTCGGTCATGAAACGGGCGAACTGCGGGGAGTAGCGTTTCAGGTTTTCCCGCAGATCCTTCACACCGGTTACCTCGGTGCCATCCCACAGCACGGAAGTGGTATCCAGTGGTACGGATTCGCCGCCGTTCTTGCGGGGGTGGCCTTCCACGGTGCGCCAGCTGCCATCAGCATTGAAGTTCTCAAGCGCAAAGCCAATGGGGTCCATCATTTTATGGCAGGCCGCGCAGGTGGGATCGGCGCGGTGCAGGGTCAGCTGGTCACGCAGAGTCTTGATCACCACTTCGCCGCCAGTGGTCAATTCCAGCGCGGGCACATTCGGTGGTGGTTCCGGTGGAACCGAACCAAGGATGTTTTCCAGTACCCACAGGCCGCGTTTTACCGGCGAGGTTCTGAAATTCTCGGTGACGGATATGGCGAGGAAGCTGCCCTTGCCGAGCAGTCCTCTGCGCGCATCAAACTCGGGCGTCAGCTGCACGCGACGGAACTGGGCCCCGTAGATATTGGGGATGTCGTAGTGTTTGGCCAGCCGCTCATTCAAAAAGGTGTAGTCCGCGTCGATCAAATCGAGAACGCTGCGGTCTTCGCGGATGATGCTGCCGAAAAACAGCTCCGATTCCCGTTTGAAACTCAGGCGCAGTTCGTTGTCCCAGTTCGGGAAGTAGATGCCATCAGGCGAAGTGGTGGGCAAATTACGCAAATACAGGAACTGCTGACCAAAGTTGGTAATCAGCGACTCTGAACGCGGGTCATGCAGCATGCGAGTCACTTGGGCCTCGATCACCCCGGGGTCACGCAATTTTCCGGCACTGGCAAGGTCCAGCAACTCCTGGTCGGGGATGCTGCTCCAGAGGAAAAACGAGAGGCGGGATGCCAGTTCAAGATCAGTAATCTGGTAGGGCTGCCCCGGCGCTACATCGGCGGGTTCAGCTTCGGTCCGCACCAGAAACTCCGGGTCGGCCAGCAGTCGGCGCAGTGCGACTTCAATGCCATCTTCAAACACACCGTCTTTGGCGCCGTCACGGAAGAAGCCCATCAGCACGTCCATGTCTTCCTGCACAACCGGGCGCCGATAGGCCTTTTGTGCGATCGGATTCAGGATTTCTCGTGCGCAGGCGCCGAATTCATCAGTGTTGGCAGGTTTGCAGGTAAAAATCTGTTTGACGCTTTTCGAGTCTACCGGTCTTGATGCCTCAAACGGACCCAGGATTTTCAGCAAGCCGACCACTGGCGGGTATTGCACTTGGGGAAGCGGCTCATTCTCGATTGATTTGCGGTCATATTGACGCACCATGTCGAGCGGAGGACGGTAGTTGGTGGCAATGAAAGTTGCACCAACCAGATGGGTGCCGGCTTTCACCGGAAGCGTTACTTCAAGCGCGCCGTCCCTGTCGCCGCCCATGCCAACGTTCATTCCGACGCCGGTATATACGAATTCATGCACCTTTACCCCGTCGATGCTGAGTTCCAGCGTTTCCTGCGGTATGAAGCTGCCAACGCCGAAATTCTGCATGTGAAACTTATAGTTACCATCGGCCAGGAAGTTGTGGCGCACCGCCATACCGCCTCGGGTACCGAACGGCATGCCCTCCAGCTGGTAATTCTGTGACGAATCGCCGGGTGCTATGTAGGAAACCTCGCCCGGCGACTTCCAGAAGCCGACTGCCATTCTGGCAATGCGCGCCGCAGCTGTGGTGTAGGCCTCAAGCAAGGTGGGTGAAATCGTCAGCGAACCAGCAATGTTGTCAAAACCACGCGCCGAGGTATCCGCCGGCAGCAACGTAGTGGTATCGATTTCAAGACCGATCAGATCACGAATTGCATTCTGGTATTCGGTGCGGTTCAGGCGATGGAGCATCACGCTGCCGGGATTGGGCGTAGCAGCCTGATCAATCCGGTTTTCCAGGAACTCTGTCAGCGCCATGTAGTCAGCAGCTGCAGGCCGCGGCTGGCCGGGCGGCGGCATTACGCCGGCACGCAAACGGCGAATTGCACGCTCCCACTCCGGAGCATGGGCAGTGATGGGCTGATCCAGTATTCCTTCAAGATCCAGCCCGCCGGAATAGTCATCGGCATTGTGGCAATCCCCGCAATACTGCTTTACCGCCGCCAACTGCGAATCTTCAGAAACAGCAGATTGCGCATTTGCCGCAGTTATCGCACACGCCAGCAGTGGAGCCAGCGCGAGGGAAAACCGGTTGATGTTGAGGATTGTTGTTCTGGACATGCGACTGTCACCCCTGATTTCTTGTCTGAATACCTTCGCGGTACTTCATATTATTTTTCGGTTGGCATTTGAGTCTCAGCCCAAGCCTCCTGTCTCCTGATGCTTGCTCAAGAGTCTGAAGCCGGGCAATCAGCAACGCACCGATGTGGGAGCAAATTGACTTACTCCGTACTCTACTGCACTGATGCATGACTGCACCGCCGATAATAAGGAAAGTTTATGGAAGCGGCCAGCGCGGCGTTAAAAATACCGAAAAATCACGCGCAAAATCGATATATGAACCGAACAGTTCGGTTGATCGTGATCGCTGAATTTGTACCGGCAAATGGTGACAGCCAGAAGTATTGTTCGTATTCTACCGATGAATTCTTCAAAGTCTGGCGACATGATTTGATGTGTCGATGCTCTGAATAAAAACAAAAACAGGATTCCCCCGGGAGAAAGATGATGTTCCGCAAAAACAAGATCCTCAGCAGCATTTGCTTCATCGCCGCCATAACCAGTTGTGAACTTTCGCTGGCCGCAGTCGTTGCAGACGCCGCAATGGGCGGCGACCTCAATCTTGTCCGCAAGCTAATCAATGAAAAAGCGGATATCAATGAATCCCAGATTGATGGTGCTACTGCACTGCATTGGGCAACGCATGCCAATGATCTTGAGCTGGCACGGGTGCTAATCGATGCCGGCGCTGATGTATCTGCAACAAACCGGGTTGGTGCAACGCCGATGCTGGAGGCCGCGGTAAACGGCAATGCGGCAATGATTGAAATGCTGCTGCAGCATGGTGCCAATGCCAATGCCACGTTGAGTGCAACCGGTGATACTCCGCTGATGCTCGCTGCCCGCACCGGGATTGTGGAAGCTGTTCGGGTTCTGCTCGACAACGGCGCAGACGCCAATGCCGCGGAAAATTGGGGGCGCACCACACCATTGATGTGGGCCGTTACCGAAAACCATACTGAAGTTGCCAAACTGCTGATAGAGCGTGGCGCCAAGCTGGAAGCACGTACCGTGTATGTGCCGCCCGGCACCGGTCGCGGATTTGAAGGCACGCTGCCGCGCGAGCGCAGGCCGGAAGAAGTGGGTCCGGTTGTATATGCCAGTGGTGAATTCACACCGTTGCTGATCGCCACACGTGACGGCCGCATGGAAGCCGTCAAAGTGCTGGTAGAAGCAGGCGCCGACGTCAATGCAATCACTGCCGACGGCAAGAACGGCATAGGCCTGGCGATTTTCAACGGCAGTTATGACATTGCCAGCTACCTGGTGGATCAGGGCGCCGATGTGAACCAGGCAGATGCACAGCGCTTTACTCCGCTCTTCTGGGCTGTTGAACGCCGCAACATGGAAACGGCGCCAAACTTCCCGTGGATAGTCACCGACGATCCGTTGCCCCTAATCAAGAAGTTGCTCGACAAAGGCGCTGATCCCAATGCGTTGGTAAACAATACGCCCAACGCCCGCATGCGCGGAGGCTCGCCGCGCATCGTATTCTCCACCGCGATCATGCGTGCGGCATTCTCGGCTGATCTTGAGTTGGTCAATCTGCTGCTCGAGTTCGGTGCCGATCCGAACATCAAGTCCAGCGACAATGAAACCACGCTAGCTGCTGCAGCTGGGTTGGGCTGGGTCAGCGGCTTCCACAAGGACCGTTCGCTGGATGACCGCCTTGCGATCATCAAGATTCTGGTGGAAAAGGGCATGGACGTGAACTGGCAGGACAACTACGGGATTTCTCCGCTGATGGTAGCCGGCAATCTCGGCAACGTTCCCATCATCCAGTACCTCATCGATCAGGGAGCTGATCTTGGTGCCTACGATCTCGGCAAGAAAAATGATGGTGCTTTCGGGGCCAGCATTGAACCGCTGATGCCGCTGGATTATGCAATCGGCGTGGGTACGTTCAGACCGAACAATGCCATCGTGTTCAATGAAGCAGCCACCGCGCTGATGGTTGCAGAGATGGAAAAGCGCGGCATCAAGCACACCACGTCCGAGTGCACTCTGCGCGGCTTTACGTGCTCTGCAGTAGACATGGACCCGCGTGCCACTACGCCGAAGACAATCATGACAGCCCGCGCCTTGCAGACTGGCCACCAGGTTGATGGTCTCATCAAAGGGTCCGGTCTCGAAGTCGTCGACAAAGCAGAGAAGCCTGCAGAAAAAACCAACTAGAAAATATTTTTGGCGGGCAAGGACGCCCCCCTGGATTCCCGTAGATCGCTGATCCCTACAACAAAAATTACCAGCGGGACTGAACATGCTGTTCAGTTTTCAACAGCGATCCACACTCCACCAACTCTTGCAGAGGAGGAAAAACGGCTGACCACCCCCGTCGGCACAATGGCTGTCTGCAGTAAAAAAAATCAAAAAAAGGACTGTAGTCGGCTGACATAACACTGTCAGTCAGAGAGGCCTGTTATCCAATATTCGAGGGGATTATCAGCATGAGAAACACTGCAAAAAGTCGCATGTTCGCCAAGCGTGCATTGGCCTTGTCGATCGCATCAGCATTGCTGCTGAGTCAGAAAGCCTGGTCACAGAATCCGGCGGTTGAGGAAATTGCAATTACCGGCAGCCGTATCCGTCAGACCGATGGCATGGCCACACCGGTACCGGTAACCGCAGTTACCATTTCCGAATTACAGAATTTCGATCCGGGCGGCAGCGTCTCGGAACAGTTGGGCAGTCTTCCCCAATTCTTTGGCACCCAAAGCGCCCAGCGTGGCGGTGGCACCCTGTTTGCGTCGGGTGGTGGCAGTTACATGAACATGCGTGGACTGGGTGCCGTACGCACCCTGGTGCTGTTTGATGGCGCGCGCCTGCCTCCTGCAGACAAACGCGGTTCCGTGAATGTCGATACGTTACCGACAGCACTGATGCGCTCAGTGGATGTTGTGACTGGCGGTGCTTCAGCAGCCTATGGTGCTGATGCGCTGGGTGGCGTGGTCAACTTTGTACTCGATCGCAATTTTGAGGGCCTGAAGATTGAAACCGGCACCGGTATTACCGAGTGGGGTGATGGTGAACGCTGGAATTTCGGCATCTCCGGCGGCAAACAGATTGGTGACCGCACGCATGTAATCGGCTCGCTGCAGGCCCTGGAAATCAAACAGATATGGCGCGATCCAGAAGAGCTGGGTGACTGGTACCAGCGCTGGGGTTGGGTTACCAATCCCGCATGGTCTCCGGGCAACACCAGTGTCCCGCAACGACTTACCCTGCCTTGGGTAGCGTCGAGTGAACACAGCCCCACCGGGATGTTGTGGTCACGCAGAGGCACCAGCAGCACCAGTCCAATGAATGACTTCGCACTCAATGGCATGGTGTTCTTGCCGGATGGAACCGGTGTGCGGCCATTCATCAAGGGTAATGTCTACTCCGCTCCATGGGCTGTGGGTGGCACCAAGTCCATGTCTGGCGGCCCGGAAGCGATGATTCGTAATCAGGCCTTCGATGGCGGCCCTGCAGGCATGAATGTGGTCAATCGCTCGGCCTTTGCTGCAGTCAAATATGACATCACCGACGGTGTATCGGTTTATGCCCAGGCATTGGCCGGTCGTTCGGAGTCACGCAACAAGACCCGTCGCGGTGGTTATGAAATTTCCGATGGATGGCACATGAACATCTATCGCGACAACGCGTTCCTGCCTCCATCCGTTGCAGCGGCAATGGATGCGGCCAATGGCGGTGCGGGCATCAAGGACTTCCAGATCTGGCGCAACGGCGGCTTCGTGTCTGACCTGAACAAGGAAGTCCGTGGAAGAGACTCGGAAGCCGGGATTTTCGGCACTTACTCGTGGAGCGTCGGCATCGATGCACGACTGCCCAACGACTGGGATTTGCGTGCAAGCTGGCAGAGCGGCGAGTCGCACAAGCGCACTGGTGTCTACGATAACCTGCGCGCCGATCGACTGGCGCTGGCGATGGACGCAGTGCGCGATCCGAAGACCGGAGCCATTGTCTGCAACGTGCAACTCTACAATCCAACTCTCGCCCAACTGGCGGACTCGGTAAAAGGCAGACTGGCTTCACCCGGTGGCAGCCCGGGTGGCACTGGCACAGTCACGACGACCGCGCCGCTGGCTTCGCCCGTTGGTCTCGACAACAGTATCCGCGATTGCATCCCTTTCAACGCGATGTCTACCGGCCGTGCCAGTGCGGCGGTCATTGACTACATAACGACACCCAAGATCGGTGACAGCTATGTGAACCAGGATTTTGCCGAGATTCTGCTGACTGGTGAATTGTTTGAAGCGTGGGCCGGCCCGGTGTCGTTCGCCGCAGGTCTGACTTATCGTGATCAGTCGTTCCGTGACCAAGCTCTGCCAACCGAAATCGATGTTCTTGGTCCGCCTCTGAATGCTCCAGCCATCGGCATTCGTGGTCTCGGGCCGGGCTGGACCTCGGGCAGCGCCAACCTGCATTCCTTCTCAACAGTACCCAATGTGTTCGGGTCCTACGATGTATGGGAGTACTTTGCTGAATTGAACGCGCCGTTGTGGGAATCGGCCTCGGGTCAACAGACCCTTGGTGGCAGCGCCTCGTACCGCTCATCCACCTATTCCAGCCTGAATGATCCGATTGATTCATGGAAATTCGGCCTGGATTTCCAGGTGTTCGAGGACCTGCGCTTGCGCGCCACCAAGTCACGCGATGTGCGCGAAGCGACCATGGCGGATCGTTTCGATGCGCAATCAACCGGTGGCAACGTCAATGATCCGCGCTTCAACGGCCAGGTCTTTGCCACAACCGTTACCCGTGGCGGCAATCCCGATCTGGTTCCTGAACAGGCAGACACCATCGTGTATGGCTTTGTCTATCAGCCGGGTTGGCTCAGTGGTCTGAGTGTTTCGATTGACAGATATGACATCAAGATCAAGGACTCCATCGGTGTGCTTGGCCAGCAAAGGATTGTCAACGAATGCGAGATCAACAAGGTAGCGCAGCTCTGCAGTCAGGTGCAGCGCGACCCTGTTACCCAGGTTATCGGCAGAATCTTTGACGTGCCGCTCAACGTTGCCCAGGCCCGCGTGAAAGGCATCGATTTTGAGGCGAGTTACAGCATGGAGCCGGATTTCTTCAGCAGCGAAAGCGAGTCTCTGAACTTCAGGGGCTTTGCCGGATACGTCAGTGAGCGAATGGATATTCCCTTCGGTGCCACCACCGGTCTGGAGCAATCCGGCTCACTGGGCCTGCCTGACCTGACCGGCACCATAACCGGCGTCTACACGCTGGGCTCGTACTCGCTCCAACTGCAACAGCGTTATATCGCCAGCACGATTCAGGACTATAACTGGGTAGAAGGCCGGGACGTGGATGACAACTCGGTGGCATCAGGCAACTACACCAACATGCGTCTTGGATACGTAGGCGAGCTTGAAAACGGTGGAACCTGGAATCTGGGTCTGAACGTCACCAACCTGCTCGACAGGGATCCGCCGATCATTGCGGGTTTCGGTACCCGCGGTGGTTCGCAGGTGACAAACCCCGACTATGAAATCTACGGTCGCATGTATCAGCTGAGTCTGGACATGAAGTTCTAGCAACAGGATGGCACGCAGTATTGCTGAGCGGGACTTCGGTCCCGCTTTTTTTTGCCTTCGATTGCCGCCAACTCGTGGTGTGTTCAGCTGCCGTGCTGGATAGCCTTAAGCGGAGGCGCTTTGCTGGAAAGCCCAGTTCTTGCTGTGGTCATCCTGATTGAGAGCAAACAGGTTGAACTTCGGACACCTGAAAGGACTCTGGAAGCACTGTTTGCCCACCCTGTAAGCGCCAACATCAAGTGGCGGAATATTGTTTCATCGACCCCATCCTGGCCCCGCTACCGATAAAGGCGCCGTGGCCAGTATCCGCGACTGGCTGGAGATGCACGGAGTAAAACCAAGAGTTTGATGAAGCTGGACGGCTACAGCGCCAAAATTGAATACGATGCCGACCGGGACAGTTTCCGGGGTGAAATTCTGGGGCTGAACGGAGGCGCAGACTTTTACGGCCGCAACCCCAAAGAGCTGCGTACTGAGTTCAGAAGATCACTGCAAGTGTTCCTGGATGTCTGCAAGGAGAAGGGCATCGATCCGCATCGGCACTACTCAGGCAAATTCAATTTGCGAATTCCGCCAAAGCTGCACGAACAGTTGGCCATCTCCGCACAATCGAAAGGTGTGAGTATCAACACGTTGGCGCAGGAGGTTCTGCAAAGCGCGCTTTGAGCCGTCGGGAAGAATCATAGGGCGGCTCGTACCGAGCTGCGAAACCGGCAATTGGACGGAGCCCTAATAGGCAATTAGACGCTGGTCTAATAGGCAATCAGACGCTAACAGTCTTTAGACACGACACCCAATTCAGTGAGGATGGGTGGGTTGCCCCGGAACCAAACACCTTGAAAATCCATCCCGCCTTGACGGATTTTCAAGTACTTCATCTGCTCCGTGCCCTGCTGGGTAACGGTAAACAACTTCAACGCCCTGCGTCCGACGTTGGAGTTATTTCCTTGCCTTCTAACCTCGCTCAACGAAGCCTTGAAGGGAACAAAAGGAGGGCGTAATGTCCTGTTTTGTTCCCAGCGAAAGGATCATGTCCGTGGAAGCACCCACCTCTTACACCTCAGCCAACGACCCCGAATCAGCCCTCGACTATTTGGACTTGGCGCGACGTCACCACTCTCAAAACGAAATTGCCCGACACCTTAAAGTAGACGTTAGAACCGTCCGCCGCTGGGAGGCTCGCGAATCAGAGCCAAAGCCGTACTTGGTACCCGCGCTACGCCAGTTGGTCCTTCCTCTTGTCATGCCAAAGGCCGCAGGGGCCTTCAAATTCATTGATCTGTTTGCCGGAATCGGCGGGATCAGGACCGCATTCGAAACCATTGGCGGTGAATGCGTGTTCACGAGCGAGTGGGACAACTACGCACAGAAAACCTATGCCGAAAACTTCCCTGACAATCATCTGATTGCCGGTGACATTACGAAGATTGATGCATCCAGCATCCCTGACCATGACGTCTTGTTGGGCGGTTTTCCTTGCCAACCGTTTTCGATTGCAGGCGTCAGCAAGAAGAACGCATTGGGTCGTGAGCATGGCTTCAAGGATGCGACCCAAGGAACACTCTTCTTTGATGTTTGCCGGATCATCGAAGCGAAAAGACCGCGGGCGTTCTTGTTGGAGAACGTCAAGAATCTCAAGTCGCACGACAAAGGTCGTACCTTCCAGGTAATTGAAAGCTCATTGAGAGAGCTGGGATATCACATCCATTCAACCATCATTGATGGCGCACATTTCACGCCACAGCATCGCGAACGAATCCTGATTGCCGGTTTCCGGGAACCTGTCCCATTTGATTTCAAGGCAATTCCGCTTCCGCCCAAGGGCAACAAGGTAATCGGCGATATCCTGCACAAAACAGATGGTAGCGAGCCATTCATCGAGTCCGATGGCGACAAGTACTTTGATCACAAGAAGAAGCGTGTGTTGGCAAAATACACGCTCACCGACAAGTTGTGGGCCTATCTCCAGAACTACGCAATGAAACACAAGGCAGCAGGTAATGGCTTCGGTTTCGGCCTCGTTTATCCAGATAGCGTTTCAAGAACTCTCTCCGCACGCTACTACAAAGACGGATCTGAAATTCTTGTCTATCAAGGCAAGAAGAAAAACCCGCGCAGGCTGACTCCACGGGAGTGCGCACGGCTTATGGGATTCCCCGACACATTCAAAATTCCTGTCTCGGACACCCGGGCATACAAACAATTTGGCAACTCCGTTGTTGTCGATGTCATGAATCACGCAGCCAAGCTCATGAAAATGGCGCTTGATGCGG
>CAISOD010000114.1 GCA_903887045.1 uncultured Gammaproteobacteria bacterium | reverse complement strand
TACAGCGCCCAACTGTTGGAGATGCTGAAAGACATCAACCCTGCTGGTGTGCACACCTTGTTCAACACCCACTGGCACCTCGATCACTGCGGCGGCAATGAAGCAATCGGCACTGGCGGCGCCAGCATCATTGCCCACGCCAAAAGCTGGCAGCGTCTCTCTAATGAATACTACCTGCCGCAGGAAGAGCGGTATCACAAGCCCTTGCCGGCAGCCGGCAGACCAACCGTGAAGGTTCACGACAAAGGCACGCTGCAAGTAGGCGACACCGCAGTCGAGTACGGCACCCTGATAGAGCCGCACACCGATGGCGACCTCTACGTGCATTTCCGCGCTGCCAACGTGTTGGCCGCCGGCGGCGCGGTGGCAGGCAAGCAGGACCCTGAACTCGATTGGTATGGCGGCGGCTGGCTGGGTGGCCGCGCCAACTCACTCGACGCGCTGGTGCAGCTCACCAATGCCAACACTCTGATCATCCCCGCCAACGGCAGCGTGATGACACAGGCAGACCTGATCGCCGAACGCGACATGACGCACGAACTCTACAAGCGCTTGAACACCCTGATCCGCAAGGGTTGCAGTGCCGACTGCATGCAGCAGGAAGGTGCGCTGGCAGGGCTGAGCCACAGCTGGCAGGATCCGAACAAATTCCTTTATGCCGCCTACAAAGGTCTGTGGGCCCATCACTACAACCTCGCCGCCGACATTCTGTGAGCGCTTGCTGCCCATGATCACCTCTATCGCATTCACCGCTTTCCGCCGCCGCCTGTTGGCTGCGTTCTGTGCAAGCTGCTTCGCCGCTGCAGTGCATGCCCAATCGCCATTGGCAGATTTGATCCAGGCCGGCGACAGCCGCGGCGCACTGGCGTTGCTGCAAAACGGCGCCAACGTGAACACGCCGCAAAACGACGGCACCACGCCACTGCATTGGGCGGTTTATCAGGTTGATGAAACGCTGGTGAAAGAACTGCTGCGCCGCGAAGCCGATCCCGACACGCAGAATTCCTTTGGTTCATCGCCACTGAGCGAAGCAGCGCGACTGGCCAATGTCACTCTCGTCGAGCAACTGCTCGACGCGGGCGCCAATCCGAAAGTCGCCAACGCCGACGGCCAGACGCCGCTGATGTTGGCCGCGTGGAACGGTTCAGTGGAGATCGCGCGCGCCCTGGTCGCCAAAGGTGCCAACGTCAACGACACCGAACAATGGACTGGCCAGACTGCGCTGATGTGGGCAACGTCGCGCAATCACGGCGAGCTGGCGCAGTTCCTGATTGCACAAGGCGCGGAAGTGAATGCACGCGCCCTCTATTTCGATTGGTCGAGTCAGATAACCTCGGAACCACGCGGCCAGTATCGTCCCGCCGGCGGGCTCACGCCCTTGCTGTTTGCCGCACGCAGTGGCTGTATGGCCTGTGTGCAAGCGCTGCTGCAAGCCGGTGCCGATCCGAACCTGCCAAGCCCCGAAGGCGTAACGCCGCTCATCGTTGCCATCGAGAATTTCGAATTCGGCATTGCCAACCATCTGCTCGACAAGGGCGCCAATCCGCACAGTTTCGACTGGTGGGGCCGCACACCGCTCTACATGGCCATCGACGTGCGCTCGATCGAAACCCGCGGCCAGCAGTTGAACAAAGCCAACAAGGACATCGCACTGTTGCTGGCGAAACGATTGCTGGATGCCGGCGCCTATGTGGATGCGCAGATGAACTTCCATCGTCCCGGCCCCGGTGGCGGCAATGGCCGTTACTCCGATGAATTGCTCACCACCGGCACCACACCCTTGTTGCGCGCTGCCGTCGGCCATGATGCTGAAGCGGCGAAGCTGTTGCTGTCCCATGGAGCCAGCGTCGACTTGCCCAACATCTTCGGTATCACCCCGCTCATTGCCGTCAGCGGTATCGCCACTCCGCGCGGCATGCTCAGCGATGGCACCGTATTCCCGCAGGCCAATATCGAAGAGCTCGTAATCGAAACTCTCGACGTACTGGTCAGCGCCGGCGCCAACGTCAATGCCGTGATTACCGACACCACCAGCTACAGCGCCGACTGGCCGCGCCATGCCTCCATCAGCAACCGCCAGGGCCAGACTGCCATCTTCGGCCCCGGCAAATGGGGCTGGACCAAAGTGGCGCAGTACCTCGTCGATCACGGCGCCAAAGTGGATGTAGTGGATTTCTACGGCAAGACGCCGATGGATTCCGCCATGGCCCTGGCCGGCGGCGAGCAGGAAGAAACCTATCCTGAATTGGCAGCCTGGCTCGGCGAACAGCGTTGATCGCCTGCCTGCGGTCTTTGGCGCTGTAGCAGCAACCTGGTTGGCAGCAACCGGAATGGGCGAAGGAACTATTGACCTCTGCGCACACTTGCGGCGCTCCACTCCTGCCCTGCGAACAAGCACTCAGCCGCCCACTGCCTCCAGCGCCTCCATCGCCTGCATCAACTGATCTTCGGTGTCGCCGAGCAAGCGCTTGAGTTCACCCTGTTGCTGCACGAGCTTGGCCAGTTTGGCTTTATTGACGTCGTCATACAGAGCCGGATCGGCAAGTTGGGTTTCGATCTGTGTCTGTTGCTGGTGCTGTTTATCGAGTTGCTGTTCCAGCTTTTTGATTTTGTCTTTCAGCGGTTTGATCTGCTCGCGCGCCTGCGCAGATTGCTGGCGCTGCTCTTTGCGGTCACCGGTCTGCATGTCTGCTGCCGCACCGCGTACCTTCGGGGCAGCATCGCGCTCTTTTGCCGAGCGGGATTCAAGTACCAGTTTTTCGTAATCGTCGAGCGAGCCTTCGAAGAATTCCACCTTGCCACCACGAATGATAAGGAACTGGTCCACCGTGTTGTTGAGCAAGTGGCGATCATGTGACACCAGGATCAACGCGCCGCCGTATTCCTGCAAAGCTCGCGTGAGCGCATGCACCATTTCAAGATCAAGATGGTTGGTAGGTTCGTCCATCAACATGAGGTTGGGGCGTTGCCACGCCACCAGCGCCAGTGCGAGGCGCGACTTCTCACCACCGGAGAACGGGCGGATCGGGGCATCGGCCTGCTCACCCTTGAAGGCAAAGGAGCCGAGAAAATTGCGCAATTCCTGCTCGGGGGTTTTGTCGTCGATGCGGCGCATCAGCAGCATGGGACTGGCGTCCTGATCGAGCACGTCGGTTTGTTGTTGTGCGCAATAACCCACGCGAGTGTGTTCGTGGAAATGCAGTTTGCCGCCCAGCAGGGGCTGCTGCCCCATCACACTTTTGAGGAAGGTGGATTTACCCTGGCCGGTGGGGCCAAGCAAACCAATGCGCGAGCTGCCATTGATGGTGATAGAGAAGTTCTTGAACAGCGGCGTGGTGTAACCCACTGACACGTCTTCGCAGGTCAGCACGACGTCGGGTATTTTCACCGCCTCGCGGAAGCGGAACTGGAATGGCGAATCGATGTGCGCCGGTTCGATATCCACCATGCGTTGCAATTCCTTCAAGCGGCTCTGCGCTTGTCTGGCCTTGGTGGCCTGGGCGCGGAAACGCCGCACAAAACCTTCGATCTCGGATTTGCGCAACTGCTGTTTCTCGTACATCGCCTGTTGTTGCGAGAGACGTTCAGCCTTCTGCATTTCGTACGACGAATAATTGCCGCGATAGGTAATCAGCTTTTTGTTCTCGAAACTGATGACATGGCCCACTACTTCGTCGAGGAACTGGCGATCGTGCGAAATCAGCAACACGGTGCCGGGATACTTCAGCAGCCAGCTGCGCAGCCACAGCGTGGCTTCGAGGTCCAGATGGTTGGTGGGCTCGTCGAGCAACAGCAGATCCGACGGTTGCAGCAGCGCTTGCGCAAGGTTGAGGCGGATGCGCCAGCCACCGGAAAACTCGGCGACTGTCTTGCTGAAATCGCTGACGGAAAATCCAAGACCCATGAGCAACTGTTCGGCGCGATTGGTCAATCCATAACCGTCCAACTCTTCCATGTCGGCGTACAGATGCATCATCGCATCGTGGTCGTCTTTCAGCGTGGCTTCATCGAGCGCACGCTCCACTTCACGGAAGCGCACATGGCCGTCGATTACGTAGTCCACCGCCGAGCGATTGGAGGCTTCGGTTTCCTGCATCATCTGGGCGCGCTGCAGTTTTTCCGGCATCACCATATCGCCGCCATCGAGCTGCATTTCGCCCATCAGCAGTTTGAACAAGGTGGATTTGCCGGCGCCATTGCGGCCGATAACACCGATTTTCTGGCCCGGATAAATGGCCAGACTGGCGCTTTCCAGCAGTGGTGTGGCGCCCTGGTAGAGGGTGACGTTTTGCAGCGTGATCATGGGGGAAGAGGTTCCGGTGCAGTAAATGCAGCACCTTCAAAGGCGGCGCATTATAGGGTGGCCTTCGCAGCAGCTCTAGGAAATAATCACCGCAATTCTGCTATACCCAAGGTGTGCAATGGAAACCGGCTTGTCTTTCATCGATCTTTACGTCACGCCGTGGCTTGGCAAGCTCGCAATCGCGCTCATTGTGTTCCTCATCGGCAAATGGGTGGCCGAGCATCTGCACAAAGTGCTGTCACGGTTGCTGCTGAAGTCGAAGTTCGATCACACGCTGGTGAAGTTCCTCGGCCACGTCAGTTACGGCTTCCTGATGATTGCCGTGGTGCTGACTGCAGTGGGCACCGTCGGGGTCAATATTTCGTCGCTGTTGGCACTGATCGGTGCCGCTGGCCTCGCTGTGGGTCTGGCGCTGAAGGATTCGCTGTCGAACTTTGCTGCCGGGGTGATGATCATCGTGTTCCGCCCGTTCAAGTTGGGTGATTCGATCACAGCCTCGGGCCAGAGCGGCATAGTCGACGAGATCGGCATATTCAGTACCCATCTCAATACGGCCGACAACCAGCGCATCATCATTCCCAACTCTGCTGTCATCAGCGGCATCATCATCAATGCCACTACCTTGCCGCAGCGTCGCATTGATTTGATTGTCAGCATTGGTGTTGACGACAGCATCGGCAAGGTGCGCGAAGTAGTCACAACAGTGCTGGCTGCCGATGCCCGCATACTGTCTGCACCTGCGCCGATGATTGGTGTCGACAAGCTCACCGCCACCACTGTGGATATTTTTGTAAGGCCGTGGGTACAAACCGGCGACTACTTTGCGGTACGCACCGATCTGCTGGAACGGCTGATAACAGCCCTCGGAGAAGCCGGCATCGATATTCCGGCGCGGCCGGCGCCAATCTACTGGCAGCAGGCACCGAAGGATTGAAATTCGCCAGCGTCGTTCAGTCGAAGGCGATCGCGACTGCGCCCTGATCGTGGCAGATCTGCTGCAGCATCTCGGCCAGGGTCTGCCGGGTGGCAGTACAAATCCACGTCTTGCGGGCAGTGTCGTAGTCGTAATGGAAACCACCAGAACGCGCGGCCAGCCACAACTGCCTGATCGCACTTTGCCGGCTGATGATAGCCACTGATTTGTTGGTGAAACTCAGCGTCAGCATGTCGTTGCCACTTTCATAATCAATGGCAGCCTCATCATCATTGATGGCGGCTTCGACAATTTCCTCAATGCGGCGCAGGGTTTGCTGGTACAGGACAAGGAATTCGGCTTCTGTCATGGGAATGCTCCAATACTGGGCTGCATTGTAGTCAGCGCGTTGATGAGTGTAGACAGTTTTGTGGCGCATTTACTGGTCTTATGCACTGCCGCTCTTTATCCTTGGCGGCCTTTTCACCCACTCCCACGCAGCGGGTGACGCGGGCAACAGCATGGGCAGGAGATTGGGCAGGAGATTGAGCAGGAGAGAGATATGACAGCCAGAATTTTCATCGACGGTGAAGCCGGCACCACCGGACTGCAGATTCGCGAGCGGCTGGCCGCGCGCAAGGAGCTGACTTTGTTGTCGATTCCGGAAGCGCGCCGCAAAGACCCTGCTGCGCGTACTGAATTCCTCAATGCTGCTGACATCGCCATCCTGTGTTTGCCGGACGACGCTGCCAAAGAAAGCGTGTCACTGATCAGCAACTCCACCACCCGCGTGATTGATGCCTCCACGGCCTATCGCGTGGCCGAGGGCTGGACCTATGGCTTTGCGGAAATGGATCGCGCGCAGAGTGCGGCGATTGCCAGCGCCAACAGGGTATCGAATCCCGGTTGCTGGCCGCAGGGTTTGATCGCGGCGTTACGGCCCTTGATTGCTGCTGGTTTGTTGCCGGCTTCCTATGCTGCAACCGTCAATGGCATCTCCGGTTATTCCGGAGGCGGCAAAAGCATGATTGCCGACTACCAGAGCAAGGGTGAAGACGCACCCGAGTTCATGCCCTACGGCCTCGGCTTCGGTCACAAACATCTTGCTGAAATGCAGCGCTATGCGCAGCTCTCCGCCCAGCCGCTGTTCATGCCGGCCGTGGGCAATTACGCGCAGGGCATGCTCACCTGCGTGCCGCTGCAGCTGGCGTCACTGGCAACAATTCCGACTGGCAAACAACTACACGCTGCGATTGCCGATCACTTCGCCGCCATCCCGCACAGCTTTGTGGAAGTGGCCCCGCTCGCCGCGCTCGAACGCACTCCCGAGCTTGATCCGGAAAGTCTCAATGGCACCAATCGTTTGCGGCTGCATGTGTTCGCCAATGACGCCAAGGCGCAAGTGTTGCTGCTTGCGGTGTACGACAATCTCGGCAAGGGCGCTTCCGGCGCTGCAGTGCAGAACATGAACCTGATGCTGGGCATCAACCCCACCACCAGCCTAGTGGCATAGCGGCTCGGCAGCCGTGACCACGCCGGCGTTCCCCATCCATGAAGTGATGCCCGCGATCCTGCAGGCATTGGCTTCACACACGCGCCTCGTGCTCGAAGCACCTCCCGGCGCCGGCAAGACCACGCAGGTACCGTTGGCGCTGCTTGATGCTGCTTGGTGTGCAGGCAAAAAAATCCTGATGCTGGAACCGCGCCGCGTTGCTGCCAGGGCAGCGGCGTCGTTCATGGCGAAGCAGTTGGGTGAAAGTATCGGCGACACCGTGGGCTACCGCATCCGCTTCGACAACAAGGTATCGGCCCGCACGCGCGTTGAAGTAGTTACCGAAGGCATTTTGACGCGACTGATCCAGGACGATCCTACACTCGAAAACATCGGCGCCATCCTGTTCGACGAATTCCACGAGCGCCATCTGAGCGGCGATCTTGGGCTGGCACTCGCGCTCGATGTACAAAGCAGTTTGCGTGACGACCTGCGCTTGGTGGTGATGTCGGCCACGCTCGATGGCGAACGGCTGACGCAATTCCTCGACGCCCAGCGCATTACCAGTGCCGGCCGCAGCTATCCGGTGGACGTGCAGTATTTTCCGGCACAGCGCGACGATACCTTGAGCCTGCAGGTCAGGCGCTGCCTCGAACACGCCATGACAACGCACGCTGGTGATGCCCTGGTGTTCCTGCCCGGCCAGCGCGAAATCAATGACATCGCACGCGCACTCGAACGCGAACCGTTTACCCGCTTCCACACCATTGCGCTCTATGGCGACATGCCAGTTGAGCAACAGAGCGCAGCGCTGCAACCGGACGCCAGTGGTCGCCGCCGCATCATCCTCTCTACCAACCTGGCGGAATCTTCGGTGACCTTGCCGGGTGTGCGCGTGGTGGTTGATTCCGGCTTGGCGCGTGAACCGCGCTTCGATCCGAACTCCGGTTTCTCGCGGCTGGAAACCACCCACATCTCTCAAGCCTCGGCCGATCAGCGTGCCGGCCGCGCAGGCCGGGTAGCCGAGGGCTGGTGTTATCGGCTGTGGCCGAAATCGCAGCGGCTCGATGTGGCACGCACACCGGAGATTGCCAATATCGATCTCGCTGGTCTCGCACTTGAACTTGCCGCCTGGGGCAGCACGGCCTTGCGTTTTGTGGATGCGCCGCCGAGTGGTCCTTTTGCTTCGGCGCAAGACTTGCTGCAGATACTCGGCGCGCTTGATACAAAAAAACACCTGACCACTCTCGGCAAGAAAATGCTGACCCTCGGCACCCATCCGCGCCTCGCTGCCATGCTGCTCAGCACCCACGACACTGCCGAAGCCGCCATCGCCTGCGATCTTGCTGCACTGACAGATGCGCGTGATCCCCTGATCGGCTATCGCGGTGACGACTGGCAACGCCGCTGGGAAGCCTTGAGAGGCCAAACATCTCCGACCCCTTTGGTCTCTGGCGTATCACGAGCCGCTATTCAGGCCATCAACCAAACCGCCACCCAATGGCGCCGCCGCTTGCGGTTGGACTCTCCGCCTCCGCCGGATTTTTCACCGCGCGCACTCGGCGACGTATTGGTACACGCCTACCCCGATCGCATCGCGCGCCAACACGCCAGCGATCGCTATCGTTACCAGCTCAGCAATGGCCGCATGGCGAAACTGGCCGACGACAGTGCCTTGCTAGGCGAACCCTGGCTGGTGGTGAGCGAACTGCGCTTCGACAACAAAGACAGCCTCATCCTGCGCGCTGCTCCTCTTGATGAATCCCGCTTGCGCGAAGACTTCGCACACCGTTTTATCGAAGCCGACATCGTGCGCTGGGACGACACCGCCCGTGCGCTGATCGCCCGCCGTGAAACCCGCTTCGATCAAATCCTGCTCAGCTCAAAACCCGCCGGCAAACCTGATCCTGAGTTGGCAGCGCAAGCCTTGAGCGATGCAGTTGCGAATTACGGCCTCGCATCGTTGCCGTGGGGTGAAGCACTGCAGCAGTGGCGTGCAAGAGTGCAGTGTTTGCGTGCATGGCTGCCTGAACTGGAATTGCCCAACCTTGATGACGACACCCTGGTCGCCACTCGCGAGCAGTGGCTGAAACCCGCCTTCATCGGCAAGACTCGCCTCGATTCACTCAGTGAAGTCGAACTCACCGAAGCACTGAAAACTGTGTTCGACTGGAACACGCGCCAGCAGATCGACCAGCTGGCGCCGCCGCGCATCACCGTGCCCTCCGGTATTGATCGCGCCATTCACTACGAAGCCGGCGCACCACCTGTGCTGGCGGTAAAACTGCAGGAACTGTTCGGCCTTGCAGAAACCCCGCGCATCGCCAACGGTAAAGTGCCGCTCACGCTGCACCTGCTCTCCCCCGGCGGCAAACCGCTGCAGATCACGCAGGACCTCAAGAGCTTCTGGGAACGCACGTACCCGGAAGTGAAGAAAGAAATGAAAGGAAGATATCCGCGCCACCCTTGGCCGGATGACCCGTGGAGTGCAACGGCGACGCACAGAGCGAAGCCGCGGGGGACTTGATCATTTTACCTTGGGATAACGCTGCTGCATGCACTTGTGGGATTCGCGCACCAGCTCCTCAAGCACCGCAGTATCCACATCAGCCAGCTTGTTGATATAGAGACAGCCCTTGCCACGCTTGTGCTTGCCGAGTTTTTTCAGCAGCGCGTCTTCGCCGCTGGAACCGGCCAAGGTATACAACACTGTCGCAGAGGCGCGTGGCGAAAAACCCACCATGCACATGTCGCCTTCGTGGCCGCTGTCGTATTTGTAGTGGTATTCGTCGAAACCAACGATGGCACTGCCCCACATCTTCGGTTTTTTCCCGGTGGCTTTTTGCATCAGCTTCAGCACGGCTTTGGCATCTGCCCTGCGGGTTTCGTTGCTGACTGCCTCCAGGAATTCGCTGACGCTGGCGGCATTCTTTTTGGTTTTGATTTCCGCCATGGTGTTGCCCTCGGTTGAACCCTACGGCATTTTGCCACCAAAAATATCGGTAGTTGCAGGTGACTTGGAAAAACAGACCAGACAGTCAGGTCATGCCCTGACTGCCTGGCCCCTGCAGAGGATCAATCAGAAGCTGTAACGGGCGGCAACGATGGCCGTACGCGGCGGATTCAACTGGTTGAAGGTGGAATACACACCGAAGGCGTCCGTAAAGCGCGAGGCGATACTGTCCTTGTCGAACAAGTTCTGCACAGTGAGTGTCACGTTCAGATCTTCGTTGTAGGTGAAGCCCACCTGGGCATTCACCATGGTGTACGCAGGAATTGTATCGAGCGCCGGATTGTTGAAGATCCTGGTTTCCATTGCGTCGCGATAACTCACCGTCATCGACGCATCTCCAACAAAACCGTTCATTTCATTGGTGGTATACATGGCTGTCAGGTTGGCTGCGAACGGTGGCGCCTTTGCCAGGTCGTTGCCGTCGAGGTTTTCGCGCACACCATTGCGTGCAAGCGTTACCGAGTCGGCAAAGTTGCCAGCGCCGCCAAGGATCAACGGCAGTTCAGCCGCGGCAGCCTTCACGCCATCAAGTGCAATGAAGCTGTCGGAGATGGTGGAATCCAGCAGGGTAGTGTTGCCGGAGAAACTCAGGTTGCTGGTGGGTACCCACTGCAACTCTGCTTCCAGCCCTATTACTCGCGACTCGGGAATGTTTATCACGCCGCTTGCCGTGTTGCGGGGATCAGTACCCTGCGCCTGCAGGTCTTCATAGTCGTATACGAAGCCGGCCATGTTCAGCCGCACGGTGCTGTCTAAGAAGTCACCTTTGAAGCCGGCCTCATACGCATAAATGGTCTCGGGCCTGAAACTGGCGAACACCAGATCGTCCGCCACGTCGGCACGACCAAACGTCAGGTTGTTGCCACCCGGCTTGAAGCCCTTGGTATAGGAACCGTAAACCATGATGTCACGCGAGACGTCATATTCCAGCCGCACTTGTCCGGTAACTGCCTCGCCGACATTGGTGATATTGGCAGTCGGGCGGTTGAGCTGGATGGTGAAGAAGTTGTAGTTGATGTTCTTGGCGGTGTCGTCGGTATTGCGCAGACCACCGGTGAACCGCAGCGAATCGCTGATGCTCCAAGTTGCCTGTCCGTATACCGAATACGATTTGCGGGAGGGGAAGAAGTCACTCTGGAATCCCACATCGGCACCAAACGGCGGAATGCCGAAAACGGCGGCATTGGGCACTTCATTGAAGGTGTTCAATACCCCGTTGCGATTCTGGTCTGCCCGTTCAAAGGTACGCGCCTTGATGTCCTGATTGAACCAGAACGCGCCGACCACCCAATCGACTGAACCAAACAGTGGCTCGGCTGACACCACGTTGAGTTCGGAAGTCCAGCTTTCGTGCAGCTGGTCCTGCTGCTGCTCATAACTGCGACGCAACACGAAGGGGTTGACGATACTGACGCCGGTGAAACGTGAATAAACGTTGGTGAAGTCATTGTCACGCGAGCGGACAATTTCTGCTTCCTGCACCGAGCCCAGGTATTTCAGGGTGAAGGCCGGCAGATCCCACGCTGCAATCACACTGTAGAGGCTGGCATCCAGCGACAGTGCAGAGGGGTCATCCTGTGCCAGGCGTCGATCACCAGGCGTGGTGTCGTAAAGACCGAAACGGGCAGCGCCGTTGACGTCGGAATTGAACTCCTGCGCAGTGGCGGTAATTGAAATATCTTCTGTCGGCTCCCAGCGGGCCATCGCGCGCCAGGCGGTTTGATCCTTGTCATCCAGGTCCTGGCCATTGACGACGTTGATGGTGCTGCCGTCCTGCGCAATGCCTTCGCCACTGAGTCGCAGCGCAAAGGTTGAGCCGAGCGGAATGTTCAGCGCACCGGCGACATTGCGGTACTCGTAGTTGCCAAAACCGGTTTGCACATACCCTTCAAATTCTTCCAGCTGCGGGCGCACGGTGTTGACGTTGGTTGCACCACCGGTGGAGTTCTGGCCAAACAAGGTTCCTTGCGGGCCGCGCACCACTTCGAGTGTGCCGACATCAAGGAAGGCGGCACCAAGTGCAAAAGGCGAGACGATATAAACACCGTCTTGATGGAACGATACCGACGGCGCTGCCACGTCGTTCTGGTTGGCTTCCTGACCGACACCACGAATCGACATGGTCACGCGATCACCACCCTCGGCAGGGCTCACTGTAAGGCCCGGTGTGAGGTTACTGAGCCCAACGAAGTTGGTGACATTGTTGGCACGCAGTGTTTCTTCCGATACTGCGGTTATCGCAAGCGGTACAT
Organism: uncultured Gammaproteobacteria bacterium; assembly: GCA_903887045.1. Taxonomy (GTDB): domain Bacteria; phylum Pseudomonadota; class Gammaproteobacteria; order Pseudomonadales; family Pseudohongiellaceae; genus CAILUG01. Next base: position 1,236 of record CAISOD010000114.1, on the reverse strand, counting down.
CCTGCAGGTTTTCTTCGCGCTTCTGGGCGGAGACCACGATGACACTGATGGCTGGATCGCTTGCTGCTGCAGGTTCGGATTCCGCAGCCTGCACCGATGACAAATACGGCATCAACATAAACGTACTGCCGGCCAACAAGCCGGATTTCAACTTACTCATCAATCGCTCCCAGGGGTCTGTGTCTTGAACAGGTAGTTCAATTACAGTCGGTCCCGAGCAAGGCTTGTGCCAGTGTCGCCAGACACTTCTTTTTGCAGTCTTTACTGAATTTTTTGCGGCGGCTTACATGGTCAACGCCCTGTTTGCGCGCAAGGGCTGTGGAGGTTCGCACCAAAGCGGGGGTATTCTAGACCAGTGCTGGTTATGCCAGGCCCGCGGGAAACAAGCGCCAGTCCGCTGTTCCTCGTTACATTTTCCCAACAATCGGAAACAGACAAATCCCGGGCGGCCTTTATCATGCGGTTCACACACCGTCAGTCGTGAGGAAGATAGATGACACCAAGAACTTTGCTGGCAACAACCGTATTGAGCCTGTTGGCTGTTTCGACTGGCTCGCTGGCGCAAACTCCGGTCTATCAGGATGGCATACTCTCCATCCCCGCTGGCGCGTTGCTCAATGCCAGCGGCCAGTACTACTACAAGGATATCCAACTGCAGGCCGATGCCGCAGGCAGGCTGAAAGTGCTGGCAGCATCGCCGCGGCCACTGGCCTATGTCGACAGTGTGACGCCCAGCGTGACCGAGACGCAGGACTCACGCCAGGTCACGCTGCGAATCGCCGGCAACAAGAGCGTGCCGTGCGTGGCGCTGGAGCCGGTCGCCATTTCACGCAAGGCCGATACCTTCACGCTGCTGGTCGCCGAAACGGTGCAAGGCCCGGCCGAGAGTTGTATTGCCGTGTTGGCACCGTTCGAGATCACTGTGCCGCTCGACGTAAGCGGCCTTGCTGCCGGCAGCTACAAGGTGGTGGTGAATGACGAGCAAACCACCTTCGTACTGACAAAAGCACCCGCCGCAAGGTAAGTCCTGCAACGCAGCGACCGACATTCCGGCCCTGACTGCCGAACTGCTGCAATCGCAGCCCGTCCTGACTGCCAGCCAACTGCTCGAGCAATGCGATCTGCAACAAGCCGCCAGTGCGCTGCTCCGCTTGCGCAGTCTCGACCCGCTACTGAGTCAGCATCTGCAGTTGCTGCTGGATGCGGATCGCCATATCGAAGGCATGGTAGCCATCC
>CAISOD010000113.1 GCA_903887045.1 uncultured Gammaproteobacteria bacterium | reverse complement strand
TTTCGGCGGCGATGGTTGACTGGATGCAATCATGACAGGCTGTTTTTGGCTGTGTCGTAATTCGCAGTCTCGATTCAGCATCTTCGTTGACGCGCCAAAACCTGCTATCTACCATGCATCGTGCTCCGGCTTGCAGCGGCTGGGGCAACAAAAAACAGCTACACCGCTTGTGATCGCGACAACATGTCCGAGGGCGGAAATTTGAAAGGGGGAAGCATGCAGCAGAGATTCTCGGTAAGAAAGCTCGTCTACGGCATTGTTGCCGGTGCCTTTGCAGGCCTTGTTCTGGTGCGGGCATCTACGGCCGCCGAGGCGATTCCTGAAATTGCGGGTCTCTGGCAGATGCCGCAGTGCCCGAGTACCGGCGCTACCGGTGGTGGCGGTCTCAACCGCCGCTGTATGGAAATAGCGGAGAACGACGCCAAGTTGACCGAACGCGCCAAGGCCTACCACGACGCCATTGATGAATTTGCCCAGCCGAAATACGACTGCGCACCGATGCCGATTCCGATGATGTGGAGCGAGCCTTACTCCTTTGCCATCGAACAATTGGAAGACCGCGTGTTGATTCGCTACGGCAAGGAAGAAGTGGTACGCACCATCTGGCTCGAAGGCCATGGCTTCGAAGAACCGAAGTACAACGAATTTTTCTACTATGGACACTCGGTCGGCCGCTATGAAAACGGCGCGCTGGTGGCAGTGACCGACCGCTTCACCTTCGATTCCCAGGGCTGGAATGCCGATTCCCGCATACCTTCATCCACGCAGAAGCAGATGTTCGAACGCTTTACCAAAGAGGGCGACACCCTCGTCCTCGAAGTGACTGCCACGGACCCCTTCTTCCTGAAAGAGCCGCTGACCTACCGCGTGACTTCCAAACCGGAAGCGGAATGGGATTTCGACTGGGATTGTGATCTGGAGGCTTCGCGTTCGATCCTGAAAATCATGGCGCCGCAGTATCCGAACGATCCCCCCGTCAACTATATCGACTATCAGGCACGTCCATAGGAGCAGCATATGAATCGCATTGGTCTGGCATTGTTTTTTGTAGGCGCCTCCCTCACCGGAACGCTGAACGCCCATCACAGCACACAGGGCATTTATCAGGATGAACTCACTGATCTGACTGGGACAGTCAAGATGTGGCGGCTTATCAATCCGCATCCGCATCTTGTATTGGAAGTGAAGGACGAGCAGGGCGTGGTGCAGGAATGGGACGTCAGTTACGGTGGCGCCGCCGCCGTGCATCTGAAGCGGATGGGGTACGCCACCAATACTTTCGCAGTGGGAGAGACCATTAACTTCAAAGGCCATCGCGCACGCGCCGCTGGTGTGAACGGGCTGTTGGTAGAAGGTGGTGGCAATATCCCGACCAGGGCAGACGGCACGCCGGTGGTGAAAGGCGGCTCAATGTTCTGAACTGATCGTCCAAAGCGGTCAGGCGGTTTTACAGAAAGAGGGATTGTTACTGGTGGGAAACAGGATGTCCCACCAGCCAACAATGCCGATTCCCGCACCACCATGGCACTCGCTGGCAGTGCCGGGCTCGCGTTCCGGCTGCCCGCCGCGTTGTCGCAGGAGGCTGCCGGCAGTTTTCCGCTGCTGGCTGATCTGGTGGAGTTCCGCCGTTTGGTGGCTGCCAATCGCATCCTGGCCACTCGGAATCAGAATCCTGCATGCAAGGCCCAGAACTGCGCTGGTGCAAGAATGGGATAGTGTGCAGCCAACGCCAGCAAATCGTTATCGCCGGTAATCAGATAGTCGGCACCGGTTGTGTTGATCGCGGTCAGTAATGTTGCCAACACCGGCTGATCGTTGGCATCACGCAGATTGGGTTCAACACTTGCCATTGGTTCAATGAGCTCGGCCTGAATGGCGAGTATGTCGATCAGATCGCGGATTTCTGCCGCATTCAATCCGTGGCGATGTTTGAGCTTTGGCAACACTCGGGCCAGCTCATCAAGAATATAGGCCGAGAGTACAACCTCCAGCGCGCCGTGATAGCGCCAGGCCGCCACGATTTTTCCCGGCACACTGGCCGGATAGGCAATACCTGACAGCAGTACATTGGTATCGAGTACTACGCGTAGAGCGGCCATGCTGTTACCGCTTGGCTTTGACTGCAGTTTTGGCTGGTTTGGGTGGGCGCGATTTAGCGCGTTCCTTCATGACAGCCGCGTCGATCTCGGCCAGCCCTTCGGCTTCGGAGATTTCTGCAAACCCGGCCTCTATGCGACTGCACAGGCCATCAAAGCGCTCCTGCATGCGGCGAATGCGCGCAAACAGCCGCGCATCAACCAGTGCTGCCACTGGCTTGCCGTCTTTGTTGATAACAATACTGTCGCGCCGGTATTGCACTTGGCTAAGCATTTCACCGAGATTCTGCCTGAAGCTGACTGCATTGGTTTCGGTAATCATGGAGTCTCCTTGATCATTAGGACCATATTGGTCATAATGATCAAGATGAATAGCGAAGTCAACAACCAAGGAGCACCCGATGGCTTTTCTGCAACCCGCCAAATTCATCACGAGCATGCGCATAT
>CAISOD010000112.1 GCA_903887045.1 uncultured Gammaproteobacteria bacterium | reverse complement strand
GTGACTCGGACACCTGATTACTGCACCGGCAGTCTCAGCGCGGATTCCACGCAGAGGCAGCCGCCATGAAGGCCTGCGTCTCCGCATCCAGCGCACTGTTGTCGCCGGGCGGAAAATAGCTGAGCTTCACCACCACGGTGCGGGTGTCAGGATCAATATAGATGTACTGGCCCTGCAGACCGATGGCGCTGAACGCATTGCTGTCGCCGATCGTCCACCACTGCAGGCCATAACCACCACGGCGCTGGTCTTCGGCGCCGCTGGGCGTGGTGGACTGTGCGATCCAGTCCGCCGCAACGATACGGCTGCCGTTGGCCACACCACCATCAAGCACCATCTGGCCGAAGCGCGCATAGTCACGCAGGGTTGCATTGAAACCAGCGCCGCTGAATTCACGGCCCACACCCGGCTCGCCATCCATGATGTAGTAACCATCCGCTTCGGCGCCGAGCGGTTCCCATACGCAGTGTTCCGTGTAGGCCGCCACGCTGCCACCACTGACACTTTCGATCAGCCAGCCCAGCACCGCGGTATCAATGGTCTTGTACTGGAACACTGCACCCGGCTCATGCAGGCGCGGCAGTGTACGTGCAGCATCGGCGAAACGTGCGGTGTTGCGCACCAGTGCAGCGATATGGTTGCTGGCAGCAGTGCCGGGGTTGGCAAAGTCGTAGCGTTCTTCGTAGTCGACACCGGACCGCATCTGCATGACCTGACGGATGCTGACGCCTCCATAACCACCACCGGCCAACTCGGGCAGGTACTTGGTTATTGGATCATCGAGTGAAGCGATACGGCCTTCTTCCAGCGCGCAGCCGATCATCACAGAGGTAAGTGACTTGGTCATGGACCAGCCGATGAACCGCGAAGCCGCTGTGCTGTTGTTGCGGTAGATCTCGCTGACGATGCTGCCATCCTTCATCACCAGCAGGGCATTGGTATAGGTGCGCTCCAGCACGTCCATCGCGGCATGCTCAGTGCCATCAAACGAGTAGTTGAAGTCGAGCGGCTGATCGGCCTGCGGCAGTTGCCAGACCGCACCGCTGCGCGCCACCGTGCGGGTGGTGAACAGGCTGTCCATGCTGCGAAACATCAGCGGGCTGACGTTGTTGTCGAGCATATGCCAGCGCAGCAGCTGCACAGCCACCGGCACGGTGCTGACTGGACTTTCGATCTGCAGCGGCGCTGGCAGCTGCTGTTGGGCCGCGGCACTGGTGGCCAACACCATTGCAACCACGGCAATTCTTGAACGGCTAAACCACATTGTTGTTTTCCTCTCCGTGCTTCTGTGTCCAGACAGAGCGCGTCAGGCTCTGCCCACCTGTATCTACCGGATGATGCCATTGCAACCTTGGGCAAGCGACTGCTGGATCCCGGCACCTCGACTCTGGCACCTATTCCCCTATTTCTATCGCGTTTTTTGTTCCGTTTTTGACGCATTGCTTCCGCTTTTTTTTTCACCCACTTCACCGCTAACATCGTTTAGCCTCTTGCGGAGTGAGCGGCAAGCCGATCATCCTCCGCTCAACTATCCGCCCGACATGGTTAGAGAGAATAAAAATGAAAATGACATCTCGCGTCCCTGTTCTTGTTTTAGCCCTGCCACTGTGTGTCCTGCTCAGTGGCTATTCCAACGCCCAGGCCCAGGCAGCACTCTGGTCTGATCCCGCCACCTGGCCCGACAACAAAGTGCCAGCCGCAGGCGAGCAGATCACCATTGCCAGCGGCAAGGACGTGATCCTTGACGTTAGTCCGCCAACGCTGGGCGGGATAACGATCAGCGGCAAACTCACCTTCGCCGACAATGCTGATCTGGAGTTGAGCACCGAGTGGATCATGCTGCATGGTGAGCTGCAGATTGGTACCGAAGCCAAACCGCACACGCACAAGGCCACCATCACACTCACCAACAACGTGCCCGACGAGCAGATGATGGGCATGGGTGACCGCGGCATCATGCTGTCGGGTGGCACCTTGAACCTGCACGGTGATCGTTCCAACAGCTGGACCAAGTTGTCCAAGACTGCTGAGGCAGGCAGCACGTCCATCGACGTGCTCAATGCGGCGCAGTGGAAAGCCGGTGACGAGATTGTGCTGGCGTCGACAGATTTCGATCCGCGCCAGGCCGAGCGTCGCACCATAACCGCCATCAGCGGCAACACCCTTACGCTGGACAAGCCACTCGACTACATGCACTTCGGCGAGATCACCTTCGGGGTGGATGAACGCGGCGAAGTCGGAATGCTGACGCGCAACATCAAGGTGCAGGCCTCCGAAGACGCGGCACAGACTTTCTTCGGCGGCCACATCATGGCGATGGTCACCAGCAAAATGTATGTGGAAGGGGTTGAGCTCAATCGCATGGGCCAGAATCTGGAGCTGGCGCGTTATCCGATCCACTGGCATCTCGTCGGCGACACCGGCCAGGGGCAGTACATCAGGAACGCAGCGATCCACGACACCTTCAACCGCTGCGTGACAGTGCATGGCACCAACTTCCTGCGCGTGGAGAACAACGTTACCTACAACACCGTGGGTCACTGCTTCTTCATGGAAGACGGCATCGAGCACCACAACGAATTCGTGCACAACCTGGCGATCCAGACCAAGTGCCATACTTCCAAGGCCTGCGTGCCAACCAATCTCGCTGCGGCCGGCGAGCGCCCGGACTACCAGAATCGTCAGGCCGTCCGCGAAAATGGCCAGAACGCCACCGATGTGCTGCTGCCCTCCGACAACACGGTGTCGAGTTACTGGATCACCAATCCCGACAACACCTACCGCGACAACGTGGCGGCTGGCTCCGATGCCAACGGCTTCTGGATGGCCTTGCCCGAGCACCCGAACGGCGCCTTCCAGGATTCGGATGCCAGCAAGGCCACCTGGCCACGTCGCACGCCGTTACGCGAGTTCAAGGGCAATGTCGCCCACTCCAACTATGACTCCTTCATGTTTGACCGCAACATCGCGGCCAACAATACCTTTGGCGTCACCGGCAGCTCGCACACCGGCCTGGAAAATCCTGCGGACCCGGCCAGCAAGACAGTGGTAGCGCTGTTTGAAGATCTCACCTCCTACAAGAACCGCAATGGCGCCATCTGGGGCCGCGGTGAAATGCACCTGTTCAAGAACCTCAAACTGGCCGACAGCGCCATGGGCTTCACCCACGCCTCCGGCGCCTTCGGTCGTTATGAATACACCTCGCAAGTGGTTGATTCATTGTTCGTCGGCGAGACCGACAACATCGGTAACCCGCAGACTGCGGAAGAAAAAGCCTACGGTCGCAGCCTGCCCAAGCCCGCTCTGCCGGATTTCCCGATCCGCGGTTACGAGTACTACGATTACCGCCACGACATCATCAACACCACCTTCGTCAATTACGCAGACAATGCCGTGCGCAAGACCGGCGCCATCTCCAACCTGCTGTTCAGCAGCTTCGGCGTCAGCACCAACAACGCCTTTGAGCGCGTGAAGTTCGAGAACGCCAAACCGATTTACTTTCCGCCGATGGAAGGCAATGCCAAATGGGCCAACGACAACGGCAGCAGTGCGTCCTACAAGACCGCCGCCTACCGTGACAAAGACGGCTCGCTTGGCTTCGGCCCCGACGCCTTCGTGATCATCCACGATGGCGTCAACGACAGCGTGGCAACCGACGTTGAAGCCTGCCAGATCAAGTCAGACTGGAATGCGGCCGTGTGCAAAGGTGATGTCGGCCGCTTGAGTTTTGCCGCGCCCGGCGGTGGTTTTGGCAGGGGTCCAGGTGCTGCACCCGCAGCCGGAGCTCCACGTGCTGGTGCCCCAGGTCCTGGTGCTGGTCCAGGCGGTCCAGTCGGCGCGTTCGGTGCACCACCTCCAGCCCAGCCGCCGGTCGTGCTCAGCCGCAGCGGCAAGGACTACACCGTCACTGGCGCCAGCAACGTCCGCGCCGGCACCACGATCAAGGCGACCACTGAAAGACCGACCATGAATCTGACGCTGACGGAACTCGACAAAGGTTCGTGGGTGATATTTGAACTGCCGCAGTTCACTACTGCTGCTGCCGGCGTCCAGCAGAACAGCCTGGATGCACTGCGCAACGCCAGCGAAACCTCCTACTTCAAGGGCACTGATGCACTGTGGGTGAAAATTGTCTCCACTGGCGACAGCGGCACCGGCGCCCCCGGTGGCGGCACCAGCGTGCCGATCAGTCGGTGAAGCCTGGTCCCATCGAAGCAACCTAAGCCCCGGCACCTGCCGGGGGTTTTGTAATGAAGTACCGCACCGTGCACTTGCACTAGCCCCGCCGTTTTTTGCTCTGCCCGGGTGGCTACTGAAACAAACGATCCACCACAAATGCACTGACATCCCTCAGTTGCTCCGCAGTGAGGGCAGTACTGAAGTTGGGCATGTTGTTGCGACCAGTAACCAACACCGCGACGGCATCCTTGGCGGAGCGCAGGTTGTTCAGCGGCATGCCGTTGTTGTGCCCGCCCATGCCGTCTTCGCCGTGGCATACCTGGCATGACACCTTGTAGAGATTTTCGCCGTTGGCGTAGTCAGGGTCACCCTCGGCAGCGGTGACAGTGGCGGCAACGGCCACGGCAGCATCGCCGTCGGTCAGGAGTGGAGTATCAGAAGGCGTGGTGGGTTCCATTTTCCCGTCCAGCGCAAACAACCACAGGCTGTCGCCATGGGCAGAGCCTCGTGCAAACACGTTGCCACCCGACAGCGCCGCCAAGTATTGCTTGCCGCCGTGCTCAAAACTGATTGCGGGCGCGTTGAGGCCGGCGCCGGTCTGGAACTCCCATAGCTGCAGGCCGGTATCGATATCCAGCGCGGTAAAACGGCCATCGCTGCGCCCCACAAACAGCAGGTCACCCGCAGTGGTCAACAGGCCGCTGTAGCAGGAGTCCTGCCAACGGTAACGCCACACCAGCTTGTTGGTGGTGACGTCAATGGCAGCAATCACGCCGGTTCTCGGCGTAGACGCGCCGCCAAAGCCGCCGCCGGTCCACGACGAAGTGCCGTGGGCCTCGGGGACTTCAGCCTCCCGCATCACCAGCGTCATGGCGCCCTCGGAAGCACAGACGTACATGATCTGGCGCGCCGGGTCATAGGCGCTTGGTGCCCAGTTGGCTCCACCGGCCACACCCGGCGTCACCATCGCCGGCAAGTCTCGGCCAAATGGCGTAAAGATACGGCCCTGGTTACGAATCACCGCGCCTTCCGGCGGAATGTCGACAAACTGCGGCACAAAGGAGTCGCCAACAGGATAGGGTTGCGTAGGTGATGTCGCCTGCTCTGCCAGTTGCTGTACTGGCCGTTCTTCAATGCCTACCAAGGGCGCGCCGGTAATGCGGTCGAGTATGTAAACCCAACCGGTCTTGCCGGCCTGGGCCAGGGCCTTGCGCTCGCTGCCCTTGAAATCCACATCGAACAGGATCACCGGGTTCGGCGAATCGTAGTCCCAGATGTCGTGGTGCACCTGTTGGAAATGCCAACGGTATTCGCCGGTGTGGGCATCAATGGCTACGATGGACGCGGTGAACAGGTTGTCGCCGGGGCGGATGGCGCCGTTGTAATCCGGGCCGGGGTTGCCGGTAGAAAAGTAGAGCAGGCCGAGTTCGGGATCCAGCGCTGGCGTCTGCCACACCGTGCCACCACCGAATTCCCAGACGTTGCTGTCCTGCGGCCAGGTGTCATGGCCGAATTCACCCGGGCCCGGCACCGTGTAGAAGGTCCACAGCTTCTCGCCTGTGGCGGCGCTGAAGGCTTCCACCATACCGCGCACCCCTTTTTCGGCGCCCGAGTAGCCGGTAATCACCATGCCGTCGTAATACAGCGGCGCGCCGGTGATGCTGTAGCCGTCTTCCCAGCGTTGGGCCTGCGTTTCCCACACCACTGCACCGGTGTTTTCGTCCAGTGCCACCAGTTTGCTGTCCAGCTGACCGGCGAACACCTTGCCCTCGCCAAGCGCAACGCCGCGACTGTCCCAGCCACAACACACCTGTTCACCCATGGCCTCGGGAAACTGCGACTGGTAATCCCAGTCAATCACGCCGCTATCGACATCCACCCGGAACACATCACTTTCACCGGTGGAGATGTAGAGCTTGCCATCCTTGTAGAGCGGCGTTGCTTCGGCAGAGTACTGGGTACCAAGGCCGGAACCATTCAGATGGGTGCGCCATACGCCCTTGAGATTGGCAACGTTGTCGCGATTTATCTGGGTAAGCGGTGACCAGCGCTGGTTGAACCACGAGCCGCCGTTGGTAGGCCAGGCAGTCACCGGAGGCTGCGTCATTGGATCGCCTTCGAACAAACTGCGCGGCAGCTTCCTGGCGGTGGGTGTTGTTGCCTGTGCAGCGTCATTTGACTGGTCTGCATCAGCTAGCTGTTCTGTTCGCCCGCAGCCTCCCAATACCAAGGCAAGTACAACGATTCCCGGGATAGTGAAATTTGTTGCGGTGGACATGCGCTCGTCCTCTGGTGTGCGGCCTGTTGGCCGTTCTGTTGTTGGGCTAAGGACTATATAGAGGGGTTGATTGCATTGGTAGATTGGACAGTAATCTACTTCAGATCCGAATAGTCCGTAGCACTCATGTAAAACACCTGCGGCGGACTCAACGGCACGTTGTACTTGGTGCGCAGTGCAGTCCAGGCAGGATCGGCCGCAAATTTCGCCCACACTTCGGCGCGGTGCGCGGCGTCGCGATAGGCCAGCATCCAGATCAGCGTGTTGGGTCGACTCACGTCCTGCCAGACACCGATCACATCAGCGCCGTGGCGCTCGAAGATGGCCGCCTCCTCTTCGCGGAAGCGCTGGTGCAGTTCGTCGATGCCTCCGTTGAAATCACCGGTGCCGACCTGGGCCGGGTCGACGGTGTACATGCGCAGTTCGAAACAGCGGGCGTTGGCGTCGACATTGGCGGCATATTCGGCACCCAGTTGGGCGGCAGGACCGCAGGGCGGCACGGCACCCTGCGCCAGGGTGGCCTTGCTCATCCCTGCCAGGGACAGGGTGGCGAACAGGCTTGCAGTCAGAGTCAGGTACTTTTTCATAACGCGGTTTCCTTGTTGGTTAACGTGCGTGCGTTCGGGCTTCGGTCTCAGGCCAGCGATACAATCACTTTCTTGGTCTGCAGGTATTCGTCCAGGCCTTCCGGCCCGGTCTCGCGTCCGGCACCGTGCCTTGTCGGCACTCCAAGCTGGTGCTGCTGTGGCTGTCATGCAGTTCTGCTCTTGTTGTATTGGTCCGGGTTGAGAGCTTTACCTGCGGATGCGTGCCGGTCAACCCTTGTCTATCCGCTTGGCTGCCGGCTGGGTGGCACGGCGTCTGCTGAAGCGAGGTCCGGCGCAAGAACTGCGCTCACAAAGACGGATAAAGCTGGTACATTCGCGCCGTGCCAGACTCCCGAGGAGGGAACAATAATGCAAACAAAATCACCTATGTCTTTGCTTACGAGGACCCTGTCCGTGTTTGTCCTGCTCGGCGGGTGCGTCAGCACGCACGCTCAGGAATCTCTCTGGTCGAATCCAGCCACCTGGCCCAACAACAAGGTGCCTGCAGCTGGCGAGCAGGTCACCATCGACAGCGGCAAAGACGTGATCCTTGACGTCAGCCCGCCGGCCCTCGGCGGCATGACGATCAGCGGCAAACTGACCTTCGCCGACAACGCTGATCTGGAACTGAGCACCGAGTGGATCATGCTGCACGGCGAGCTGCAGATTGGCACCGAAGCCAAACCGCACACACACAAGGCCACCATCACGCTGACCAACAACGTGCCCGACGAACAAATGATGGGCATGGGCGACCGCGGCATCATGCTGTCGGGCGGCACGCTGAACCTGCACGGCGACCGCAGCAACAGCTGGACCAAACTGTCGAAGACCGCCGATGCCGGTAGCACGTCGATCGAAGTGCTTAATGCCTCGCAATGGAAAGCCGGTGACGAGATTGCCCTCGCTTCCACCGATTTCGACCCACGCCAGGCCGAGCGCCGCAATATTGCTGCCATCAGCGGCAATACCATCACGCTCGACAAGCCACTGGTCTACATGCACTTCGGCGAGATCACCTTCGAGGTGGATGAACGCGGCGAAGTCGGAATGCTGACCCGCAACATCAAGGTGCAGGCCTCGGAAGACGCGGCACAGACCTTCCTCGGTGGTCACATCATGGCGATGGTCACCAGCAAAATGTATGTGGAAGGGGTTGAGCTCAATCGCATGGGCCAGAACCTGGAGCTGGCACGTTACCCGATCCACTGGCACTTGGTCGGCGACACCGGCAAGGGCCAGTACGTCAGGAACGCTGCCATCCACGACACCTTCAACCGCTGTGTGACGGTGCATGGCACCAACTTCCTGCGTGTGGAAAACAACGTCACCTACAACACAGTCGGCCATTGCTTTTTCATGGAAGACGGCATTGAGCACAGCAACGAGTTTGTGCACAACCTCGCCATCCAGACCAAGTGCCATACCAGCAAACCGTGCGAACCCACCAATCTCGCGGCAGCAGGCGAATCCACTGTCGAGCGCCAGGCGATTGGCCCGCGCGGTCAGCAATCAACCGACGTGCTGCTGCCTTCCGACAACACGGTGTCGAGTTACTGGATCACCAATCCCGACAACAGCTACCGCGACAACGTGGCGGCAGGCTCCGATGCCAATGGTTTCTGGATGTCTCTGCCGGAGCATCCGAACGGCGCCTTCCAGGACTCTGATGCCAGCAAGGCCACCTGGCCGCGGCGCACCCATTTCCGCGAGTTCAAAGGCAACATCGCCCATTCCAACTACGACGGCTTCATGTTCGATCGCAACATCGCGGTCAACAACACCTTTGGCGTCACCGGCAGTTCGCACACCGGCCGCGAGAATCCTGCCGACGCAAACAGCAAAGCCCTGGTGTCAGTGTTTGAGGATCTCACCGCCTACAAGAATCGCAATGGCGGCATCTGGGGTCGTGGTGAATTGCACTTGTTCCGCAACGTGAAGTTTGCCGACAACGCGATGGGCTTCACCCATGCCGCTGGCGGTGGCAAAAATCCATACAGCTCACAGGTTGTCGATTCACTGTTCGTCGGTGAGACCGACAACGTTGGCAACCCGCAGACCGACGCAGAAAAAGCCTATGGCCGCAGCCTGCCAAAACCGATGCTGCCGGACTTTCCGATCCGTGGTTACGAGTACTACGACTACCGGCATGATGTGGTGAATACCACCTTTGTGAATTACGAAGACAACGCCACCCGCACCCATGAGCCGCTGTGTCAGGCAGCGGAGGGGGGAGTCGGCTCAACCGGGCCTGAGCAGGGCCTGAGCCG
>CAISOD010000111.1 GCA_903887045.1 uncultured Gammaproteobacteria bacterium | reverse complement strand
GTGCCGCCATGTTGACGTCATCCACGAGGTTGGCGCCAAGTGCGTAGTCCACGCGATGCTGTGCTGCCTGCAGGCCTTCCAACACCGTGATGCTATCGGCGCTGCGGGCGGCAACGGCCCACGTGCCTTGCAGGTTTTCTCGGTTGGCGGCCAGCGGACCGATCAAGGCGATGCGGGTATTGGTGGCCAGCGGCAACACGCCGTCATTCTTCAGCAACACACTTGATTGAGCGGCAGCCTTGCGCGCAAGTTGGCGATGGGCGGGGCTGAGAGGAGCCCGTGCATGCTGGGAGTCATCGAGTCCACGATAGGGATTGTCGAACAATCCGAGCTTCTGTTTCGCCTGCAGCACCCGCCGACAGGCGGCATCAATGGCATGCATACTGACGCGGCCACTGCGCACCAGCGCAGGCAGATGTTTGCGATAGGCCTCACTGATGAGATCGATGTCGACGCCGGCGTTGAAGGCCAGCAGTGCTGCGTGTTCGAGATCGGCAGCAACACCATGGTTGATCAACTCCATGATGGCGGTGTAATCAGATACCAGCAGTCCATCGAAGCCCCAGGTTTGCCGCAACAAACCATCAAGCAGGTCGCGATGAGCGGTGCATGGAATCCCTGCGAGATCGTGGAACCCAACCATGATCGCGGCAACACCGGCCTGCACTGCGGCTTCAAACGGCGGCAGCACCACGTTGTGCAAGCGGTACGGCGTCATATCAACGGCGTTGTAATCGCGACCACCCTCGGCAAAGCCATAAGCCGCGAAATGCTTGGCGCAACTCAGCAGTTGACCAGGCTGCGACGGGTCACTGCCCTGGAAACCCTCAACCATGGCGCGTGCATACATACTGCCAAGCACAGGATCTTCACCCGGGCTTTCTGCGCAGCGGCCCCAGCGGGCATCGCGCGAAATATCCAGCATGGGCGCCCACGTCAAGGTTACGCCCTCGCTGGAAGCTTCAAGCGCCGCCACGCGAGCCGTGTCGCGGATCAAGTCAGCATCAAAGCTGCCCGCCAACGCTATCGGCAACGGAAAAATGGTGCGATGGCCGTGAATGACATCCACGGTAAACATCAGCGGAATGCCGCAGTCAGATTGTTCAACAGCGATCTGTTGCCACGCCCGCAACTGCGCGGGCTCGGCGCCACCAGCGAGAAAGCCCACTTCTCCACGCGCGATGCGTTGCTCAATGTTGTCCACCGCAGTACCGGCACCGGTGGTATCGCCACTGCTGGCATTGGGGTGATTGAGCTGACCGACTTTCTGCTCAAGCGTCATGCGTGCCAGCAGTTGTTCGATAAATGGATCAGATTCTTTTCTCATGCGGCTATCCTGGTGCTTGCTGGTGCTTGCTGGTGCTTGCTGGTGCTTGCTCGTGCTTGCTGGTGCTCACTTGTTGCTGTCGGTCGCTCCGCTGATGATGCTCGACAATTTATCGAAAGCGCCCTTGAGCCACGCCTGAACTGGCGTCTTCGGCTGTTCTGGCGGTGTATCGGGCTGCAGTACACGCCGGCTCAACTGCGAACCTTCCGGCATCAACTTGAGCTGCAAATGGCGCGTGTGGAATTTTTCCAGACTGGGCCGGTGACCGATACTGATGACGGTAACCCCCTTCATTTCGTGATCGAACATCGCCATCACACTGGACTGGTTGTCGAGGTCGAGCGCGCTGGTAGCCTCATCAAGGAATACCCAGGCGGGCTTGTGCAACAACAAACGGGCAAACGCCAACAACTGCTGCTGACCTTGTGACAGCACGCGATCCCAACGCTCTTCCACATCAAGTGACGGAATCAGATCCTTCAGACCCACGCGTTGAAACGCTGCCTTTACCTGCTGGTCTGTGTATTTTTGCGGCGTGTCGGGGTAGCAGGCTGCAAGCCGCAACGAGCCCAGTGGCAGATACGGATATTGCGGCATGAACATCATCGATGAGCGGGGTGGCAGCAGGATGCGGCCGTTGCCCCAGGGCCACAGTCCAGACACCGCACGTAACAGCGTGCTCTTGCCGGCACCCGAATCACCCACGATGAGCACGCGCTCTCCTGGTTTGATTACTTCGTTCGCCTTGGCAATCACCACCTTGCCGAAGGCCGTCAGGATAGTGACATTCTCGAACACCAGATACCCCTGCGGATGACTGCGCAACTGGATCTGATCGATACAGGTGTCACATTCCTCAATCCGGCGCAGCGAGCGATCGAATACTGCCACACGATACAGCGTTGCCCGCCAGTCGGCGATTGCGGCAGTGTTGTCGACAAACCATCGCAGCGCTTGCTGAACCTGGTTGAAAGCGCCGATCACCACCATCAGACCGCCAAGAGTAAGCTGGCCCTGCAGATAGCCAGGCATTGCCACAATCACCGGTACCACGATGGCGAGCCAGCCATAACCCGATGTGATCCAGGTGAGACGCGCAAGGGCAAAAATCAATTCCCGCGTGGTTGACAGCACATTCGCCAGCGCCACATCAAGATTGCGGCGCTCCCCTGCCTCACCGCGATACAAAGCAACTGCTTCGGCGCGTTCGCTCACTCTGACGAGGTTATAGCGCAGCTCGGCTTCGCGGGCATAACGTGCCGCATTGAGGCCGATCAGTCGACGACCCACTGCCCAAGTCATCAGCGATCCCACCAACGCATAAATCACGGCGCACCACACCATGTAACCCGGAACATCGACATGAATGCCGGCGATGTCGAACACCACATCGCTCGACAACTGCCACAAAACACCAATGAACGTCGTAAGCAACAGGAACTGGTGCGCGAAGCCAATGCCAAGATTGGTGGAAAGCTCGCTGAGGTGGCGGGCATCTTCCTGCATACGCTGGTCTGGATTGGCGCCGGTGTTGCCGCTGGCGCCGAGGAGGTAAGGCCTGCCACCCACCAGCCAGGCGTCAAACAAGTGCTGGGTCAGCCATTCACGCACACGCAGCTTGGTGGTTTCATGCAGCCAGGTTTGCGCCACTACCAGCACCAGCATGATTCCCACGATGTAGATGAACCTGACCAGCTGACGGCCTATTTCGCCGGTATCACGTAATTCAATGGCATCGAAAAAGGCGCCATTCCAGCGATTCAGCCAGACCTGGCCGAACATGTTGATGACGATCACCACCACTACTGCACTCAGCAGCAGAACAATGGGCTTGCCGTGCCGTGAAGACCAGAAGCCCTGATTGAGCTGCTGCAAATCACGCACAATCGAATGAGCACCCGGTGTGAAGCCTCCCGAATTCTGTGGAGATTCAGCTTCGCGCGGCTTCAGCGCAACGATCAGGTGGTCATCTTTCTCTGCGGGCGTGCCGTTTTCAACGCTTGCCATGGAGCAGTATTCCTCTTGCTGGCCTGCACACACGTTGGAGCCAGCCGAGACAACTTGTTTTCATTGGCAACAGTGTACCGTTGCAGCGGTAAACGTTCACAAAAAAAGGGCGCCGATTGGCGCCCTTTTGCAGATTCCAGCGAAACCGGTTACTCCTCTACTTCGTAGGTATGCCAGTTCTCGTAATCAGGCAACTGCAACCTGCCTTCCCACAAACCACGATTATTTTCTTCGCAGGAGTATTCCAGCAAACCAATACCGTCTTTCATGCGTGTGAATATGCGCTTGTTGCTCCACGGTGCCGAGTAGTAGATCGGATCGTTGATGGTGACTTCGTAGTCCATCGAATTGGCATCACGCATGGTGAACTTTTCGGTAACCGTCAGCTTATGGCTGTGCGGATGGCCAATAGTGTCCAGTCTGGTTTTGCCGTTGTAGTTGCCTGTGGTGACAACCAGGGTGTCGCCTTCCCAGACTCCATGCGAATTGCCATACCAGGAGGACGGCAGATCGGCAGTGTTGTCGGTACCACCAATCGCGAACGAATGGTGCCAGGTGTTCACTTCGAACAGGTAGGCAAAGGCCGTATCGGTCTGGAAGAACTGTACCGGATTGGGCGAGTTCATCGAGCGCACGTGGCCGAAGGGCAGGCAGGCTCCTGTGTAATCACCGGCTGCAGAGTCGTAGCGGTCGAAATTGAGTTTGCCGGCCGCAGTAAACGGCAGATCGCCGGCACCGATCTGGTTCCGACCATTGCCTTTGCCGGCCATGTCAGCCACGTAGGGGAATTCCCACACGCCGTTGAAATCAGGCTTGCCGCTCGCAGTGCGCGGAATGTCGCCGGCCGCCTGTGCAAATGCCAGCTGTGCCATACCAGCTACCAGCAACATCGCCGAGCAGGTGGATACAAGATGTTTTGTCAGATTCATTGTCTTGCCTGTTTTTATTGATGGCTTGTCACTGTTGGGTGGTATCAGTTGGCGCCGCGGCTGAACACCGGCGTGCCATCGTCCAGCGTGATTCTTCTGGTGCTGCAGATGTGCTCACCTTCGCGGGCAGGGTTGGCATCGGCGCGAATGATAGTGCCGATCGGCAGATCTTCTTTCTTCCAGCCCTGACGGATCAACTGGTTGGGCGAACCCATTTCGCATTCCCATTTTTCTACGGCACCACTGGCAGCAGTGACATCGAGGTAGATCCAGATGTGCGGGTTGGTCCATTCCACCTTGGTGATGGCGCCGCGCACTTCGATGTCAACCGTTGTGTCGAACTCGCCAACCAATGAATGATGGGCCAGCACAGTTCCACTCAGAAACAGTGCAGAAAATAAGGCGAACACCGAAGGCAGTTTACTTTTCAGGGTGACTTTCATAACCTCTCCTCTGATTGAAAAATGCAAAAAACTTCTATGAATAAGCAGTTTTTTGCTGTTGTCTTGCACTACTTGTTTCGTTTCGTTTTTTCGTTTCGTTTTGTCTTGTTCCGGATTTTCTTGCTTTGTACAGCTTTTATCAGATGTCGAACCCAGTCTAAGCGATACCAAAAACAAATGGAAAAAGACTTTTGCTTTTCAGGCCGCCGAGGCTTTTTGAAAAAATCCGCTGTACTCACTGGTTCGGCTGCTGTGCTGTGCGCTTCAGCAAACTTGTTGGCACAAGCCCGGAATGCGCCGGGCAAGCTACAGTCGCAACGCCTGTCCGACAAGGTGCTTTTCGTCAAAGGTCCAGACAGTAATGTAGTGGTAATAGACAGCAGTGAAGGTCTCATCATGATTGATGGCGGCCATACCGACTGGTTCGGCGAACTGCAAAGTGCCATCGCAGAGAATTTTCCCGGGCGCCCCTACCGTGCCCTTTTCAATACACAGTGGCACCCGGA
This sequence comes from uncultured Gammaproteobacteria bacterium, assembly GCA_903887045.1. Taxonomy (GTDB): domain Bacteria; phylum Pseudomonadota; class Gammaproteobacteria; order Pseudomonadales; family Pseudohongiellaceae; genus CAILUG01. The sequence continues at coordinate 888 of CAISOD010000111.1, read as the reverse complement.
ACAGACCGGCTCCAATCTCGCTCTGGGCGAACAGGGTGTCGAAATCATCGCCCATGAGAACACCATGCTGTGGCTGAGCACCGAGGTATGGCAGCGCTGGTCTGATCTCACTTTCCCGCCGCTGCCGCCAGCTGCTCTTCCCAAAACAGTTTTCTTCGAAGACGGCACCATGCAGATCGGTGACTGCACCGTGCACTATGGCTACATGCGGGACGCCCACACTGACGGTGACATCTGGGTATATATCGAAAATGAGGATGTGCTGGTAACCGGCGGTCTGGTGTCCAACCAGCGCTGGCCTGACATCGACTGGTCAACCGGCGGCTTCATCGGCAGCATGCTGGATGGCTTTCTGTCGTTGCTGACTGTGCCTACTGCCAACACAAAGATCATTCCAGCCTACGGCGATGTGATGACGCTGGAGCAACTGCGTGCGCAGAACCAGATGTACATCGCCGTTTTCGACCGCATACATGGCTCGTTCATCAAAAGCGAAAGTCTGGCAGAACTGCTGTCTGCCAAGCCTACTGCCGAATATGATGCAGCGATGGGCGATCCAACCCAATTTCTGACACTGGCCTTCCAGAGCGTAAAGGGCCACATTCGCGATCCACAGAACGACCGGTTCCTCAATTTCCCATGAAAGCATCAACCACCATGACCAGGAAAAAGATACTGGCCGGCATCCAGATGGCCGGCCTGTTCAGTGCTGTGTTGCTGATTGCCGGTTGTGGAGGCGAGGCGGACTCTGCTGCTGCGGCCGGCAACAAGACAGGCATTAAAGTGACTGCATTGCCAGCGGTGCCGGCCAAAACCGAGCTGGATGCCCAGGCCGACTCGCAATGGGCCATGCTCGACCAATACTGTTCAGAATGTCACAACCTTGAC
>CAISOD010000110.1 GCA_903887045.1 uncultured Gammaproteobacteria bacterium | reverse complement strand
GGGCCTGCAATACTGCGGCAGGCAGCGGCACTATCGTGGTTGCCAGTTGCTCCAGCATTACGGTGTCGAGGGAATCTGCCTGTAAGCGCAGACGCGGCTGCGGAGCCGGCTCTACCGTCAATTCGAGTTTGCGGACATCCCACGGAGTGTTCTGCCAGTCAAACGCCAGTTGTTGCAACCGCAGATTCCAGGCGGGAGGTAAGGCCGCACTGCCATACCGCGGCCTTAAGGCCAACAAGGTACTGCCGCTTTGCAGCGACAACACTCCGGTCGCCGCATCGGTACCAACCGCTTCGATGGCAACGCTGTTTACCGCAGCGACCAGGTTCTGCAGCCCGTTGCTGTCTGCTTCCACCCATGCCTGTATATGACCATCCAGCTGTTGCCAGTTCCATTGCGCCGGCAACAGATCCTGCACCAATGGCAACCAATTCACGTTTTCACTGTCGAGCCAGCCGGAAAAGGCAAAGGTACGACGCGGATCGCCGCGCAACTGCATCACGGCATGTGCCGGCGCCGGCTGGTCATTGATACGCAGCTGCAATTGCGCATCGTGACTCAACAAGCGGTTCTGCACATTGAGAATAAGCGAGCCGAATTCGATACTGTCACCGCTGGCACGCTGCAGCAGCACCGTACCTTCGTTGATTCCAAGCTCGTTGGTTCCCAGCAGAAAGTCGAGAAAAGGGTCGGTGTAGTCGCCACCACGGTAAGGCACCCCACTGAGTCCCCACCGACCATCGGCTTGTTCCTGCAGAATGAAATGCATATCCGCCACGCTGAGGCGGTCGATGACCGGGCGGCGTGCCAGCAATGTGGCCACTACGTCGAGCGACAGTTCGGCGCGACCAATGCTGTGTTGTAAATCCGGCAGCGCCGGATCACCGATGCGCAAATCAGTGATGGCGATGCTGGGGCTGAAACGGAACCATGCACCGCTGATGTGGGCAATGCTGACGGGGGCACCGATCAATACCGACAGGTTGCTCTCGATCGCAGCCGACTGCGTCGACACCAGCGGCATCAGCAAACGCCCTGCCGTCAGATAGCCTGCAAAAGCAAGCAACAACAACAACGCGATGTGCTTGAATCGTCGCAGCACCCGCAGGGGCAGTGATTTCACGATATCACCACGTCGAACTGCTCATTGACGTAGAAAGCCTCGACTTTGACACTGATGCGTTTGCCGGTGAGCTGTTCGAGGTCAACCACAGTGGCACTTTCTTCGTCGAGCAGGCGGTCCACCACGCCCTGCGATGCAATTACCAGCAAACCGCGGTTCTCGTAGTTGCGCGCTACCCGCATGATTTCGCGGAAGATGTCGTAACACACGGTCTCGGCAGTCTTGATGCTGCCGCGACCCTGGCACACATGGCATTCCTGGCACAGCATCTGCCGCAGGCTTTCGCGCGTGCGCTTGCGCGTCATCTCGACGAGGCCGAGTTCCGACATCGGCGAAATCCGCGTACGGGCTGGATCCTTCTCCAGTGCCTTCTGCAAGGTGCGCAGTACCTGGCGTTTGTGCTCCTCGTCCTGCATGTCGATGAAGTCGATGATGATAATGCCGCCGATGTTGCGCACCTTCAGCTGGCGTGCGATCGCTTTCGCAGCTTCGACATTGGTTTTGTAGATGGTCTCTTCCTGGTTGTGGCTACCGAGGAAGGCACCGGTGTTGACGTCGATCGTAGTCATCGCCTCGTTCTGGTCGACCACAAGATTACCACCGGATTTCAGCTTCACGGTGCGCGCCAGGGCTTTCTGGATTTCATCTTCGATGCCGAACACATCGAACAGCGGGCGCTCACCCTGGTACAACTCTATGCGGTCGGCGATCTCCGGAATGAAGTCGCTGGCAAAGCGCACCACTTCATCGTACACACGGGCGTCGTCAATACGGATGCGCTCAACCTGAGGAGTCAGCAGATCGCGCATAGCGCGTACATACAACACCAGGTCGTCGTAAATGATGCGTATTTTTCCGGCAGCCTTGCACTCTTCGATTCGTTGTTGCACTGCGCTCCATACACGACGCAGGAAGCGGATGTCGGACTGCAGCTCGATGTCACTGACACCTTCGGCTGCGGTACGCAGTATGAAGCCGCTCTGGTCAAGCACACCTTCGGCAGTCACCGCGCTCGACAGAGCCGCCAGCAGCCGTTCACGCTCCGGCTCGTTTTCGATGCGCTGGGAAATGCCCAGGTGGCGGTTGTGTGGCATGCACACCAGATAGCGTGAAGCGACCGACAAAAATGTGGTGAGACGTGCCCCCTTGCTGGCGATTGGTTCCTTCGCCACCTGCACCACCAGCATCTGGCCTTCACGCAGCAGGGATTCGATGGTGCCGCCAGGCTGCGGTACCAGTTCAAACCCGTCAGGCCCGCGCACCATGATGTCGGCTGCGTGGACAAAGCCGGCCTTTTCCAAACCGATTTCGACGAAGGCCGCTTGCATGCCCGGCATCACCCGCACCACCTTGCCGAGATAGATATTGCCAACCGGGCCACGACGGTTATTGCGTTCAATATAGATCTGCTGCAACAGCCCCTGCTCGATAAGTGCGACGCGGGTTTCGCTGGGACTGGTATTGATGAGAATTTCAACGCTCATGTGGCGCGCCCTCCAACAATGCAAGACTGGAAATACCGAACTGCTCCAGCAGAAGGGCGGTTTCGAACAACGGCAATCCGACGACATTGCTGTAGCTGCCGCGTATGCCGGCAACGAACAACGCTGCCAGTCCCTGGATTCCGTAGGCCCCAGCCTTGTCTTGCGGTTCACCGCTACGCCAGTAGGCGACGGTCTCTGCCTCTGTAATGTCACGGAAGCTGACAGAAGTCGACGTCAGCCGGACCATATTGCGATTGCCGTGCACCACGGCCACTGCGGTCATGACTTCATGGGTACGACCCGACAACAACGTCAACATCGCATGTGTCTCATCCAATGACGAAGGCTTGCCGAGCACACGCTCGTCCACCACCACACTGGTATCGGCGGCCAGGACCGGCAGATCGAGTTGACGACGCTGGTCATGCCAGCCGGACTCGGCCTTCTCGAGTGCAACCCGCTGCACATAATCCGCGGCCGCTTCCCCTGGCCGCGTGCTTTCATCAACCACCTGCGGCAGTGGCACGAACGCCAAACCTATCTGCGCCAGCAATTCACGCCGCCTTGGCGACGCCGAGGCCAGATAGAGCCGGGGGGATGGGGATGCGGACACAACAGACCTCGCCTGCAACTGCATGGACTTGCGTAAAGACCGGTATTATCCCTGATCGCTTCAGCCTGCACTATGCTGCCGGCGGGGACTGGGCCGGAGATATGAACGACTCCTGAACGGGGCACAGCTATAGGTATAATTGAGCACATGACCATTCTGACCCATCAGCAACGCCAGCTCGAACTCAAGCCCTGGGAAACCGTGCTCGACTGCCTGCTGCGGCACGGCGTAGCGTTGCCTTATGCCTGCAAGGCGGGCATGTGCCAAGCCTGCATCGTACGCGCTGTGGACTGCAGCGCCAGCGAAGAATCACGCAAGTGGGTACGGCCGGAGTTGCAGGCACTCGGCTACACGCTGGCCTGTCAGTGGGTGCCTGACGCCAACGTGCAGGCGGAGCTGCCTGTCCTCGCCGACTTTGCCGTTCGCTCCACGATACGCAGCCTGCAGCGACTCAACGACGATGTGCTGCAAGTGCTGCTCGAGATCACCGATCCACGCCGCATGTTCGCCTACCGCCCAGGCCAGTACCTGACAGCCATCAACGGCAACGGCACAGCGCGCGCCTATTCGATCGCCAACGACTTCAACGAAGACGGCTGTGTTGAACTGCACATTGCCGCCACCACCCACGGCGAGTTCACGCGCTGGCTGTTCGACACTGCCAGTGCCGGCGATACGCTGTATGTCAGCGGTCCTGCTGGTCACTGCCACTACGATGTGCGCGATGATGCCGACGCCGCACTGATACTGGCCGGAACCGGCACCGGACTGGCACCGCTGTACGGGATCGTGATGGATGCGCTGCGCCAACAACACACTGAGTCCATCCATCTTTATCACGCCGGCCGCACGCCAGCGCAGCTCTATCTGGTGGATACACTGCGGGCGCTGGCGTCAAAGCATGACAATTTCCATTACCACCCCTGCGCTGTCGAAGACGATGGCAAAGCAGGCGATATCAAGACCGGCCGGCTTGAACAGATACTGGCGCACGATCTCAACAGGCCGAATCTCGCGCAGAGCCGTATTTTTTTGAGTGGCGCACCAACTTTCGTGCATGCTGCTCGCAAGAAGCTGTACCTGCTCGGTGCACGCTCCGAGCATATCCACTGCGATCCTTTCACCGAACGGGTTGTTGTCACCGTCTGACCCGCCGTTCAACCTTCACTGCGGAACCCCGACCATGAAGAGTCTGGCCGAATACAGCAACAGCATGCTGGCGACAATGGCCGCCATCCTCGCCAATGCCTTCATAATCGCAATTGGCATTTTGTGTGCGCTGGCTGTGTTCTATTACATCATTGATGTCACCCAGACCCAGCACACGATACGTCGCAACTATCCGCTGATCGGTCGCTTCCGTTACCTGTTCGAGAAGCTCGGCGAATTCTTCCGCCAGTACTTCTTCTCGATGGACCGGGAAGAGCTGCCGTTCAACCGTGCACAGCGTTCATGGGTGTACCGCGCCGCCAAGAATCTCGACAACACGCAACCGTTCGGTTCCACGCGTGACAACGACCGCGAGGGCCACATCCTGTTCGTCAACGCCGGCTTCGCAGTGCTTGATGAAGAAGCCACTGAACCCGACGAAATCGTGTTCGGTCCACAGTGTCGCCAGCCCTATCGCAGCCGCTCTATCTTCAACATTTCCGGCATGAGCTACGGCGCCATATCGAAACCGGCAGTACAAGCCCTCTCGCGCGGGGCGGCGATGGCCGGCTGCTGGATGTCCACCGGCGAAGGCGGCCTCAGTGATTACCATCTCGAAGGCAATTGCGATGTCGTGTTCCAGATAGGCACCGCCAAATACGGCGTGCGCGACGAGCATGGCAACTACTCATTGGAAAAATTGAAGGAAGTGGCCGGCAAACCGCAAGTGAAGATGATCGAATTGAAATTGTCGCAAGGCGCCAAGCCCGGCAAGGGCGGCATCCTGCCTGGCGTCAAGGTAACGCCGGAAATTGCCAGTATTCGCGGCATTCCGGCAGGACAGGCTTCAATCAGTCCCAATCGCCATCTCGACATCAGCAATAACAAAGAGTTGCTCGAAAGAATCCATTGGCTGCGCGACTTCACCGGCAAGCCGGTAGGAATCAAGACCGTACTGGGAGACGAGAGCTGGATCGACGATTTTCTCCGAACCATCAACAGTACAGGCACCAAATTCGCGCCCGACTTCATCACACTCGACAGCAGCGACGGCGGCACCGGCGCCGCGCCGATGACATTGATGGACGATGTCGGCCTCGGCATCCACGAATCGCTACCGATACTTGTCGACAAGCTGATAGAGCACGGCCTGCGTGACCGCATCCGTGTGATCTGCTCCGGCAAGCTGATCAACCCGGCCGACGTAGCATGGGCACTGTGTGTTGGCGCCGATGCCATCAATAATGCGCGCGGCTTCATGTTCTCGCTCGGCTGCATCCAGGCCATGCAGTGCAACCAGAACACCTGTCCAACCGGCATTACCACGCACGATCCCAAACTACAGCGTGGCCTTGTCACCAGCGACAAAGCCACCCGCGTGGCGTATTACCAGAAGAACATGGTGAAGGAAGTCAGCATCATCGCCCATTCGTGCGGCGTGAAGAACCCGCGACAGTTGCAGCGCAAGCATGCCCGCATGGTGGCAAGCAGCAGTACGAGTGTGAGTCTGGTCGATTACTACCGGCGCAAGGGGTGAACCGGCAGTATGTCTCCAGACCACTCCCTTGCATGAGGAACGCCCGAATGAAAACCGCTACCGTCCTGACAACCACTGCTCTTTGCTGTGTGCTTTGCGCTTGTTCCGAACCAACACCAGCACCAACCGTACCGCAGCCAGCAATACCGGCTGCAACTGCAGCAGCACCGATTACGCTCGAGAATCAGGGGGTGCTGACTGATACCCAGAGGGCTGGACTCAATGGCGCCAATGAGATGACTGATTTGCTCAAGCAGGCAGACGAGGAACGCAGGAAACAGCTGGAAGCACAGGGGCTGTAACGACAGTTACTGCCGCAGTTGCCACGCAACGACATCTGCAAACTGTACCGCACCACCGAAAATATCGAGCGCGCTGCCAATGGTGAGATCTACCCGCCCATTGCCGAGTTGCTTGACGCGATCAAGATCTGCGAGCTGGTGCACACCGCCCGCGTAAGTCACCGCACAAGGACTGTGCGTGCCGAGCAATGTGATCAACGGTTCCTGAATACCCTGCCGCAAGCCTTCAACATCAACACCATGCACGAGAAATTCATCGCAGCTGTCGGCAAGCTGCTGTAAAAGCGCTGCATTCACCTCTTCGTCGGTGAATTTCTGCCAGCGATCAGTAACCACAAAGAACTTGCCCTCGCGCGAGCGACAGCTCAGATCGAGTACGAGCCGGTGTTTGCCCACTGCCCGCACCAACGCCGTCAATCGCTCGTGGTTGATGCGGCCATCGGCGAACACATAAGAAGTGACAATGACATGGCTGGCACCGGCATCGAGAAATACACCGGCATTTTCCGGTGTCACACCGCCGCCATACTGCATGCCGCCCGGCCACGCGCGCAGCGCTTCCAATGCAGCACCTTCGTTGCCTTTGCCCAGCGCAATCACATGGCCGCCACGCAAGCCGGCATCACGATACAACTGCGCATAATGCGCCGGCGTGTTTTCGCTGGTGAAATTGGTCTGGAGGGCGGCAGTGTCCTGATCGTTGATCGAGCCGCCGACGATCTGCACCACTTTGCCGTGGTGCAGATCAATGCAGGGACGGAAACGCATTATTTTTTGGCAGACAACTCGGCGAAATAAGCGGCAACCAACGCATCACCGGCAGTGGCAACACCGCCCGACCATTGTGCATCGAACTCGGCCGTTGGTTTCCCGGCCTGGATCTGCTCAACGGTTTTGCCGGCAGCTATGCCGGCCTGGATGCGATCACGTATCGTCACAAACATCTTCAGTTGCGATTCCACGTCGGCACGCGAGCTGACTACACCATGTCCCGGCAGAAAGCGGGTATTGGCGTCAGAGATGTCGAGCAACTGTTGATACACCGCCATGATGCCGAGCACACTGCCGTTGGCAGTTGCATCAGCCCGCGGATAGGCCACGGTGCGGAATACATCGCCGGTGTGAATCAGGTTCAGATCCTTGAACACCACGATCGAATCGCCATCAGTGTGCGCTGGCACTACATGTATGGCTTCGATGTCGTGGCCGTTCAGATGAAAGCTGACTGAGTCTTCGAACGTGATGACAGGAAGACCGATGCTCTGCTCCGCCGTCAGCGCCTTGGTGAGATCACCGCCGGTGAAG
>CAISOD010000109.1 GCA_903887045.1 uncultured Gammaproteobacteria bacterium | reverse complement strand
AGTTTGCGCAGCTTCTTCGGATGCCAAACTTGCCGGCTGAAATTGTCGAGTGCTTCACCGAACGAGGTTACTTCATCGTCGTTGAGGCTCTTGTGGTCGACGATGCTGAGGTCGGCAATCACCCAGTGCCCATCAAGATGCTTCAGCGTCACCGAAACCACCGGCGCCGCGAAACGTTCAAACACCACACGCGCCAGCGGCTTCAGCGACGGCTCGGCCGCCTGACCGAAGAAGGCTTTGAATTCGAGTTTGTCCGGCCGCTCGCCCTTCTTGAACATCTTGTCGAGCGTTTCAAACACTTCCTCGACATTGAGCTGGTACAACAACGGTGACCACACATCATTCAGCACCTTGCTGGTGGGAATCACATGGTGGCCCTTGGCTTCAGCCAACAGGGAGCAGTAGTAACCCTGGCTTAGGTAGCTGTAGTCGCTGCAGAGGTTGATGACACGCACGCGCTGATTCGGCGGCGTTTTCATTGAGAGGTAGTGATCGAACGAGATAACGAGATCGCTCGGATAATACGCTTCCCAGTCCTCGAGTTTATCCACGACAATGAGGACGTTGGACATGGGAAGGGAGCGACCTCTGCTGGCAGAAAATATGGGCGGTGAGTATGCCCAAACTACTGGCAAAGCAACACTGGGACTTGCGAGAATTTACCGTCAATTTGCCGCGCCACAAAGGTCTCATGCCCACCCGTCCGCGTTCATCCCGCCAAGCCTCTGCACCCGCTGCTGCACCTTCTGCGCGATTGCGTCTCGCCACGATCGCCGATCTTGACGCGCTGGTGGCGCTGGAGAACGCCAGCTTCGGCGGCGACCAGTTGAGCCATCGCCGTCTGCAGCACTGGATAACCGCGACCAACTCAGTGCTGCTGGTAGCCGTCGCCAGTGCCACCTTGCTCGGCTCGGCACTGGTGCTGACTCGCGCCGACAGCCCCGCCGCCCGCCTCTACTCGATCGCCATCAGCAAGTCGGCGCGCGGCCAGGGCCTGGGCAGCAAGCTGTTGCGAAAGGCTGAATCCCTTGCCCGCGCCAAAGGCAGCACCTCAATGCGACTGGAGGTGGCGACCAGCAACACAGTAGCGATCTCGTTGTACCAGAAGCTGGGCTACACGGTTTTCGGGCGCAAACGGGCCTACTACGACGACGGGCAGGATGCGCTGCGGATGCAGAAGCCGCTCTGACGGCAACCAAAGGGGTCGGAGATGTTTGCTCAAAAACCAGGCAAACATCTCCGACCCCTTTGATCCCCAACCCTGCCATCAAAGGCCCAGGAACGGTTAGAATGCCGGCCTTTCCGCATCCCGTTCCCGCAGCCGTCATGACGATCAATTTCAGCGAAGATTACGCCCATAAAACTGTTGAGCAGCAGGCCCAGCAGTATTGGCAGGACCACAAGAGTTTCAAGGTCGATATTGACCAGAGCCGCCCCAAGTTCTACTGCCTGTCGATGTTCCCGTACCCCAGCGGCCGCCTGCACATGGGCCATGTGCGCAACTACACCATTGGCGATGTGATTTCGCGCTTTCAGCGCATGCGTGGCAAGAACGTGCTGCAGCCGATGGGCTTTGATGCCTTCGGGCTGCCGGCGGAAAACGCCGCCCTGAAGAACAAGGTGCCGCCGGCGCAGTGGACCTACAGCAATATCGCCTACATGCGCGGCCAGCTGCAACAGCTGGGCTATGCCTACGACTGGGACCGCGAACTCGCCACCTGCCACCCCGACTACTACCGCTGGGAACAGTGGTTCTTCTGCCGCTTGTTCGAGAAAGGCCTGGTCTACAAGAAAGATTCCGAAGTGAACTGGGACCCGGTGGACCAGACCGTGCTCGCCAACGAGCAGGTGATCGACGGTCGTGGCTGGCGTTCAGGCGCCCTCGTTGAACGCCGCAAGATTCCGCAGTGGTTCATCAAGATCACCGCCTACGCCGACGAACTGCTGCGCGATCTCGACACACTCGACGGCTGGCCGGAACGCGTACGCGTGATGCAGCAGAACTGGATCGGCCGTTCGGAAGGTCTGGAGTTCTCGTTCAAGGTCGCCGGCAGCGACGACCTGCTGACGGTGTACACCACCCGCCCCGACACCCTGATGGGCGTGACCTACTGTGCAGTTGCCGCCCAACATCCGCTGGCCTTGCGCGCCGCCGAAGCAAATCCGGCGCTTGCCGCATTCATCAAGAAACAGGACAACATCAAAGTCGCCGAAGCCGAACTTGCCACGTTGGAAAAGGAAGGCATGGACACCGGGCTCAAGGCCATCCATCCGATCACCGGCGAGCAGGTACCGATCTGGACCGCCAACTTTGTGCTGATGTCGTACGGCTCCGGCGCCGTGATGTCGGTGCCGGCACATGACGAACGCGATCATGAATTTGCCCAACGCTATGGCCTGCCAATCAAGCAGGTGATTGAGCCGCTGAAGGTCGGTGAAATTGTTGATGTGCAAAAGGCTGCCTATACAGAACCGGGCCGCCTGATCAACTCAGGCGACTACGATGGCCTCGATTTCGACGCCGCTTTCGACGCGCTGCTGACCTTCTTCGAAAACAACCGCACCGGCAGCAAGCAGGTGAACTTCCGCCTGCGCGACTGGGGTGTGAGCCGCCAGCGTTACTGGGGGGCACCGATCCCCATCATCAACTGCGCTGCCTGCGGCGCGGTACCGGTACCCGATAAAGACTTGCCAGTGGTGTTGCCGGTAGATGTCGAGATTGACGGCGCCACGTCTCCTATCAAGAAGATGCGCTCGTTCATTGATTGCACCT
>CAISOD010000108.1 GCA_903887045.1 uncultured Gammaproteobacteria bacterium | reverse complement strand
TACGAACACATTCTCGACGAGAACGGCAATCACTTCTCATCGCGCATTGACGGCACCTATGACACTACCGAACACGATGTGCTGACCGGCACCCAGCTTGATGGCACCGCCTTCCCGGCTGGTGATGACAAAACCTGTAACAACTGGACCAGCAGCACCACCGGCAGCGCCCTTGTGGGTCACGCTGACCGCTACTCGTTTGCCGTTCCCGGTTCGCCGTGGAATTCCTCGCACGGCACACCCGGTTGCACACCGGAAAACCTCCTCAGTGTCGGTGGCGCCGGCTTGTTGTATTGCTTCGCTACCGAGTAATGTCTGGCCTATCACGGATTTGACGCTTTGTAAGTTGGGCAATAGGCAGTCTCTATCGTAGCCACAGAGTATAAGTATCGGACTACAGGCAAGCAGAGTAATAGGCTGCGCTCCGTAGTCCGGTCCTTAAACCCCGATAGAGGAAAGCCCCATGAAGCGTTACACCTTGCCTGCGCTGACAATGCTGGCGCTGGCTTGCTCAGCAGCCAATGCCCAGCAGAAACCCACCACCAATACCTTCTGGTGGCCAGAACAATTGAACCTTGCACCGCTGCGCCAGCATTTGCCGAATGCCAACCCGCAAGGCGCAGCCTTTGACTACGCTGCTGCGTTCGAAGCCGTCGACCTCGACGCTCTCGAGCAGGATCTGACCACGTTGATGACCACCTCGCAGGATTGGTGGCCAGCCGACTACGGCCACTATGGTCCTTTCTTCATCCGTATGGCCTGGCACAGCGCCGGTACCTACCGCACGCTCGATGGTCGTGGTGGCTCAGATGGCGGCCAGATCCGCTTCGCACCGCTGAACAGCTGGCCGGATAACGCCAACCTGGACAAGGCGCGTCGCCTGCTGTGGCCAATCAAGCAGAAATACGGCAACAGCATCACCTGGGCCGACCTCATGGTGCTGGCCGGTACTGTGGCAATGGAATCGATGGGCTTTGAGACCTTCGGTTTCGCTGGCGGCCGCAAAGATGACTGGACTCCCGAGCTGGTGAACTGGGGTTCCGAACAAGAGTGGCTGTCGGCGTCGCAACGCACCAATGCTGAGGGTCAGCTGGCCAACCCGCTTGCAGCTTCGCAGATGGGTCTGATCTACGTGAACCCTGAAGGCCCCGGCGGCGTGCCCGATCCGCTCGCTGCCGCCCAGGCGATCCGCGATACCTTTGCCCGCATGGCAATGAACGACGAAGAGACAGTCGCCTTGATCGCCGGCGGCCACACCTTTGGCAAGGCACACGGTGCCCGCAGTCCGCAAGGCTGTGTCGGTGCTGATCCCGAAGGCTCAGCCACTGAACAGCAGGGTCTCGGCTGGAAGAATACCTGTGGCACCGGCAAAGGTGCCGACACCATCACCAGCGGTCTCGAAGGCTCCTGGACCGTCAATCCGGTCGCGTGGACCCACAACTACCTCCAAAACCTGTACGGATACGAATGGGTACAGAGCAAGAGCCCGGCCGGCGCCACTCAATGGATACCGTCCGATCCGGCAGCGGCCAATCTGGCACCGGATGCGCATGATCCGTCCATACGCCACGCGCCCATCATGTTCACCACCGATCTGGCCTTGAAGATGGACCCCGCCTATCGCGAGATCACCATGCGCTGGCTGGAAAACCCGGAAGAGTTTGCTGATGCCTTCGGTCGCGCCTGGTTCAAACTCACCCATCGCGACCTGGGTCCAAGCAGCCGCTACCTCGGCAAGCTGGCTCCTTCCGAGCAGCTGGTGTGGCAGGACCCGGTTCCGGCAGTAACCCATCCATTGATCAACGCAGCCGACGTCGCTGCCTTGAAGGCCGATATCCTCGAAGCCGGTCTGGAAACGTCCGATCTGGTGCAAACAGCCTGGGCCGCGGCTTCCACCTATCGCGGTACCGATATGCGTGGGGGTGCCAATGGTGCCCGCCTGCGCTTGGCTCCACAGAAAGACTGGGCTGTGAACGAACCCGAAGAACTTGTTGAAGTGATTGAAGCACTGGAAGACGTTCAACAGGACTTCAACCGCGCCCAGCGCGACGGCAAGCAGGTCTCGCTGGCCGACTTGATCGTGCTCGGCGGCGCCGCCGCGATTGAACAGGCCGCCAAAGCAGCTGGCGTCACCGTTGCAGTGCCGTTTACGCCGGGTCGCACCGATGCTTCACAAGAGCAGACTGACCTGACGTCGTTCGCCGTGCTTGAACCCAAGGCTGATGGCTTTCGCAACTTCTACAGCGAAGGCGCCCTGCATTCGCCAGTTGACGCGCTGGTCGACAAAGCCGACCAGTTGAGCCTGAGCGCACCGGAGATGACAGTGCTGGTAGGCGGCTTGCGTGCGCTCGATGCCAACGTGGGCAACGCCAGCCACGGTGTATTCACGGCACGCCCCGGCATCTTGAGCAATGACTTCTTCGTCAACCTGCTCGATCTGTCGGTGCAGTGGACTCCGTCAGCCACCGACGCCTCTGTGTACGAAGGTCGTGACATGGCCAGCGGCGAGCTGAAGTGGACTGGCACGCCAGTGGATTTGATCTTCGGTTCCAACTCAGAGCTGCGCGCAGTGGCCGAGTACTACGCGACTGCCGATGCGCAGCAAGCGTTCATGTCCGACTTTGTGTCGGCATGGAACAAGGTGATGGAACTGGATCGCTTCGATCAGCGTTGATTGTTGGCAGTGAAGCATTGAGAAGCAGAACGGCGACCACTTTGGTCGCCGTTCTGCTTTCACGGTACCCGCTTGAACGGCCAGGCCCCGGATACGTGTACTTCCGACACTTCAGTTGCAACGCCATCAGCACCGACACTGAAGATGAAACCAAGGCCGCAGGTGCAATCGAAAGCGGTTGCTGACTGGGCCACCAGTCGGTACTCGGCTGAATCGGTGTTGCCGCCGGTATCGGAATAGCGCGGCGTGCGGGTGAGCACCAGAGCGCCGTCTTTCACGGTGAACACCGTCGTGATCGGTCGGCCGAGCCAAACGCCCTTGTAGCTGCCCACATATTGCTGCAGCGTTTCGAGCGGCACTTGCACCACTTCGTTGTCGGCTTGCGAAATTTCGCCACTGTAGTGTTGCTGGCCGGTTGCAGATTCGTTGCAGATGGTTTCCAGCATGCCGTTGTCACCCAGGTTTTCCAGCTCAATGGTGGCCTGTACCGGTTCGGTGAAGGTGCCGGCGTCTTCGTAGGTGACTTGCACTGTGATGTGGCCGTAGTCAGTGCGGGTGTAGCGTTCGGTGATGCGCAGTTTGTCGGTGTGCGGCAGGCCTTCACGCGTCAGCCAGGTCTTGTCGTTGTAGCCGTTGCTTTCGATTACCAGTACGTCGCCTTCGAAGCGACCGGTGGAATAGCCCATCCAACTTGGCAACAACGGCTCGGCTTCCAGTGGGCGGCCATCCATGAACACCTGGCGGTAGGTCATGTCGGGATTGAGGATGGCGATGTAATCGGCATGCTGCACCATGCGGCGCT
>CAISOD010000107.1 GCA_903887045.1 uncultured Gammaproteobacteria bacterium | reverse complement strand
GCTGTAGGCCCGGGTTTGATCCAGCCAGCCCAGACCGAACAAACCCTTGCTGTCATCGACGGCTGCCTCTGCTGAATCGGCGGCCAATGTTGCAAGGGGCAGCACCGGCAGGATCAACAGCAGTAACAGGGGGGCAGCTATTTTTATTGTAAGGTTCACGCAGGACTCCACGCTGGCGGTACGTTACTGACTTTTATAACAGCCACCCGGGGCCTTCACTGTTGGTTGGCGCACAACACTGGTTGATACCCAAACGGCGTAGCATACGGGATGAACCTTGGGGTAAGGTGGCGCAGTGCTTCATCCACCGTGAGGAGTCCGCCATGCGCATCACCGTTACCGCTATTGTTATCGCAGCCTTATTGGCCGGCAATACGTCCGCGCAGCAGCCGCTTCCGCCCGATGTGCATCCCGAATCCCTCACGCGCCTGCCACCGCTGACGCGCAACGATCTCGACGACGCCGGCAAGGCGGTTTACGACAGCATCGTTGGCGATGGCCCGCCACCCAGAACCGGACCCGTCGCGCTCTCGCTCTACAGCCCGCCCATTGCCAAAGTGTTCGATGAACTCAACAGCTACCTGCGTTACAACGGTGTCTTGAGTCCGCGCCACACCGAAGTCGCGATCATTGCCGCCACCTGGGAAATCGCGCAGCAGTACGAATACTCCGCGCATGAGGGGGCAGCCTTGGAGTACGGCGCACCCCAGGCGGTTATCGACACCATCAAGTTCAACCGCGAGCCGGTGGGCTTGCCGCCCGAGGAAACCGTGATCATCAAGCTCGCCCGCGCCATCATGCGCGACCACAAGGTGGATTCGCCGCTTTATGCCGAAGCCGAGGCGATGTTCGGCCGCCGCGGTATCGTCGAGATGGTGACAGTGATGGGCGACTACGTGATGGTTGGCATGGTGATGACAACGATCGACCAGCACTTGCCGCCAGAGCGGCCGGCATTGTTACCGGCACGTTAGGAAGCAGCTCGGGCTGGATCAACGCCTTACCCAGCAGCGTAAGGATGGTTCACCTCAAGAATTCACCACCTGTTCTGCCACTTCGATGATTTCCAGTTTCGGGGTGGCGCCGTACACGTTGGCAATGTGTTCCAGGCATTCAGCAGTGAAGAACTCGCGGGCAGCTTCTTCGTTTTGCCACAGGTAGAGATTGCGCGCTTCGCGACGCGCAGGGTCGAGCATATAGGTCTTGGAACACAAGCCGGGCAGGCCTTCGAAGCGCGCCCGTGAACCGGCGGCCGCAGCGCGCAGGACTTCTGCATCGTAGCGGGTGCCCAGCGCTATTGTGACAATGACTCCGATCATGGGTAGCTCCTCAGCGGGTAATGGAATTCACAACACCAATTGGTCGCGGCCCACGATTATCTCGCCAGCGAAATGTTCGCGTGCGCTACGGATGTAGGC
Source organism: uncultured Gammaproteobacteria bacterium (assembly GCA_903887045.1). Taxonomy (GTDB): domain Bacteria; phylum Pseudomonadota; class Gammaproteobacteria; order Pseudomonadales; family Pseudohongiellaceae; genus CAILUG01. Next base: position 4,469 of record CAISOD010000107.1, on the reverse strand, counting down.
TTCATCAGGCAAAGCGCCAAGCCCGCCCGGAATCAAGTGATTCAGCACCAGGGTCTTTACGCCGGCGGCGCTGGCCATGCGCCCGGCGTCTGCCGTGCTGGTGTGGGTACCCACAATGTGGGTCCAGATGCCTTCCGGGTTATCGGCATAATTGCCGCTGGCGACCATTTGTTCGAAACGCTGGCGGAAGGCATCGATTTCCATTGCTTCACTGACCAGCACATCCGCACCACGCGCAAGGGCGACCAGATTGTCGGAATAGGCAGTATCGCCGGAGAAGACGACACTGCGGTCGGCGGCATCGAACCGATACGACAGCGCACGGTGCTGCATGTGTTGTTTGGCCGCTTCCGGATAATGGGTGTTCTCGACTGCACTGACCTTCACGCCGCTGTTCTGCAATACCAGAACCGGACTCGCCTGCGCAGGAATCACCGTACCGCTGAACAAATCCCGCGGCTGCACAGTGCGCGCTTCATCTTCCAGCCGGATGTCGGTATTCGCCTGGTTGTAGAGGTTGGCTGCCTGCACCAGTGTGTCGGTGCCGTAAGGTCCGTAGACCGTGGTGGGCAGTACGCGGCCTTGGGTCCATTGGTGGCTGAGCAAGGCCGGCAAGTCAGCGTTGTGGTCGTCATGCAGGTGGGTCAGGAATATGTGACCAACATCCAGATAGGAAACCCCACTTTGCAACAAGGCGCGCAAGGTGCCGTAGCCACAATCGATCAAGTAGGGCTCGCCATTGATGACAAGCAGGCTGGCTGTTTCGCCCCGCTGCAGATTGAAGTTGGGCCCGCCCTGTGTGCCCAACAGAATCAGTTGGGTTGTGGCCTCGGCGCCATGGGTGGTCCACGGCGCCAGTACAGTACCCAGGCCGGCAGCTTGCAGCAGTGAGCGGCGGTTTATCATGGTGTTTGCTCCGTTTTTTCCAACATAATCACGCGCCCACATGAAATCCAATAAAACCGGAGATAACCATGCTTTTGCAGATTTGCAGCCGCAGCCTGAAGACCCTCATCTTGATGGGCAGTATCGCGGCGTCCACCCTTACCTCCCACACTGCTCTCGCACAGGGATGCGACCGTACGTGCCTCGCCGACCTGATGACGCAATACGTTGATGCCCTTGTCGCTCACGACCACACGCGACTGCCACTCGCTGCCGAGGTGAAATTCACCGTCGATGGCGAAGCCGGAAAACTGGGTGAAGGCTTGTGGACCACAGTGACCGGCAACCAGGGCTTCCGCCAGGACTACCTCGATGTGAAACAACAGGTCGCCGCTGCCCACCTGGTATTCAATGAAGGCGAAAACCACGTTCTGCTGTCCGCTTTGTTGCATGTAGACGCCGACAGCAAAATCAGTGGCATCGAAACCTTGATCCAGCGTCTGACGCCTACCTCACGCTTTCAGCCACGCGAACTGGGCGGGCCTATCCGCGGCATGAATGATCCGATTCCAGCCGGCGAGAAGCTGTCGCGCGCCAACATGATCAAGATTGCTCTCACCTACCCCGAGGGCCTGCGCATCGGCAACTTCACCGATGCTGGTACGCCTTTCGCTGCCGAAACCTACCGCGTAGAAAACGGCATGATCATGGCCGAAGGCCCTGGCATGTATACGCAGAACATAATCATGCATCCGGGCATCGTCGCCAGCGTGGCAGCAGTCGACGAAGAAAACGGCACCGTGCTGCTGTGGATGAACTTCGGCCACACCGGCGATTCCTACGGGGTGGGCAATGCGCTGGTGACCTACGAGGCCTTCAAGGTGTGGGGCAACCAGATCCATGCGATCAACGCCTTCTTCATCGGCCTGCCGATTTCACGCTCGCGCTTCTGGCCGTCGTCGGATCCGGTGCGCCATTGAGGCAGGGTCAGGGAATTTGATGAACGGTGAGGCACTCTGCACCCAGTCAGTGCAGGTAATACCGCCTCGGCGGTGGAGAGCTTTATGAAGGCCCGCGCAGTACAGCTATCCACCTGTCTGTTGGTCGTGTGTGGCCCTGTGGCATATGGCGAGTGCCCGCCCGCGCTTGACCTTTCCCGCCAGCACTTTGATGCCTTTGCTGGCAAGCGCGAACTTGTCGTCCGCCATGTACCAGAAGCACTGTTCAGCGCGGTGTCCTACCAGGATGAGGGCACCGCGAGCTATCTGTTGCCACAGGGCTGGTCACGTGGCGCCTCGTACCGCGATGACGCCAGCGGGTTGTTCATGGCCACTTTCGTCAACCGCAGCGAAGCGCGCCTCGACATCGCCATCCGGGGCACTGAGCTCTCTACCTTGACCGACATCCAAAACAACCTGTTTGACAACCGGCAACTGGCGCCGGCACTGCGCTTTACCCGCGAAATAATGGCTGCGCATCCAGGCATGCTGGTCACGGTGACAGGGCATTCGCTGGGCGGGGCATTGGCGCTTGAACTCAGCCATCGGCTAAACGGCCTTGACTCAGTGGCATTCAATCCGTCGCCCCGCTTTGGCAACCATCGCAATCCCATCCCATATTACCGGGTGATCTTCCGCGAACGCGACGAACCACTGGAGGCGGTGCGTGGCAGCCCGGAGGACATCGCCGACTGGGGGCTGCGCTACAACGTACTGCTCGACATCGTGCCAGGTATCTGGGGTTACCGGTTGCTGACCCAGCACGCGATCGCACCGATGGCGCTCGGTATGCTGGTCATCGCAGCGATTGACTCTGCCGCCGCAGCCGAGTTACTGGAACGCACCTGCCGGCAGCTGCAAGACTGACCCGCCCATCGGGAGACCTACCATGGCCACCCCGGAAGAGAAACTCGCCACACTCGTTCTGACACTGTGGCGAGTGTTGGATTATTGATACTGCCAATAACGCGGACCCAGCTCATGTTCCAGACGGGCCGACTGCTAGCGATGAATCCCGGCCACGCGACCCAGTGTGATGACTTCGGCCGGATCAACCGCTGCGATCTGCACGCTGGTCTTGTCATCCGGGAGATTCTCGCCTTTCAGCCAGTCTTGGGCATCATAGCGCCAGATGAACGCCTGGCGGCTCTGAAGGTGGTACCACCCTCTGGGGTTGTGGCAGGCATAACCAATGGGGCCGCAACGCGGCGCCTTTCAACAACTGGTTGAAAGTCAGCTCGTCGGCGAAAACTACGTAAGAAAATTGTTTGTTTCCGCCCCTTTACACGACATCGGCAAGGTTGGAATTCCTGATCACATTCTAGGGATCGCCTTGTACCACCAGGAAAAGTGGGATGGCTCTGGGTATCCCGAAGGATTTCGACCCGGATATTTTTGACCATTTCCTGCAACTCGAGCCCGAGTTCCTGAGAATCGCGCACCAATACAGCGACTAACCAGGTACCGGGAACTACCTATGGGCCCCGCCTACAGTCCCGCCGGCAGCGCAGGAATCCTCGCCGCAATCACTTCCTGCCGCGCACGGCTGATGCCGTAGATATCGCGACCGGCACTGCGATCCCAGGCCCATGACTGGCCTTCGAACGGCACCTTGATGGTAGTGACGTATTCCAGCGTGACCCCCTGCTTCGGCAAGCGCAGCACATGCAGCAGTGGTTCGTCGTGGCCGGTGACGTAGAGCAGACCGTCATTGCCCCAGTCGCCGCCGGAACAGGAACTCTCATGCCAGGTGCCGATCACTTGTGGCGGGAACAGCCACGATTGCAGTTGTTGCCAGTTGTCGTCGAACTGGGCGAAGAAGGTCCAGCGTTGATCGAAGCCAGGCGTGGTACCGCTGTCGTTGTAGTTGGCGAAAGTGGCCCACCAGTAGCCGTTGTGGCGCACGGCCCATGTGAGTGAGCCGAGACGGATACCGAAGCTGTAACTCGATACCGGCTGCAGCGTATTTTTGTCGTAGATCTCCAGCGAACTCGCCATCGGCAACTGCGAAAAGTTCGAGTGCGACAGCACCAGATTGTCGCCATCCACCCAGCCGGAGTTGATGTGGATGATGGCGCCGTCGTTGGGGCCGAACCAATGCGCGACTCGCTCGCCGGTGTCCTTGCGATGTTTCACCAGCGCATGATTGCCGATGCCGTAGAAATGTTCGGCATCGACACACACGCCCTGATTGGCTTCCATGATGTGCCAGCGCCCGAGTTCAGTTGCCACCAGACCGTGGTCGGCCAACGCCGGTTTTGGTGCTGAGGGCAATGACTCCAGCCACTTGCGGTACTCGGCGCGCATTGCCTCGGTGTCGAGGTTCTCGGCAGCAAAGCCGGTGCTTGCCATGCCGGCAACACCCGCCATGCCTACCAGTATTTTGCGGCGGGAGAACTTGTTTGGAGGCAAGGGCGCAAGCATCAGAATTTCCTCGTGATTTCGACGTTCCAGCTGCGGCCTGTCATCAACGACTGGCTCACACCTGGATCGTAACCGAAGTTGTCGGCAGCCAGTGGTGGTTCTTTGTCAGTCAGATTGATGATCGACATGCGTACTTTGGTATCACGCAGCAATTCACTCTGG
>CAISOD010000106.1 GCA_903887045.1 uncultured Gammaproteobacteria bacterium | reverse complement strand
CAAGCCCGAGTAAGTGCGCAGACGGGCTTCGAGTTCACCGGCGGCGGCAGTGAGCTGGGCCGGGTCTTCGCTGACCAGCTGGAACGCGATGGGGTCGCCGCCGATACTGAAGCCGGCACTGAAGCTCAGTAATTTGAGGCCGGGCATGTTGCCAACGTAATCCAGCAGGTAGGCGGTCATCTCATCAGTATCCACCTGGCTGGCGACGTCGGTGTCGAGCGTGATGGCGGCACTACCGGAGGCGACAGAGCTGGACACTACCAGGAAGTGATCAACCACTTTGGTGGACATCTCACCGGTTTCTGTGTCGAGGAATTCGTAACGTCCATTGAGCGACAGCGCGGCTTCTTCCACCCGCCGCAGGGTGGCCCTTATCTGTTCCTCTGGGCTGCCTTCCACCATGGTGACACTGGCCTGAATGGTGTCGCCCTGGATTTCCGGCAGGAACACCACTCGCACAAAACCACCGCCGACCAAACCGACGGTGAGAAACAGCAACGCGGAGAAGCTGGCGAGGGTGATGTAGCGATTACGGATAAGTATGCGATTCCACGGCAGATAACAGCGCTGCACAAAGCGGTTGAAACCGCCGTTGCAGGCGTCCTGCACACGCCTGAGCCAACCGCTGGTGCTCTCCGGCCCCATCTGCGCCAGGTGGGCCGGCAACATCAGTTTGGATTCCAGCAACGAGAAGGAAAGACACAGGATCACCACTGCACCGATAGAGATGGTGAAGCCGGCGGCAAATCCCGAGATCAGCAGCAAGGGCACAAACGCCACAATGGTGGTCAGCACACCGAAGGTCACCGGTGTTGCCACCTTGAGCGCGCCGGCAATCACACTGTCGAGACTGCGGCCATACTGCTGCATGTGCGTGTGGGCGCTCTCGCCGATGATGATGGCGTCGTCCACCACGATGCCGAGCACCATGATGAAACCGAACAGACTCAGCATGTTGAGATCGATACCCACCAGCGGCATCACCGCGAAGGCACCGAGAAACGCTACAGGAATGCCCCACATGACCCAGAACGCCAAGCGGATATCGAGGAACAGCGTGAGAATGATGAACACCAGCAAAGCGCCCTGCATCATATTGGTGGTCATCAGATCGAGACGGTCGCGCAGTGCATAGGACGCGTCATTCCACGCTTCAATACTGACGCCCTGCGGCAAGGTGGGTTTCTTCTCTGCCACATATTCCTTCACGGTATCCGTCACCTGCAGCAGGTTCTGGTTGCCGGTGATCTGCACGTTGAGACTGATGGTGGGTTTGCCGTCAAAACGCGCGTAACTTTCGCTGTCTTCAAAGCCGTCGCGGATAGTGGCGATGTCGCCGAGTGTCAACAAAGTGCCGTCGGTAGTCGTCAGTAGCACGATGCGGTCGAAATCCTGGTAGTTGTAGGCCATCGACTGCGTGCGCACCAGAATCTCACCACCATCGGTTTCCAGCGAGCCGGCCGGCAGGTCGAGTGAGGACTGGCGGATGCGCTGTGCCACCTGGTCGAGACTGAGGCCGTATTTGAGCAAGGTATCTTCCGGTACTTCGATGGCGATCTCGTAGGCGCGGGCACCTGACAAGGTCACGCTGGTGACGTTCGGCAACAGCAGCAGTTCATCGCGAATCTGTTGTGCCAGTTCTTTCTGGCTCACCGGGTCCATGTCGCCGAACACCTCCAGCCGCAGGGCGTCGCTGCGCACCACGTTGCGCGAGACGATGGGCGGTTCGGCGTCTACCGGAAACGTGAGAATGCCATCGACCCGCACCTTGACGTTGTTGAGCACGTCGTTGATATCGAAGGACTCGTCGACTTCGATATTGACCGAGCCAGATCCTTCCGACGCAACCGAACTGACACGGGTAATGCCGTCGACATCGTCAACCGCCTTCTCGACCTGCAGCAGGATGCCGCTTTCCACATCAGCCGGCGACGCGCCGGGATAGGCAATGCGTACCTGGATCACGGGACGGTCGATGTCCGGCATGGTCTTCTTGGTGATGGTGGAGAGCGAGAAAAGCCCTGCACCAATCACGAGCAGCATGAGCAAGTTGGCAGCCACCGAATTCTCGGCGAACCACGCGATGATGCCTTTGTGCGAAGTGGGCGCGTTCATCAGCAAGTCCTCAGTTGATTGGCGCGTACTGGGCGGAAGTCTGCACCGCCATGCCGCCGAGCGGGTTTTCCAAGCGGGTGATCACCAGACGATCGCCGGGCTGGAACCCTTCGCTGACATAGGCTTCGTCGCCGTTGACGGTAACGATCTTGACCTGGCGGCCACGCAAGCGGCTCTCCTGATCGGCCACCCACACAATGTCACCCGCCTGCAGCGTATGCCGTGGCAACACGTAGACGCCCTGGAGTTCGCGGCCGCCAATGGCAGCGCTGACATAGGTGCCGATACGCAAGGGTTCCACCGCTTCGGCACTGTTGAGGCCATAGGGATCTTTCACCTGCACCACGCTGTAGAGCACGCGGGTGCGGGTATCGAGCACGCCCTCGGTGCGTCGCAGCTCACCCTGCCAGCGGTATTCGCTGGCGCCCATGCTGCTTACCAATTCCACCGCCAGTGCCGGCGCGTTGGTGTCATCGGTATGAAGCGCTGTGGGCAGGTCGAGGAAGGCCAGCTTGGTTTCGGGAATCGGCAGCCGCACT
>CAISOD010000105.1 GCA_903887045.1 uncultured Gammaproteobacteria bacterium | reverse complement strand
GTCAGCTCGTCGGCGATGCCCCAGTCATTGACGGCGATGCAGTCATCGGAATTCCACAGCACCTGCTCACCCACGCTGTTATAGAACGCGACGACAGCCTGTTTGCCGCGCACCACCACCGGGTTGGCGCCCCATGACACCCGATAGACCGGCTCATCTACCATCATGTCTGGTGCGGAAATGACCTCGAACTGGCCCGACCCTTCGAGATGCACGTGGCGGCGGAAATTCAGCAGGATGGCGCGGTGCAGCGGATTTGCGGTCTTGCGCAGCAAATCTTCAACAGCGTCCATACAGTGATATACGGCTTGTTCGAAACGGTTCATGGTTCCCCTCCTAGTCAGGGCATCGCCTCAAGTGATGTTGCAAAGTCTGTTGCTGATCTCCAGCAATCGCTGGCGCGCTGTTGCATCGTAGGCCTGTTCATTGGCCTGCGCCTCGCGGACACCATCGTAATAAAGGCCGGTGCTGCGCTGCAGTTCCGGCGCACAGATGAGTCGCTCCAGCGCTTCTGCGCCCTGTTCGGTAGTGGTCTTGGCGCCAGGGAAGTAGCCGCTGCCTTCGCTCACCATCTTGGTGGCCATCAAGGTGGCAGGATGCAGGCAATTCACCGTCACCCCGCTGCCGGCGAGCGCCTCTGCCAGCGTAAAGGTGTCAAGTATCTGCGCCAGCTTGCTCTGGCGATAGGCGCGCGCATCGTCATAGTTGTGGTCAAGCTGCAGATCGTCGAAGTCGAGCGTTTGCTGGCCAATCGACGCTACGTTGATGATGCGCGCCGGTGCGCTGTGCTGCAGCAGTGGCAGCAACTCGCGCGCAAGCAGGAAGCCGGCCAGGTAGTTCACGGCAAACAGCAATTCGTAACCGTCGGCACTCAAGCGGCGCGGCAATCCGGGCGCCACCGGACCGATACCGGCATTGTTCACCACGACGTCCAGCCGCGGTTGATTCAGCCGGATGCGCAGTGCCAGATCACGCACCTCCTGCAGTGAGGCAAGGTCGGCGTTGTAATAGCGCACACGCGGATTTTGCGTAGCCTGGACAATCTCGCGCAGAACCTCGGCGCCCTTCGCGGGATCACGGCCGTGCATCAACACAGTGGCGCCCTGCTGCGCGAGATGGGTGGCAACCAGCCGGCCAAGGCCATCGGTACTGCCGGTGATGAGGATTACCTGATCCTGGAGAGCGCGCATGGGAAGCCTGGTTCGAAAATTTTCGGCCCGCAGAACCTAACCTGCCCGCAACGGCGTTTCAACCAGATCCAGTCGATCAACGCGTTCTGCGTAGGACCGCCGATTGCACGCTCGCGCTTGTGGTCGTCGTCGGGTAGTGCCTGAGCACTGTCGTAGCGTACTATTTGGGCATCCAAACAGGAGGCACAAAGATGAGCTACGAGAATCTGGGAAAGTTGTTGGGCGATGGCCGTTGGGCCGGCAAGATATTCAATGGCAGCTGGACCACCACTACGGGCGGTACGCGCGATATCCCGGAAGCGGCCACCGGCAACACACTGTGGAATGTCGGTTTCGCCGATGCTGCCGATAGCGAACGCAGCGCTGCCATCGCAGCAGCGGCGCAACCGGCCTGGGCCGCGATGAACGGGCGCGATCGCGCCGCGATCCTGCGTCGCGCTGCAGCGCTGCTCGAAGCCGACTTCGACGCCCTCGCGCTGGTCGTCGCGCGCGAGACTGGCGGCATTATCCCGAAGGGCCAGCATGAAGTGCGTGAGACCGTGGCGCTGCTGCACCATGCAGCGGGCCTCGCCACCGCATCCCGCGGTGAAGTGTTGTCGAACCCGCCGGGCCGCCTGAGCTACGCCCGCCGCATACCACGCGGAGTGGTCGGCATCATCTCGCCCTTCAACTTTCCGCTGATCCTGTCGATCCGCGCAGTAGCGCCGGCCCTGGCCACCGGTAACACGGTGATCCTGAAAACCGATCCGCAAACGCCACTGTCGGGCGGTTACGCCATCGCGCGCGCGTTCGAAGAAGCCGGGCTGCCGGCAGGCGTGCTGCATGTGTTCGCCGGTGATGCGGTGGCGGGCGAAGCACTCTGTCTGTCCAAGAACGTCAACATGATCCAGTTCACCGGCTCGACGGCGGTCGGCCGGCGTGTGGCGGAACTTGCAGGCCGTACGCTCAAGAAAGTCTCGCTTGAACTGGGCGGCAACAACGCGCTGATCGTGCTCAACGACGCCGACATGGACGCCGCTGTGAATAACGCCGCCTGGGGTGCGTTCCTGCACCAGGGTCAGATCTGCATGGCCTCGAGCCGCATGTTTGTGCAGGCCGACATCGCCGCTGAGTTCACACGTAAACTCGCGGAACGTGCGAGCCACTTGCCGGTGGGCGACGGCGCGTCGGGTCGGGTAGCGCTGGGTCCGGTGATCAGCGAGAAGCAGCTGAATCGCGTGAAAGGCATTGTTGCCGACTCGGTGAAAGCGGGCGCCAAGATCGAGGCCGGCGGCAACAGCACCAACCTGTTCCACGAAGCCACCGTGCTGTCGGGCGTCAAACCCGGCATGCGGGCCTTCGACGAAGAGACTTTCGGTCCGGTTGCCAACATCATCACCTTCAGCACCGACGAAGAAGCCATCGAGCTGGCCAACCGCCACGAGGGCGCTCTGGCGGCGGCCGTCATCTCGCGCGATGTAGGGCGTGCCATGCGCATCACCGATCGCCTGACGGCCGGCATGGTGCATATAAACGACCAGACGGTAAACGACGACGGCAACAATCCGTTCGGTGGGCCGGGTGTGGCCGGTGCAGGCGCCGCAGTCGGCGGCCCGGCTGACATTGACGAATACATGAGCTGGCAGTGGGTGACCATCAAGGACACGCCGCCGAAGTATCCGTTCTGAGGATCGAAAAGCCCGGACGAAATCCCAACGGCGCCAGGTCTTCAGTGCTCGTGAATTTACACGCGCACTGCGATCACACCGACGCCAGCAACTGATGATTACACTGGCGCCCACGTGGGGCGCCAGCGATATCCAACATCCGTACTGCCAATTGCATGCAGATCAGAAACTGTAATTGACGCCTACCGTATATTCGCGGCCGATATCACCCCAGATGTTGTTCAAGCCCATCACCCGTGAGGGATTGCGGTCGAACACGTTGGTGACCATGCCGTAGAACGAGTAGGAGCCCTCCGCCCGATCCAGCGCGTAGGTCGCTCGCAGATTTGACATCGATTGCGACGCAATCATGTTGTTGTCGACGTCAATGCCGGTAACCCAGAGGCGATCTCTTTTCACCGAACTCCTCCAGTTCTCTGTCCACGAGACAGACAGCGGCCCCCTTATGTAAGTGGCCGACAGCATCACTTGCCAATCTGCGAGATTAAGCACGCCGACGGAGTCGATTTTTCCGCCGGTATAAGGCGTGAGTGATGCCTCCGACAGGTGGCTGCCAATCGCGCGCAGTCTGAGGTTTTCATCTCCACCGAACAGCTTGATCGGTTGACGGTATTGCAGTTCGACGTCCATGCCTGTGGTGCGGGTTTGATCTATGTTGATGTAGATGTTGCGCACCGTCTGGATCAGGCCACTGGAATCCCTGTTGATCATGTCGCAGAAGGCTTTTATGCGGAAACACTCATTGACGATGTCCGCCAGGCCCAGCAGCGAGATTGCATCGGTAAGCTGGATGTCATACATGTCTACCGATGCAGAAAAATCGGGCAACCATGAAGGCTGGTATACCGCGCCATAAGTCAGCGTATCGGCAAATTCAGGCAACACGTTTGGATTGCCGCCCTGCATGGTGCTGACGATATACACGGCATCGTTCAGGAACGGGTCGGTGACGTTGGCTCCACCGGTGCTCTGATCGTAGCGTTCTGCCAGACTGGCTGCGCGAACATCCCGCGAACGGGTGATGCGGAATCGCAGATCGTCAACGATTTGCCAATCGAGGCCGGCCTTCCACGCCCAAATGCCACCGCTGCCCTGATAGTCGGCATAACGGGCAGCCAGGTTCATGTCGACAGAGTTGGCGAAGGGCACCTCGCGCAGCAGCGGGATCTGGAATTCTGCAAACGCTTCCTTGACGTCGTAGCCGCCGACTATTTTTGCCCCGGTGGTCAATTCCATGATCTGGCGTCCTACCAAAGATGGCGGGAGGCCGCGATAGATTGGATTGCCGCTGGCATCAACAGGCGTACGAACAGGTCCCTGCCCGACAAGGGGTATCGGGCAACCGCCAACATCACAACCAATTTGATCCAGAAAATCCTTGCGATAACTCACACCGGCCGCCAGCGATACATCACCGGCCCAAATCGTCAGCGGAGAGCCGGTCACCAGAAACTCTGCTGCATGTTGGGATACTTCGGTATCGGTAAAGGCCACACCATGCACCCAGTCGCGGGCGGCCGCGGATTCGTTGTTTCGCCCGAACATGTTGAGCGGAACGCAGCCGTCATTGGGTTCGGAAAGTGTCGAACGGCAGACGATATTGCCGGTCACCGGATGCTTGATGGAGTCAATTGCCCTGTACGTGCGGTCGTTGCGGTGGCCATACAATTTCAGATGCCGCAGGGATTCGCCGTATTGATAGTAGGCAGACCAGTTCCAGACGCGGTCGTTGATGGTGAACTCGCTGTCAATTGCACCGGTAAGTGAAAACATGGTGGTTGTCTGCGGCGCGCCATTGACGGAATTGTTCAGCAGATCATCGGGTGATACCTGCTTGTGCATCACGAATGACTGTACGTTGCCCTGTGTCATGCGGGTACGAAGCTCTTCCGGCAGGAAGGCGTTGTCCCGGTATATCGTTATCTCATCAAGGGCACGGCTGAATATGTAGCCGGACTTGCGGGCTGTAACCTTGCCCCTGCCGTACATACCCTGCAAAGACAGCTCGGTGTTGTCGCTCAGGTCGAACTTTACGTGACTGAAAAAGTTTCCGCGTTCAATGGGGGCCAGCACCTGGTCAACGCGGGCAATCTGGCCACCGCTGGGATTGCCACCTGCCTGCGACCCGGCGACTCGTCCGGCTCTCTGTGCGGTCGTGGCAGTTGCGTCCAACAAGTCGCCATTGACGAATGGAGCCGGGGTGCCGTTGTCCAGAAATTGGGTTCCGGCCAAGGGAGAAGAAATTATCAAACCACCAAGGGTGTATTCCCGTGAAAATACATTGGGTACGCGCACTCGCTGAGGCGTCCTGTTGGGAACGCCACGTGTCGCACCGTAGTTGATGTCACCCCACGCGTCGTACCAGTCACGATCTTCGTAACTGTTGATGGCCCCGGCGTCGTAGTATTCGGCACCCATGATTACATGGGCACTCTCACCCAAGGGGAATCCACCGGCCAGCGAGAGCCTGGTGGTGCCACGGTCTCCAAGCTGGCTCATGCTTCCCTGTGCGTTCGCTGTCAGCCCCTCGAAATCCGTATCGAGAATGAAATTGACGACACCGCTGATTGCATCTGAACCGTACGCAGCCGATGCACCACCTGTGACAACCTCGGTACGCTGGATCAGTGCTTGCGGAAACATGCTGGTATCGACAGTGCTCAAGCGATTCGAGGGAACCACCCGCCGCCCGTCCAGCAGCACCAGTGTGCGATTGCCTCCCACGCCGCGCAGGTTGAGAGTGGCTTGTCCACCAGTGGAGGTCCAGCCAGCAGCATTTTGCAGCGTGTTGTTGTTGACGAACTGGGGCAGCTGGTCCAATTGATCCATCAAGGTACCTGGAGACAACAGCTCCATCTCTTCGGCCAGCAAGGCAGTAACCGGTGTGGGGGTCTGCATGCCGGTCACGCGGATGCGCGAGCCGGTAACGGCGATTTCCTCGATCGATGACGGCTGGTCTTGCGCCTGGAGCTGTGCACTTGCAACTGTCGCGGCTATAGCTGATGCAAGGCCCAACAGGCCGAATAATCTTCTTCTGCTCGGTGCTCTCATTGTTTCTTCCTTTGATTTATCGTTGTCTGATTCAGTATTTATTGTCGTTATTTGAATGACACTTCTTGTAGAAAGTCCTGCTGCAAGCCCGGAACCCTCCAGTTTGTTATGCGAGCAGATTGAGTGCATCTGCAAGCAGTAGCCATCCTTGTCCATATCTGCCCAAAAGCCAACAGGCGAATGACTACGGCCGGATCCAGCCTCAGAACATTGACTCTGAGTCAACGGGGTCAGAGTAAGTTGATTTTCAAGTTACTCTGACCCCTTTGATCGTGGGGTGCAGACTAGGCACCTGCGCCTCCACGTACTATCTTGGCGGCTCTATCCGGCACTGCACCGAGCACCTGCATGTATACCTGTGGACACCATATTGGCAGCTACCAGCAACCCGACAGCGACAGTCGCGTGACGCTGCTGTTCGATCCTGCTACCGGCGAGCAGCAAGGGAAGGTTGCGCTTGCCGACGCAACGACAGTGAAACACGCCGTGCAGGCTGCTGCCGCCGCGCTGCCGGGGTGGGCGGCACAGACGCCGCTGCAGCGCGCGCGTGTGCTGTTTCGGTTCCGCGACTTGCTGCAACAGCATGGCGACGAACTTGCGCGTCTGATCACCCGTGAACACGGCAAGGTGCTGTCGGATGCCAGAGCCGAGCTGCAGCGCGGCATTGAAGTGGTGGAATTTGCCTGTGGCATTCCCCACCTGCTGAAAGGTGAACACAGCCTCAATGCCGGCACCGGTGTCGACAGCTACAGCCTGCAGCAGCCAGTCGGCGTGTGTGTTGGCATCACGCCGTTCAATTTCCCGGCCATGGTGCCACTGTGGATGTTTCCGGTGGCGCTGGCCTGCGGCAATACCTTTGTGCTGAAGCCGTCAGAGCGCGATCCGTCGGTGGCACTGCGGATGGCGGCCTTGCTGGCGGAAGCCGGCGCGCCGGCGGGGGTGTTCAATGTAGTGAACGGTGACGCTGCCACTGTGGAGGCGCTGATTGATGCGCCTGAAGTGCAGGCAGTCAGTTTTGTCGGCTCGACTCCGGTAGCGGAGGCGGTGTACCGCAGAGCCAGTGCACGTGGCATCCGCGCGCAGGCACTCGGTGGCGCCAAGAATCATCTGGTGGTGTTGCCGGATGCAGACCCCGATCAGGTTTGCGCCGCCCTGCTTGGCGCTGCGTTTGGTTCGGCTGGTGAGCGCTGCATGGCGGTATCAGTCGCGGTGTGCGTAGGCGATGCGATTGCCGATGTGTTGATCGACCGGCTGCGCGCTGCCATCGCCACACTGCGCGTAGGCCCCGGGCTGCTGCAACCGGAGCCGCATTTCGGGCCACTGATCACCCAAGCGCATGCGGCGCGGGTAAGAAAGTACATCGACGACGGCGTCACCGAGGGTGCCACGCTGGTGTGCGACGGCCGCACGCTGAGCGGTGCAGGTACGGCGCAGGGCTGGTTCGTCGGCGCTACCCTGTTTGACCATGTGCAGCCTGCCATGCGTTTGTACCGCGAAGAAATCTTCGGGCCGGTACTCGCGCTGGTGCGGGTACGCAGCATGGACGACGCGCTGGCACTGATCGCGGCACACGAGTACGGCAACGGCAGCGCCATCTTCACGCATGATGGCGGTGCTGCTCGCCGCTTCGCCACTGCGGTGGAGACCGGCATGGTCGGTATCAATGTGCCAATCCCGGTGCCGATGGCCTTCCACAGTTTTGGTGGCTGGAAACGCTCGCTGTTCGGCCCGCTGCACGTGCATGGTCCCGACGGCGTGCGTTTCTACACCCGCTTGAAGACAGTGACTGCGCGCTGGCCGGAAGGCGGCCCCGGCCACGCCGATTTCGTGATGCCAACGATGGGGAACGAGAATGACCACCACAAAGGGCAGTGAATTCTTTGCACCCATGCGCTTCGAGGCAGAAGTGCTCGACTGCGAAGTGGAAGGCACACTGCCGGCGGCACTGCAGGGCAGCTTCTACCGCAGCTGTGCCGATCGCCGCTTTCCGCCACTGTATCCGCACGATACTCCCTACAATGCC
>CAISOD010000104.1 GCA_903887045.1 uncultured Gammaproteobacteria bacterium | reverse complement strand
TTCAATCGCTACTTCTTCATTGTGCTCGCCCAGTGCCGGCGCGCGGAATGGCTCTACGGTTGAAGCAGAAAAATCAATTGGGGTGCGCACGTGGCCGAAGGTGCCGAGGTGTGGATGTGACAGCTGCATCAAGGCGCCGCGTGCCTTGAGGCCGGCGTCGGCGAAGGTGTCTTCGATGTCCTGCACCACCCCGGCGGCGAAACCTGCTGCCTGCAGCTGGGCCATCAAGGCGTAGTCATTATGGGTGGAGGTCCACGCGGCGATGTCCTCACTGCCTGCCAGTGCGCACAGGGTTTGCCATTGCGCCGCGTCGCGCACACAGATGGCGATGTAACGATCGTTGCCGGCGGTGGGCCACACGCCCTGGCGATACCAGTGCGGGTCATCGTTGCCTTGCCGGCGCGGTGGTGTGCCTGACTGGGCGGCAACTATGGCGTCGTGCATCTGCTGCACACAGATCTCGTACATGGAGGCGTCGATGTGCGCACCTTGTCCTGTCGCGGTGCGTTGCGCCAACGCTGCAGCCACTGAAGCGGCCATCACAAAGGGCACGATCACATCGCCATAGGGCACCGAGCCTGGAATTACTGGATCGCGATCAGGCCAGCCAGTGAGGAAGGTGCGGCCTGATAACGCAGCACCGGTGCCGTCGACACCCCACTCCTGCGCCAGCGGGCCGGTTTGGCCGTAGACGCTGCCGGATACCATCACCAGCGCCGGATTGCGTTTGCTGAGTGAGGCGTAATCCAGTCCGAGTTTCGCCATGGTGCCCGGCGAAAAATTCTCGACTACGACATCAGCCCAATCGATCAGCGGTCCGAGAATTTCCATCGCTTCCGGCTTCTTCATGTCGAGCGACAGGCTGCGTTTGGAACTGTTGAGATGGGCGAACCAGGGTTTGTCGTCGAAGCTGGTGGCAGTGGATTGCGAGACCTGTACGTCGATACGCGACAGACAGGGCCGTGTGCGGCTTTCCACCTTGATGACGTCGGCACCGAGATCGCCGAGAGTCTTGGTGGTGATGGATCCCACCAGCGCCCACGCGAAGTCGAGCACTTTGACGCCGGAGAGCGGACCGGCGCGTCCGCCGCGTGGCAGCGTGCCTGGTGTAGTTGGCGGGCCAGCTTGCATCGCGACAAAGCGGCCCGGCCGTTGCAAACCATTGTGCGTGTGCCAGAAGTCGCGCGCCTGTAGATGGGCGTCGTGCAATACATCGGCAGGTTCGGCCACCGCGCAGGCATTGATGCCGCGGCGTTTGCCTTCGGTGCGAATCTCAGCCTTGGTGCGGGTGCGGAAGAATGTTTCGATGGCACGCTCCCACTGCGCACGCAAGGCCGGGTCGAGGGTGGAACGGTTGTAGCGCAGCCAATCAACGCCACGCAGCGGGTTGTCGACACCCACTGCATCCATCCAGTCGGACAAGCCCTGATTGGCCGGTGCGCCAAAGCGGCCTGTCATCAGCGAGTGGAAACACCAGCCATCCGCCAGCGGCCAGATACAGCGAACGGTGGCGCGGCCGTAATTGAGTGCGCCGCCAACACGGTGCAGTTTGCGTTGATCGAACTGCCACACGAGGATGCTGCTGACATTGCGATTGAAGGCGACTTCCTGCACCGACACATCGACGTGCTGACCCAATCCGCTGCGCTGACGTTCGAAGTGCGCTGCCATCGCTCCGGCAGCCGCCACCATCTCGGCATGAAAGCTACAGGCATCGAGCGCTTCTTTTACCGGCGGGCGATCTGGCTCACCGGTCAGCCGCAGCGTGCCGCTCATGGCCGAAGCCACCAGTTCGCTGCCTTGCAGTGTTGCCAGTGGGCCGTGACTTCCGAAGGGTGATACCGAGACATGCACC
Organism: uncultured Gammaproteobacteria bacterium; assembly: GCA_903887045.1. Taxonomy (GTDB): domain Bacteria; phylum Pseudomonadota; class Gammaproteobacteria; order Pseudomonadales; family Pseudohongiellaceae; genus CAILUG01. The sequence goes on along the minus strand of CAISOD010000104.1, from coordinate 3,980 downwards.
AGGCGGGGATTCACTGCTTCAATTGCTGTGCGTGACCAACCAAGCACTTTCAGCTGCGGCAAACCAACACCGTCGACAAGGAAGGACACATTCGCCAGCTCAGCTGTCGATGCCGGCATGCCAATCAACTCGGCGCCAAGTGAGTGCAGATAGCGCAACAGGGCGCGGTCGGGTTCGATGGCAACGAGGGCGACGCGATGGCCGTGCAAAGGTTTCATGCGGGTAACTCCTGCAAAAAGCGGCAGATCTCTGCGGCTGCATTGTCACTGCCGTCCCAGCGCCGGCGCGTCAGCACCAGATGCGGCATTGCAGCCTGCGTCAGCGCAGCACGTTGGCGCGCCACGTGCCAGGCCAGTGCTTCGTCTTCTTCGGTGAGCCACAGCACCACCGCGTCGGCAGCGGCTTGGTGGGCGGCAGAGACGAGGCCGGCAGCGCGATCAGCAAAGTCACGCGAGCCACCGCTGGCGGCATTGCAGTGTTGCGCCAGCGCAGTGACTGGACTGCGGTCATAGTCCAGCAGCGGCGCACCGTGGCGGGCAAGTGTCAACTGATGCGACTCACCCACCACGTTCCAGCCTGTGGTTTCGACCGCGCGATGCAGCAGATCGTCTGGTGGGACCGAGCCCGCCAGCAACAAGCGGCGAGACGGCGCAACGGCAGTGAGTGCTATACCGTCGAGCACCGGCAGCAGGTCGCGGAACAGCGATGCCCGCGCAATGTTCTCGTAGATATGGCCTGCAGCGCTGCGGGTGGCAGCAAGTTGCGCGAACATTGAGCGCTGACGATTGGCTCGTGTAATGCCGTCAAGCAAGGCGCTTTCATCAACACCAAACCGCGCGAGCAAACTGCGGATGGCGCGTTCACAGTGGGTGACACTGGTGGCGCGGCGAATCGTCGCCACATCGAAGATCAGTGGTTCGGGTCCGCCGGCAATGCCGCGCCGGCGCAGTTCACACAGATAGTAGTAGAGCCGCTGGGCTGCATCGTCACCGCGGGTGAAAACCACTGCGTCGAACATGTCGAAGCCACCGTTGAGCCAATCTTCTACCAGCGAACGCGCCCAGCCCGGAAAGGCGGATTCCAGCCAGCGATCCGCCAGCGGAGTAGGGCGGTTGCGCTGCCACGGCAGGTGGCAGAAAGGCCGCCCGCTGGCATGCAGCAGATCCAGCGGAATATCCAAACCAACGTAGCCAAGCGGCTGGGCAGCAGTTCGGCACTGTGCCAGTGGATCGGCCAGCGTTGTTGCCAGCGTAGTGAAAAGTGCGTGGCTCATGCCATCCAACCCGGCAGTGCCAGCACCAGTGCCGGAAACAGGATCAACAACAACAGATGCAGGAAATCGGCAGCAAGGAAGGGCAGCACGCCGCGGAAGATGCGGCTCAGCGGCACATCGGGCGCAATGCCCTGGATCACATACAGGTTCATGCCCATCGGCGGATGGATGAAACCAATTTCGGCCGCGCGCACGATGAAGATGCCGAACCAGATCGGCGACAGCCCCATGGCGACAGTCACCGGCAGCAGGATGGGCGTGGCGATCAGGATCAGCGCCAGCCCATCCAGCAGCGAGCCCAGCACCAGCAGGAATATCGCCATCAGCATGACGGTCAGCGTGCGGCCGCCTTCGAAGTCGGTGATCAGCGCGCCGGCTGCAGTGGCAAGCCCGGTGATGCTGATGAAGACCGAGAAAATCAGCGTGCCGACAATGACCACATAGATGAGGCCACTGGTCTTCAGGGTTTCTTCCAGCGAATGGTAGAGCACGCTCCATGACAGACGGCGGCGCCAGAGACTGATGCCGAGTGCGCCGGCGGCGCCAACCGAGGCTGCTTCCGACGGTGTGAACAAACCGAACACGATGCCGCCGATCACGACCAACATCAGTATGAGGATGTCGACGACCTTGCCGAGCGCCTGCCAGCGTGAGGGCCAATCGGCTTTTGCTGTCTGCGGCGCCAGCGAAGGCCGCCAGCGCACCAGCAGCGAGATCACCACCATGTACAGCAGTGCTTGTGACAAGCCCGGCACGATGGCAGCGGTGAACAGCGTGCCGATCGATTGCTGGGCAATGATGCCGAACACAATCAGCGCACCCGAAGGCGGAATCATCTGGCCGAGGGTGCCGCCGGCAGCGACCGAGCCGGTGGCGAGTGCGTCGGAATAACCGTGGCGACGCATTTCCGGGATCGCCACCAGGCCGATGGTGGCTGCGGTAGCGAGACTGGAACCGTTGATGGCACCGAAGCCGGCACAGCCTGCCACCGATGCCAGTGCAAGACCGCCGCGGCGATGGCCGATCCAGCGCGCTGCTGCATCGAACAAGTCGCGGCTGGCATCGGACGAAAAGCACAGATGCGCCATCAGCATGAACAGCGGCAGCGTGCCGAGTTCATAACGGGTGAGGGTTTCCAGTACCAGGTCACCGGCCTTGAACAGCGCCGGTTCAAACCCGAGTATCAGCGTGAGGCCACCGAGGCCGACCAGTCCCAACGCGCCGCCGATAGGCACACCGAGCAGCAACAGCAGCAACAGCACGACGATGCCTATGAGTCCGGTTTCCGGCGTCGCCATCATTTGTCACCACCTTGCCATACTTTGCGCAGTACCAGGCCAGTGGTAGTGAACAGCACCAGCACCACCATAAGTCGCAGCGGTCGGTAGGGCAGCAACCACAACTCGGTTTCTTCGTGACTGCTCCATAACTCGCGCAGTATCCATGCCGAGCCGCAGGCCAGCGCCAGAAAGAACACTGCCATGGCAAAGGAGTCGATACGTTTGACCAGCGTAGCCGTGGTGCCGCTGAGACGCGCAAGTACGATGCGCACGACGGCATGACGGTCGTTGAGAGTGGCAAGGATGAGCGCCATGGCACCGGCGATGGCCACCAGCACTTGCACCAGTTCAATGGAACCCAACAGCGGAATGCCGGTATGACGACCCAGCACGGCCAGCACGTCGATGCCCATGGCAGCGACAAGTGCTGTACCACCGATAATCACCAGGGCTCGATAGAAGTTGGAATGCGGAGTACTCATAGGATGGCCACCATAGCAGAACGTATGTCCAGATTCAGAGCCGGCAGCCCGGCCGCCAGGGTGATCTGCTGCAGATAGTCGCAGACGCGGCGTACTTCGTCGCCCACCGCCAGCCGCGGCCGGCCGGGCGCATCCACAGTGAGCGGCACAATGCCGCAGTCGAGCCCGCCATCGGGGCGCCACTCAATGCGCGCCATGAAACCGTTCACTGCCTGCGGGTGGAAAGGTGCCAGCGTGAAGGCCGGGTCCGGCTCGAAACCAAACAAGAGTTTGCGACGTTGTGCCCAGGCCGCGCGCGCCGGATGCTGCTGGTCCGGTGCCAGCGCATGGGTGACCACGCAGCCATTGCCGAGGCCGTGGTAGATGGTCTTGCCACGGTAGATTTCGATGCCGCGCACGATGTGGGCATGATGGCTGATCACGATGTCGGCACCGGCATCTATCGCCATGTACGCCAGTTCGCGTTCATAGGGCTCGATGCGCGCGGGGGTGTGCACGGTGCCTTTGTGCAGCGCCACCACGATCAACTGTGCGTGTTGGCGCAAAGCGGCGATATCGTCGCGGAGGAACGTGACCGCGTCTGGCAGTGGCAAGGTGAAGGTTGCGGCAGGTGCAATGGGCGCATCGTCGGCAGTGGCAACCGGCAGATAGCTGCAACCGGCCTTGTCGATTGCGGCCCACGCAGCAGCGGGTCCTACGCAGTTGTAACTGAGCACACCAAGCCGGTGGCCGGCGGCCGCTTCAATCACGCAGGGTGAGCGTGCACTCGTCAGATCAGCTCCGGCCCCGGTATAGGCAAGGCCGGCTTGCTGCAAGCCGTTCACGGTGTCGGCGATGCCGGCAGCACCACAATCGGCGATGTGATTGCCGGCCAGTGTCATCGCGGTGAAACCGGCGCGTGGCAATGCTGCAATGTGCGCCGGATCAGCGCCGGGTGCCGGCACA
>CAISOD010000103.1 GCA_903887045.1 uncultured Gammaproteobacteria bacterium | reverse complement strand
TGTTGTAAGTATTGACGAAAACCTTGCCAGTGCAGGTCTGTTATTGAGCGTCGATGAGCACGGTCTTGGCCTGCGCGATCCGGTTGAGCGCGCCGCTGCCACCCGTGTTGATTTTCTGGCCACCGACCTGCATTACCGCCTGAAGACCACTGGCAAGCGCCAGGGTGTTGGCAAGGCAGTGGGGCTCGACAAAGTTGCCGCCGGTCTTCGACTGCAGGTAGTGGATGCCACCGCCGGCCTTGGTCGCGATGCATTGGTGCTGGCTCATCTCGGCTGCGATGTGACGATGCTGGAACAACACCCAGTAATGCATGCACTGCTGGCCGATGGTCTGGCACGTGGTCTGGTGCAGGCCGAGGGGGAGTTCCTTGGCGTACTGCAACGCCTGCAGTTATGCCACATCGATGCCCGCAGTTGGCTGGCTGCCGTCGAGCGCGGTGAGCACGCGGCGCCCGACGTGGTCTACCTCGATCCGATGTTCCCGCCGCGCGACAAAAGCGCCAAGGTCAAGAAGGACATGGCCTTGCTCCATCGCCTGCTTGGCAGTGAACAGGATCTGGGATCGTTGTTGGAGGTAGCGCTGAGAGTGGCGCGCTATCGCGTGGTGCTGAAGCGGCCCGATGGCAAACTGCCGCCCGAGCTGCCGGCACCCACGCTATGGATAGGTGAGCAACCGGCGGCGTTCGCGGTTTACGTCAACAGCAGCCTGGCCAATATGCGCTGATAGATGGCTTCGAGGCGGTCGAGCTCAACCAGCTCGATGCATTCGTTGATCTTGTGGATGGTGGCGTTGACCGGGCCGATTTCGACCACTTCGGCGCCGGTAGGCGCGATGAAGCGGCCATCGCTGGTACCGCCGCCGGTCGACAGCTCAGGCGTAATCGCCATCACTTCCTGCACAGCTGCGCGAGTCGCTGCCACCAATGCACCTTCCGGCGTCAGGAAGGGATTGCCGCTCAACTGCCAGTCGAGTTGGTAGTCGGTGTAGTGCTTGTCGAAGATGGCTTCGGTGCGGAGCTTGAGTTCATCGGCTGTTACTTCGGTACTGAAGCGGAAGTTGAACAGCACGTTCATGCTGGCCGGAATCACGTTGTTGGCGCCGGTGCCAGCGTTGATATTTGATATCTGGAAGCTGGTTGGCGGGAAATAACTGTTGCCACGATCCCATTCAACCGCCGCCAGTTCCGCCAGTGCAGGCAGAAAACCGTGAATCGGATTGCGCGCCAGGTGGGGGTAGGCCACATGGCCCAGCTGGCCGTTGACTTGCAGGAGCCCATTCAAGGAACCCCGGCGGCCATTGCGTATCACGTCGCCCGTGAGTGTGGTGCTGGAAGGTTCGCCCACTACACACCAGTTGATCTTTTCGCTGCGAGCTTCCAGCGTTTCAATCACTCGGCGGGTGCCATCAATGGCGATACTTTCTTCGTCGCTGGTGATCAGAAAGGCGATGGAGCCGTGGTGGTCGGGATGCGCGGATATGAACTGTTTGCATGCTGTCACCATGGCCGCCAGCGAGCCTTTCATGTCGGCGGCGCCGCGCCCGTACAACTTCCCATCACGTACTGTTGGTATGAATGGGTCGCTGTGCCAATCGCTGTTGTTGCCGGCGGGTACTACGTCGGTATGGCCGGCAAAACACAACACCGGTCCGGTGGAACCACGCCGCGCCCAGAAATTGCTGACGGCACCAAACGGCATCAGCTCGATAATGAAACCGAGTTGCTGTAGTTCATTGATCAGCAGTTGCTGGCAGCCGCGGTCGTCCGGGCTCA
>CAISOD010000102.1 GCA_903887045.1 uncultured Gammaproteobacteria bacterium | reverse complement strand
TCCGCCACGCTTGGCGGCAAGGCTGATGAAGAAGCCGTTGATCGTGCGCAAACACCGGCCATTACCGAAATCCAGAACCGCTTTGCCAACATTGCAATCCCGGTTACGGCAGGTACCCACAATATCGGTGTCAGTTTTGTCGCGCGTACCTTCGCCGAATCCGATCGCACCATCGATCATCTGAGCCCGGGTGAAGGCATGGACAACATCCCGGTCGTCGTCGCCTTCAAGGCCTTTGGTCCACTGAATCCCGCCGGACTGCCGGATGTGCCAAGCCGGGCCAAAATCTTTTCCTGTTACCCCACTGTTGCCAGCGAACAGCGCGCCTGTGCCGAGCAGATACTGCGCACCTTGGCGCGGCAGGCGTTCCGTCGCCCGGTAGACGCCAGCGATATCACACCGCTGCTGGCATTCTTCGACAACGGCATGGAGCAAGGCGGTTTCGAAACGGGAATGCAGAAAGCGCTGATGGCCATGTTGTCGTCCACCAAATTCCTCTATCGCGCCGAGCCGCTGCCAGACGATGCCAAACCGGGCCAGCCATTTCCGGTCAGCGATCTGGAACTGGCTTCACGCATGTCCTACTTCCTGTGGAGCCGTGGGCCTGATGCCGAACTGCTCGCCCTGGCCGAACAAGGCACACTGCACCAGGCCGACGTGTTGCAGGCACAAGTCACTCGCATGCTGGCCGACGCACGCGCCGAATCGCTGACGCACAACTTCGCCTTCCAGTGGCTGAAGGTGGAAGACATCGACGCCATCGATCCCGACCCGCGCCTGTTCCCCGATTTCGACAAAGACCTGCGCGCCGACTTCAAGCAAGAGCTGGAGTTGTTCGTCGACAGCATTCTGCGCACCGACAGCTCCGTGCTCGACTTGTTGACGGCACAACACAGTTACCTCAACGAGCGCCTCGCGCGCCACTACGGCATCAGCGATGTGCGTGGCTCACAGTTCCGTCGCGTTGATCTCGCCGATGATCGTCGTCACGGTCTGCTCGGCAAAGGCGGCCTCCTGCTGCTGACCTCGTACCCTAACCGCACCTCGCCGGTATTGCGCGGCGCTTATATTCTGGAAACCCTGATTGGTACGCCTCCGGCCGCGCCACCACCGGGTGTTGAAGTCAATCTCGACAACCGCGCCCCAGGCGAACCCGCAAAAACCGTGCGCCTGCGGCTGGAAGAGCATCGTGCGCAGCCCTCATGCAACCAATGTCACGGCGTTATCGATCCCATGGGCCTCGCGCTGGAAAACTTCAATGCTATCGGCCAGTGGCGCGACATCGACCGCGAAGCCCATGCACCGATTGATGCACAGGGCCGACTGGTCAGCGGCCAACCGGTGAACGGTCCGGTCGATGTAAGCAAGGCGTTGATGGATCGCCCTGAACAGTTCGTGCAGGCGATGACGGAAAAACTGATGACCTTTGCACTGGGCCGCAATGTCGAATACTTCGACATGCCCACGGTGCGCAGCATCGTCAAGCAGGCAGCCGGGCAGGATTACCGCTTCGCTGCTTTGGTACAGGGCATCATCGCCAGCGACGCCTTCCGGATGAAGTCATTGCCGGCGGAAGCATCTGCAGCAGGCGATGCCTTGTCCTTCAGTGAGTCATTGAATAAGTCAGACAGTGAATAGCCGCTCCAACCAGCGAAGGGAGTAGAACCATGTTCCTTACCAAAAAGCATATTTCGCGCAGAGCGATGTTGCGTGGCCTCGGCTACGGCGTAGGCCTGCCCTTCCTCGATGCGATGGTACCGGCTGCCACTGCGCTGGCGCAGACTGCTGCTGCACCCAAAGCCCGCATGGGGTTCTTCTACCTGCCGCACGGCGCCATCATGAAAGACTGGACACCGGACACCGTGGGCGCCGACTTCGACTTCAAACCCATCCTCAAACCGTTCGAGCCGTTTCGCAACCATGTCACCGTCGTTTCCGGCCTCGACAACAAACCCGCGCGCAGCTCGGCCGTGCATGCAATCACACCCGGCACCTGGCTCACCTGCACACCACCACGCCGCAGCAACGCGCCGTTCATCGGCATCAGCGCCGACCAGGTGGCCGCCAAAATGATCGGGCAGGACACCGCGCTGCCATCGATAGAAGTCGCCACTGAAGAGAAAGGCGGCAGTGCTGCCTGCGACGGCACCTACGGCTGCAGCATCGGCAACACCATTTCATTCAGCAGCCCGACATCGCCGCTGCCGATGGAATTCAGTTCAAAGAAATTCTTCGCCAAACTGTTTGGTGAAGGCAGCAACGACCAGGAGCGGGCGCTGATCGCCAATGACTACAAGAGCCTGCTCGACATGGTGCGGGAAGAAACCAGCACGCTCAAACGCGGACTTGGTGCGGCCGATATTGCGATGCTCGACAACTATCTCGACAGCGTGCGCGAAATTGAACGCCGGGTGCAGAACCTGAAGGAGCGCGACATGTCGCGTTACGAACTGCCGGAGCTGCCGGTTGGCATTCCCGATTTCGATGAACGTATCAATCTGATGTTCGACATGATCACGCTGGCCTACCAGGCCAACATGACCCGCGTGGTGTCGTTCATGATGGCTGCGGAAGTCAGCAACCAGGCCTATACCCACATCGGCATTCCGGATGCATTCCATCCGCTGTCGCATCACAACAACACCCAGGCCAACCTCACCAAACTGTCGCAACTGCAAACCTGGCACAGCTCGGTGATTGCGCGCTTCATGGACAAGCTGGCAAAAATTCCTGATGGCGAAAATTCGCTGCTCGACAACGCCATACTGTTGTACGGCTCCAACATGTCGAACAGCAACAACCACGATCACTATCCATTGCCCGCAGTTGTACTCGGCGGTGGTGCTGGCACCATCAAAGGCAACCAGCACATCAAGTTCGATGACGCCCCGCCGCTGGCCAACCTGCTGCTGACCCTGCTGCAACGCGCTGGTGCGCCGGTGGAAACCCACGGCGACAGTACCGGCCCCATCGAGGCGGTTTGACCGACACGAGAATGCTCCCGATGAAACGTTTCGCTTTCGCTCTTGGCGTTGTTGCAATTACGGCCGCGCCATTCACCTTGGCCTCGTCGCTGATCGACAGTATCCGCGCCGGCAATCAGGCGCTTGCACTCGAACTCGTCAAAGACGGTGCTGATGTCAACGAGCCGGAAGCCAACGGCACTACGCCGCTGCACTGGGCGGTGCACGGCGGTGATCTGGCACTGGTGAACCAGCTGATCAAGGCCGGCGCCAACGTGAATGCGAAAAACAACTACGGTGCCAGTGTGATGGTGGAAGCAGCGCTGCTAGGCAATGCCAAATTGCTCGAAGCGCTGCTCGACGCCGGTGCCGACCCGGAATCGCCGAATACCGATGGCCAGACCGCACTGATGGTTGTCGCCCGCTCCAATAATGTGGCGGCTGCACAGCTGTTGCTGCAACACGGCGCCAACATCAACGCTACTGAACAATGGCAGGGCCAGAACGCGGTGATCTGGGCAGCGGCACAGTCGCAGCCACAAATGCTGGAGCTGTTGTTGCACGCCGGCGGCGATGCCAACTCACGTTCGATTCCCAACGAACGCGATCGCCAGATCAGTGCCGAACGCCGTTTCCAGTGGCGCCCGGCCGGTGGCTTTACCGCGCTTGCCTATGCTGCCCGTGAAGGCTGCCTCGACTGCACACGTCTGCTGGTGGAGGCCGGTGCCGATATCGACACCGGCGATGTGGAGAATGTGACGCCACTCAATCTCGCCATCATGAATTTGCATTTCGATACCGCCAAGTACCTGATCGAAGCCGGCGCCAACGTCGACAAGTGGAGTTTCCGTGGGGAAAACCCGGTGTATTCCGCCGT
>CAISOD010000101.1 GCA_903887045.1 uncultured Gammaproteobacteria bacterium | reverse complement strand
GCATCCGACATCTTGGTCATGCCGAGCACTTCGCCTGCATCCGGTGGCAACGACACAATCGTTACGTCTTCTTCCGTCAATCCCACCGTGGCCAGCATGGCAACGAGATAGAAATTGGCGGAGGTATTGCGCGGCAGCATCACGCGTTTGCCTTTCAAATCGGCAAGCGTGTTGATGCCAGCGGATTTGCGGGCGACCAGACGATAGAAGCTCTCGGTTACGGTGGCGATGATGCGCAGGTCAGGATTGTTCAGCGATTCCCGCAGGATCTGGGTTTCGGCATTGGTGGCGAGATCGGCCAGGTTCGCGGTAATGCGGGGGATGCCACCTTCACCAACATTCAGCTGTTGCGGATAGAAGCTCTGGGCCGCCACCAGCACCGGCGACAGTTCAATCCAGTAGCTGCCGGAAACGCGGGGGAATGGCTCGACAGCAGCAAGTGCCGGCGCTGCTACGGCAGCAGCGGCAGGCTCCGCAGCAACAGGTGTAGCGGGCGCTGCGGCTTGCTCGGAAGGAGAACAAGCAACGATCAAGGAGGTAGCAAGTGCAAACAGGCCGCAACGCAGCGCGGCCTTTGAAGCAAGGAAAGGGCTCATGGGTAGTTGCTCGTCGTTATTGAATTGTTATTGCGGCAAGGCCCACGCCACCAGCCGCGCAGCATTGCCGCTGGTGCCGGGCGCATTGCCATTCACTGCCATCAACACATACTGACGGCCATTGTGCTCATAGGTCATCGGCAGGCCGCTCTGGGTGCCGCCGGGAATCGCGCCCTGCCACACACGTTCGCCGGTAAGTTTGTTGTAGGCGTGGAAGATGCTTTGGCCGCCGGAGCCTTCGCCGGCAAACAGCAGCGTCTTTGTCACCAGCAAACCTGCTTGTGATGGATTGCCGGTGGCTGGAATGTCCTTCAAGCCGGCGGCGTCGAGATTGGCTTGAATGGCGGGTGGTGTATCGCTGTTGGCAATGGTCCACGCCAGCGCGCCCTTGTTCATGTCGTACGCCGTGATGCGGCCGTAGGGCGGTTTCATCAGCCGCAGGTTGTTGGGCAACTGCGGCAGCGAGCCACTCATGCGGTAGTCGGCGTAGTCGGGATCGTCGGGCCGTGCCGGCAATACCGGTTCCAGCCCGATCACGCTCGGATTGGTGGCTGAACCGACATAAACGAAACCGGTTTCCGGATCGGCCGCGCCGGACTGCCAGTTGGCACCGCCGCCGTAACCGGGAAACGCGATGGTGCCTTTATTGGTGGGAGTCACCAGCGAGGGCGGCGTGTACATCGGCCCGGTGGTGTAAGCCTTTACTTCCTGCACGGCCAGCGCACGCAGTTCGGGTGTGAAGTCGATCAGGTTGTCTTCGCTGTAACCCTGCAGATCAAAGCCGGGCGGCTTGCTTGGTATCGGCTGGGTGGCGGAGGTCCACTCCTTCGGCACCGTGGTTTGCGGCACCGGCGTTTCGATCAGCGGCCACACCGGCGCGCCGGTAATGCGATCAAACGCGTAGGCAAAGGCCTGCTTGGTCAGCTGCACCACCGCTTTCACTTCGCGGCCATCAACATTCAAGTTGATCAGGATGGGATGGCCGGGGTTGTCGTAGTCCCAGATGTCGTGATGCACCAGCTGCTGGTACCACAGGCGTTCACCCGTGCGGATATCAACGGCAACGAGACTGCTGGAGAACAGGTTGTCGCCGTGGCGGGCACCGCCGTACACATCGTTGGTGGGCGCTTCCACCGCGAGGTAGACATAGCCCAGCTGGGTATCCACCGAGAACGCGCCCCACACACCGGCATTGCCGGTGTAGTCGGCCGAGTTGTTGTGCCACGACTCATAGCCGAATTCGCCGGCCCGCGGAACCGTGTGGAAATTCCATTTCTTTGTGCCGGTACGGGCGTCGAAAGCCAGCACGTCGCCTTTCACATTCTCCTTGTTGAGGCGGCCCATTGCCGGCCCAACCACGATGGTGTCGTGCGAAATCACCACCGGCGAGGAATTGCCAAAGCGGCCGACAAGATCGCCCTCGAAACCAGCGGCATCCACTGCGTCCAGCATATCGACCACACCGTTGTTGCCGAAGCCTGCCACCGGCTGGCCGCTGTGGGCATCCAGCGCTACCAGGTTGTAACCGGGGGTGGCGAACACAATGCGG
>CAISOD010000100.1 GCA_903887045.1 uncultured Gammaproteobacteria bacterium | reverse complement strand
CGGCGTATAGCCAGGTGGCGAGGTGATGCATTTGTTGACTTCATGCATCGCGGTTTCGAGCGTCCAGCTTTCGCCCCAACTCTCGTTGAATACTTCAGCGTAGCAGTTGGCGAGACTGTTCAGGGTGCTCTTCGGAATGCGACGAACCTGTTCACCGCTCCAGCACTGCACCGAAAAATCCTCACCGCATTGTTTTTGCAGTTTGTCGTTGAGGCGGGCGAGCAGACTGAAATCATTCGAAGCATCTTCCGCTTGCAGCAAATCGCCGATACGGGCAGGACTCAACAACGGTTGGACATTCAGGGCGGCATTGCCGTGAAAATGTGTCATACCTTTCTCCTTTGGACGAAGCCGGCCTGACAAACAGGCCGAAAACCATGTGGTGGTGTGCTGAATAGATTCCATATCGCCATTACCTGCCTGGCAGTGCCGGTCTCTATTCGTGAACTGAATCCCGGTCAACTTTGATCCATATTACAAGATGTTTCAAAAGTTCCGTAAAAGCACTTGATTTACACAGTAAAAGCTGTTCCACCATTTTTGATGGCAGAATGATGGCATCACCACATCAAAGGAGACGAGAACGACTGGAAAAAGGGAGCGTCTGGTCAGTAACGCCAGGACGCAGTGAGGCCAACCGCGCGCGGCTCGCCAAAAAATTCGACATAGCTGTCGAGGCCATCACTTTTGACACGTGTGCGATATGTTTTGTCGGTGAGGTTGCGGGTCCACAGCATCCATTGCCAATGTGATTGCGCTGCGCTCCAGCTGAGGGACGCATCGACACGGCCATAGCCCGGCAGTTTGTTGACAGCTGCATCAATCGGAGAACTCTGGTAACCGGCAAAGTCAGATCTCAATTGATAGGCCAAAGCCCACTGCAAGGTGCCGCCTGCCGCCAGTACTTGCCGATGCAACAGCTGCAAATTGCCGCTCCAGCGTGGTGCGTAGGGACGCGTGCCTTCCATCAATACCTGCTGACCGGCAACATTGGTGGTCTTGCGGGTTGCATCGACCAGCTTGGCATCAAGCCAACCAATCATCGCCAGTACCTGCCATTGCTGCGAAGGAGTCCACTGCAGCTCCAGCTCCGCACCATCATGGCGCGCATCGGCCTGATTGGCGAGACGATCAACACCGGTACCAAGGATGGGATTGATGTCGCGCACAAAGCCCTGCACATCGCGATAGTCGTAGGTGAATACTGCTGCGTTTATCTGCATATCCAGCGCAGACAAGCTGCGCTTGATACCGGCTTCATACGCCAGCAGCGTTTCGGCACCATAAGGTTCGATTTCAATCGCACTGAATGGAAAACCACCGTAAAAACCACCGCTTTTGAAGCCGTGCGCTACCTTGGCGTAAAGCAGCGTAGCTGCATCGTAACGATAATCCATCGCGATGCTGCCCGACACATGCTCATCAAGCGAGTAATCAGCTGCGAGGTCTTGCACCAGATAGACCGGCCTCGCCAAGGGGATGTAGAAATCGCCATTGCGGTATTGCTTGTCTTCGTGGGTGTAGCGCAACGTGCCGTTGATACTCCAGCGGTCGGATAGCGCATGGCTGATGTCGGCATATAGAGCCTGCGATTTCGTAGTCTGCAGGTAGTTCAGCTTGCCACGGCCGAGTGGCCTGATGACAAAGTCCCGCAGATTGAAGTCGCGGTTTTCACTGAACTTTTCATCGCTGAACACCATACCGGCCAGCCACGTGAGGTCACTGCCCGGCAGTGACTGTATCTGTAACTCCTGGCTGAACACTTCGATGTCGCTGCTGGAAAGACGATGGCCGAATTCGCCGGCACTGCCGTCGAGGTCCAGTGCTACACCGTAGTTGTAGAGATCGTAGGCAGTCAGCGACTTGAGCGTGAAGCGCTCGCCTTGCCACTCTGCCTGCAGCAAGGTACCGGCATAGTCGTTGGACTGGGTATTGAACGGACTCGACCACACACTGCTGCCATCATCTGCCTGCAAGGCAAGATTCTCGATAAGTTGTGGTTTGCCGGCAACGAGCCGGTTCACTGCACCAAAATTCACACAACTGCGATCGTCACGCTCGCCACGCAATACAGCAGCACAGTAGGTCTTTGTCTTGACGGCATCGTACATGCCGACCGAACGACCAAGCATGATGTCGGACTGTTCACTGCCGCCTTGCAGTTTCCAGTCAAGGGTCCAGCTGTCAGACGGCGCCCAGTGCAGCCAGCTACGCACGTCGTAACGCTGTTTGGCACCATGCTCATCCCCGGTCACGAGTGAACGCTGCCAACCACCATTGCCGTCTTCGATGCGCGCCGCAATACGCAGCGCGGCGTTGGCACTGACAGGTACATTGGCCATCGCATCCGCCTGGCTCTGCTGCCAGCTGCCATGAGTCAGCGATAGCGCATAATCCTGTGCGGATGCATCAGCGCGCTTGCTTTGCAGCAGCACGGCGCCGCCGGTGGTATTGCGACCATACAAACCCCCTTGTGGTCCCTTGAGGATTTCAGCCTGGGCCATGTCGAACAGCGCGGCGTTACCCATCACTGTGGATGGCTGGTAGACGCCATCAACATGGACGGCAGCGGCTGGCGTGTTGTTGCTGTTGAAATCCTGCAAGCCCACGCCGCGGATAATCCAGGTAGGAATGCCAGCGCCGGGGAAATCCTCGAAGAGGGCAACGTTGTGTGCAAGGGGGGCCAGGTCGGCCAGATTGCGTATACGAAAAGTGTCGATGGTCGTTGCATCGATGACGTTGAAACTCATCGGCACCGCGGTGGCCGGCTCGCTGCGCTTGCGGGCGGTGACGATTACCTGCTCAACCAACGAGTTTTGTGCCACACCCTGTGCCACACCCTGTGCCACACCCTGCGCCAATAGCGCATACGGCACTGACATGAGCATCATGCCGAGCGCAGGCAAGGTGTGTGTTCTAACCGGATACTTCATGAATGACTCTCGTTATGGCGGGCCATTCATCCCTGAAAACGCTCTACTTGCTCTCTATTTCAATCCTGTCGACGTTCTGGAAGCCGCGTGGCAGTTTGTTGCCGCGGCGGCCACGCTCACCACGGTAGTGATCCAACTCGCTGCGCGACAGTTTGAGGTAACGCTTGCCACTGTGAATCACTACGGTTTGACCCGCCCTCACTACGGCATAGCCGGCAACAAACTCGCTTCTATCCTGAACTTTGGCCGGAGTGATGGCAATGATCTTGTTGCCCTTTCCCTTCGGCAGCTGTGGCAACTCCGCGATCTTGAACACCAGCATATGGCCCTCTGTTGTCACCGCCACAATATCATCATTATCGGCATCGGCTACCATCAACGGTGACAGTACGCGTCCACCATCAGGCAGATTGAGCACGGCTTTGCCTGCGCGGTTCTTGCCGAGCAGGTTTTCCATCTGGGTAACAAAACCATAGCCGGCATCGGAGGCCAACAGATACAGGTTATCCGGATCGCCAATCACCATCCCTTCAAAGGTGGCGCCAGAGGGCGGACTCAAGCGGCCCGTAAGCGGTTCACCCATGCCACGCGCAGATGGCAGGCTGTGGGCGACCATTGAATAGGCGCGTCCGGTCGAATCCATGAACACTACGTTCTGGTTGCTGCGACCTTTTTCGGCCTGCTTCAGTTTGTCGCCGGCCTTGTACTGCAGGGCAGCGGCATCCACCTCATGGCCCTTGGCGGCGCGAATCCAGCCGGCTTCGGACAACACAACGGTTACCGGATCCACGGTCATCAATTCAGTTTCGCTGAAGGCCTGCGCTTCAGCGCGTTGCACCAGTGGCGAGCGACGCGCATCACCAAAGGTCTTGGCGTCTTCGGCCAATTCCTTCTTGATCAACGATTTCATGCGGCTCTTCGACTGCAGTGTGAGCTGCAACTGCACGCGCTCGGCTTCAAGGGCTTCTTGCTCGCCCCTGATCTGCATTTCTTCCAGCTTGGCCAGATTGCGCAGTTTCAATTCGAGAATCGCTTCGGCCTGCTTCTCCGACAATGCGAAACGGTGCATCAATGCCGGTTTCGGCTGGTCTTCAGTCCGGATGATGCGAATCACTTCGTCGATGTTGAGGTAGGCAATCAACAGCGCCTCAAGGATGTGCAAGCGCGAAAGAATCTTCTCCAGCCGGTACTGCAGGCGGCGGGTTACCGTGCTGGTACGGAATTCCAGCCACTCGCGCAGAATCTCCAACAGACTCTTCACCCGCGGCAAACCGTCGGTGCCGATCATGTTGAGGTTGATGCGATAGCTCTTTTCCAGATCGGTACAGGTGAACAGGTGGCTCATGACCGCCTCTGTATCGACACGGTTGGAGCGCAGCACGATTACAATGCGCGTTGGGTTCTCGTGATCACTCTCATCGCGCAAATCCACCACCATCGGCAGTTTCTTCTTCTGCATCTGCGCCGCAATCTGTTCCAGCACCTTGGCGCCCGACACCTGGTACGGCAACGCAGTAATGACGATGTCGCCGTCGTCCTTGCGGTAAATGGCGCGGCACTTGACCATGCCTTTGCCGCTTGCATACATCGCGGCAATTTCGTGGCGCGGGGTGATGATCTCGGCCGCAGTCGGGAAATCCGGCGCCTGCACGAACTCCAGCAACTCGCTGATGGTCACCGACGGATTATCGAGCAGGTGGATGCACGCATTCGTCACTTCTCGCAGGTTGTGTGGCGGAATGTCGGTGGCCATGCCCACGGCAATACCACTGGCGCCGTTCAGCAAAACGTTGGGCAAGCGCGCCGGCAACACCACCGGCTCTTCCAGTTCGCCGTCGAAGTTGAGTTTCCATTCGACGGTGTCCTGTCCGAGTTCCGACAGCAGCACTTCGGCATAGCCCTGCAAACGCGATTCGGTGTAACGCATCGCAGCAAACGATTTGGGATCATCAGGCGAACCCCAGTTGCCCTGACCATCCACCAGCGGATAGCGATAGGAGAACGGCTGCGCCATCAGCACCATGGCTTCGTAGCAGGCGGAATCACCGTGCGGGTGGAATTTACCGATCACATCGCCGATCGTGCGCGCCGACTTCTTGTACTTGGCGCTATTCTTCAGGCCAAGTTCGCTCATTGCATAGACAATGCGGCGCTGCACCGGCTTGAGGCCATCGCTGATGTGCGGCAATGCACGATCATTGATGACGTACATCGAGTAGTTCAGATACGCCTGCTCGACAAACTGGCGCATTGGCATCTGTTCCATGCCTTCAGCGTTGAATACGGTGGTGTGTGTCATGTTTTGTTTCCTGGTAACGGGTACTGACGTGGCGGAGACCTGTTATATGTCAGCCATATTGCCGTTCTGTTCCAGCCAGTCCTTGCGGTCGCCGGAGCGCTTCTTCGCCAGCAGCATGTCCATCAGTTCGTTGGTGGTGTCGAGCTCGTCGATATTGAGTTGCACCAAGCGGCGCGTGTCCTTGTTCATGGTGGTTTCCCGCAGCTGCAGCGGGTTCATTTCTCCCAGCCCTTTGAAGCGCTGCACATTTGGTTTGCCTTTTTTGTTCTCGGCCACCAGACGATCGAGGATGCCGTTCTTCTCCTGCTCATCGAGCGCGTAGAACACTTCCTTGCCAAGATCGATGCGGTACAGCGGAGGCATCGCCACATAGATGTGGCCCGCTTCGACCACTGCGCGAAAATGGCGGATGAACAAGGCCGACAACAAGGTGGCAATGTGGAGTCCGTCGGAGTCCGCATCAGCGAGAATGCAGACCTTGCCGTATCGCAAGCCACTGAGATCGTTGGAACCGGGATCAACGCCGATGGCAGTAGCAATGTCGTGCACTTCCTGCGAGGCGAGGATTTCGCCGGACTCGACTTCCCACGTATTCAGTATCTTGCCGCGCAGCGGCATGATGGCCTGGGTTTCCCGATCACGCGCCTGCTTGGCGGAACCACCGGCGGAATCGCCTTCGACCAGGAACAGCTCGCCCGCCATCACTTCCGAGGTGGAGCAATCCGCCAGCTTGCCCGGCAACGCCGGCCCTTGCGTGATCTTCTTGCGCACCACCAGTTTGCTGGCTTTCAGACGCTGCTGCGCGTTGTCGATGCACATCTGCGCAATCTGTTCGGCTTCGGCGGTGTGCTGGTTCAGCCACAGACTGAAGGCATCCTTCACTACGCCGCCAACAAACGCAGCCGACTGCCGCGAAGACAACTTTTCCTTGGTCTGACCGGAGAATTGCGGCTCCAGCATTTTTGAGGACAGCACGTAGCTGCAGCGATCCCAGATGTCTTCTGCCGACAGCTTGATGCCGCGCGGCACCAGACTGCGGAATTCACAGAACTCCTTGATCGCCTCGATCAAACCGGTGCGGAAGCCGTTGACGTGGGTGCCCCCCTGCACAGTCGGAATCAGGTTGACGTAGCTTTCCGTCAACAGTTCTCCGCCTTCCGGCAACCACAGCACTGCCCAGTCAACAGTTTCTTCATTGCCTTTCATGGAGCCGGTGAAGGGTTCAGCCGGCAGCGTTGTCGAGTCGACGCATGACTGGCGAAGATAGTCAGACAGACCGTCTTCGTAGTACCACTCGTTGCTGCGGGCTTTGTCGGCGCTGACGGTGTTGTCGATGAAGCTGACGCGCAAGCCCGGACACAGCACGGCTTTCGCACGCAGCACATGGATCAGGCGTGAGATCGAGACTGTGGGGCTGTCGAAGTATTTCGGGTCCGGCACGAAGCGCACGGTAGTGCCGGTGTTGCGGCTGCCGACTTTGTCTACCACGGCAAGCTCGGTGGCTTTGTCACCGCCCTTGAAGGTCATGCGGTAAATGTTGCCATTGCGTCTGACCAATACTTCCAGGTCGAGCGACAGGGCATTCACCACCGACACACCGACACCGTGCAAGCCGCCGGAAAATTGATAGTTTTCTTTGGAGAATTTGCCACCTGCATGGAGGCGCGTGAGGATCAGCTCGACGCCGCTGACTTTTTCTTCCGGATGGATATCCACCGGCATGCCGCGACCATCATCGCTCACCTCTACCGTACCGTCTTTTTGCAGAGTGACGGTGATGTGGCGGGCGTGGCCGGCCAGCGCTTCGTCCACGCTGTTGTCGACCACTTCCTGCACCAGATGATTCGGTCGCGTGGTGTCGGTGTACATGCCGGGGCGACGACGCACCGGGTCAAGTCCGGTGAGAACCTCGATGGAGCCCGCGTTGTATTCTTTGCTCATGTGTATGGCACTTCCTTTGATGTAGCAGCCGCAGTCGTTGCGTCACTGCAGGCCGGCAAACTGCATGATACGCGGCAGTTTGTCGGCGAAATTTTCGTAGCTGTGGTTTCCCCCCGGCTGCACATCCTGCTCGCAACCCTGGTAGCGCTCTACAGCGAGGCGGTAATCGAGCACTTCATCACCGGTCTGCACCAGCAGCAGGTACTTGCGCGGATCGTGGATGCGGGGGGAATCATAACGACGCAAGGCGTCGACATGGGCCACAGTGAATTCGTATTCCTCACCGGTGTAATGGTTGCGCTGGCGGCCGAGGAACCCATCGTGCAACTGGTCGCACGGTGATACCGCAGGATTCACCAGCGCAGACGGTATGCCGAAATGCTCGGTGAACCAGGTGGCGTAGTAAGCTCCCAGCGAACTGCCGATCAACAGGGCCGGTTTGGATCCCTGTTGGGTGATACAAGCCAGAGCGGTATTCATCGCCACAACTGGATCATGGGAAAGCGCGGGCACGGCGTATTCAATTTGGCGGGCCGTGCAGAATTCGGCAAACAGTCGGGCTTTGAGAGAGGCGGGTGAACTATTGAAACCATGCAAATACACGACCCGCGATCGCATTGCCGCTGGTGCCCTCGATTCTGTCTGTTCGCTGGATTCACTCATGACGGGGCGGGCGGTTGAACTGCGGCGCGATTAATAGCCGATACTAGCGAAATCAACCGAGTAACGCTTGTTACGCACGCGATTGACGCCGGTCAGCAGCGTGCCGTCGGCATGCAATTCCAGCCAGCGATAACCTGGATTGCGGTGGTCCAGCGCAAACTCTTCGTGGCTGGGATGAAACTGGATACAGGTAGACGGCGAACCGTAATACGCCACACCGTTGCGCTTGCATTTCAGTTCATGATGGATGTGGCCGAACAGTACGGCCCGCACGGTTGGATAACGATCAAGAATCGCAAACAAGGCCTCGGGGTTCTTCAGCGCATGCTGCTGCAGCCATGCAGCCTTCACCGGCACCGGATTGTGGTGCAAACATATCAATATGTGCTCGGCATTGGTGCTGCTCAGCTGCTCCTCAAGGAAATCGAGCTCGGCCTTTTTCAACATTCCATGTGCTGCACCCACCACATTGCTGACCAGCATCACCACCTGCCACTTGCCGAAGCGGATCGATTTTTCGAAGCAGCGGTTGCCTGCATTCAGCACCTTCTGCATTGCTTTCAATTCATCGTGGTTGCCTGGAATCCAGTGTTGGCGCGCTCCCAATGTGGCCAGCGTTGTGTGCAACCGTTGGTAGCTTGCGGCGCTGTTGTCTTGCGAGGCATCGCCGGTAAGCAGTACGCCAGCGATCACGTCTTCCTTCTTGCGGATCAGATCGATGACATCGCGCAGTCCCTCGTCGCAGTTCATGCCTACCAGTACCTGCGAGGTATCTGCATACAGATGGGTATCGGTCACCTGCACCAGGCGATAACTATTGCTGTCCGACAGCAGGCGCTGCATGTTCAGTCCCTCGACTCCGTTTCTGCTGCCGGTTCGTCATCACCATAAGTGGTACGCAGGCACATGGGCACCGCCAGTACAGCGAGGCCACCATCGAGGCATAGGGTGAGCCAATCAGCCAGGAACAGGTTGATCTGGTTTTTTTCGTCCCAGTTGAATCGCGGCGCGTCGTCCTCGCCGTAAAGGGCCTTGAAGCCAACGTGATCCTGGTAGCTGACCACTTCAGCGGTGCCGGCATCGTGGTAAAGCCGCACAATCAACCGCGGTTCCTGATACCAATACGGGATGTATTCTTCGACCACCAGCGACAGTCTCAGCGTGGTGGTATAGCGGAAATGTTCGAGCACCTGCACGTCGAGCCGGTGGGCGCCCAGCTCCTGTTCGCGAACTGCCGGCAGCAAGATGGTGCGCTGCAGGCCTTCGCGAAATTCCGGCACCAACTTCAACAGGCGCAAGTAGTTGGCATCACAAACAGCCATGCGAGCACTCAGATCAAGTGGGGGGCGTTTGAGCCTGGGGGTGGATTTCATCACTGGCAGGTGTCCTGCCCGGAGTGAAGCATGGGTTGCGTCATTGCTGCATTCCTGTCTGCAACATTCGGATTTGCACTTAGCACCGCAAGTCTGCCTTCACACGGAAAAGGTTCAATTCCAGCCATTGCAACGCAATGATGCTCATCGCGTTGTTTATCCTGCCGCTGGCCACCGCTGCCAGCGCATCGCTACGGCTCATGGTGACGGTGCGGATGTCTTCATTTTCGTCGATCAACCCGTGAAGGCCGCCCTGGTAGCTACTGGCATCGAAACGACTGCAATAAACGGCCAATCGCTCATTGCTGCCCCCGGGACTGTTGTAATAGTGGCAGACAGGAATCAGTTGGCTGACGCTTAAACCGGCCTCCTCCTCGACCTCCCGCCGCGCCACTTCAAGCTCGCTTTCGTCGGTGTCGATCATGCCGGCCACCAGTTCCAGCGCCCAAGGGCCGTTTTGGCCATCGTCGAGGCAGCCGACGCGGAATTGCTCAACCAGCAAAACTGCATCGGCATCCGGGTCATACAGCAGCACTCCAACCCCCCGGTGCCGCAACATCAATTCACGTTGGAACTCCCGGCTCCAGCCCCCTTCGTACCGGCGGCATTTCAGGGTCAGACGGTCGATACGCAGGAAGCCTTCGTAGCAGGACTGGCGCTCCAGCAACTCCACATCTGCCAGTCCGAACACCGGTTTTGATTCGTCTGTCATTACGTACTGCCCACACTGGATGCCGGCAGAATCAGGGTTTGTTTGCTACAATGCAACCGCTTTTTTTTACGATATTTCCTTGGGCTGGCAGCCTGCCGGCTTACGTATCACGCTTGACATGCTAGCCAGCAAAATTAGACTGACTGACCAGTCAGTCACAGTAAATCTATGGAGTTTTCATGAAGGCCAAGGCTCATTTTTTCCTGCGCTCCATCGGTTTTGGAGTGTTGTTGGCATCCGCGTTGACCACCAATGCCGTCCTTGCTGACGACCTGCAGCAGATCTTCGATCTGGCAGCCAAAAATGACCCGGAGATCCGTCAGGCGCGCGCCCGTTACAACGCCAGCCACACGGTGTTGGACCAAGGGCGTTCCTTCCTGCTGCCTACCATCAATGCCACCGCCTCCACATCGCGCGATACCACTGGGGTGGCGTCGGCACCCGCTGGAGGTCGTCTGCAGGAACATTCGTTCGGTGCCGGCTTCAATTCCAAGGGTTATGGCATCAACCTGCGGCAGGCCCTGGTCAATTTCCAGGCCTGGTATGCGTTTCAGAGCGCCCGCAAGGGAGACCAAAGCGCTGCTCTGACCCTGGCGCAATCGGAACAGCAGCTGATCCTGAAAGTGGCTACCGCCTACTTCAACGTGTTGCGCAGCAAGGCCAACCTGACCTCCCTTATGACCGAAGAAGAAGCCTCGAAACAGGTGCTGGAGCAGACCCGCCAGCGTTTTGAGGTTGGTCTGGTAGCGATTACCGACGTGTACGACAGTCAGGCCAACGCCGACCTGGTAAGCGTCAACCGTCTGGTAGAAGAGAACAACCTGAGCCAGCGCATGGAAGCACTGGAGGCCATTACCGGCCAGGCCCACATGGACATTTCAGAGCTGGCGGCCGACTTCCCGATCGCTCCCGTCGATCCCGCCACTCCTGACGAGTGGGTCCAGCTGGCGCAGGACAACAACATCGCCATCAAGATCGCCGAACTGGATCTGGGCGCGCGGCAGGACGATGCCAAGGCAGCCAAAGCCGCCATGTATCCTACAGTGGAGCTGGGCATGAACTACAACTGGAACCAGAGCGCCAACCCATTCAGCTTCTTCCCGGCCCTTGCTTCCGAGCGCAGCAGCGTAGCGCTGAACCTGACAATCCCGCTGTTTGCCGGCGGCCTCAACCGCTCACGCATGCACCAGGCCTATTACACGCGCGATGCCAGTGAAGAAGCGCTGTTGAAGAGTCGCCGCGACAATACACAAAACACCCGCAATGCCTATCGCAGTGTCGAGACCGATGTCAAAGCCGTGCAGGCCCGCGCGCAAGCAGTCGTTTCAACCCAGAGCGCGCTCGAAGCAACCCAGGTGGGTGCGGAAGTGGGAACCCGCAATATTGTTGACGTGGTATTGGCGCAGCGCCTGCTGTTCCAGGCCCAGCGCGATCACGCCAACGCCCGCTTCACCTACGTGATCGACACGCTGACGCTGAAACAGGCCGCAGGTGTGCTGAGTCCGCAGGACGTGATCGACCTCAATCAGTGGTTGCGCCAGTAACGCTGCACCAGTGCAAACAGGCGCGTGGTGGCGCCAAGGTTGCTGGCCACCACAGCCTGTGCCTGACCCGCCATCCGTTGGCGACGCACAGCATCCTGCATTAACTCCACCAATGCGTACCCGAGAGCGGCTGCGTCACTCACGACCAGCATGCCGCCGGCTTCCCGCAGATCATCGCTTGCCGCCTGGAAGTTGAACAGCGATGGTCCCGTTACCACCGGCAGACCGAGGGCGGCTGCTTCAATGATGTTCTGACAGCCGGTGTTCACCAGCGAACCGCCGACGAACGCCACATCAGCCAGCGAATAATAGAAGTGCATGTCGCCGAGTGTGTCGCCGATAAGCACCTGGGTATCCGCAGCGACTGTGCTGCCGCTGGTTTGGCGCACTACGCGCAGGCCCGCGGCTGCGGCCTGTTCTGTTGCAGTGCCAAAACGCTCCGGATGGCGTGGTACCAGCACCAGCAACAGTGATGGCAACACCTGCAGCGCTTGGCGGAACGCCTGCAACACCAATGCATCTTCGCCTTCCCGCGTGCTGGCAGCGATCCACACCGGCCGTGCCGGCCACTGCGCTCTCGCGACACGCGCTGCCGCAATCTTGTCGTGCCGCAGTGTCATGTCGAACTTCAGCGAGCCGCTGATCTGCAGTTTGTCGGGCGCCAATCCCAGTGTGACGAAGCGATCGCCATCTGCTTGCGCCTGTGCCGCAACCAGCGACAGCTGCTGCAGCATCTGTCGCGTCAACGCCGCGATGCACTTATAAGACGCCAGAGACTTCGGCGACAGCCGCGCATTCACCAGCAACACCGGGCACTGCTGCTCGCTGCAGGCTTGCAGCAGGTTTGGCCACAGTTCGGTTTCCAGCAGCACCAATAATGCCGGGCGAAAGTGGCGCAGGAACCGGTGCACTGCAGACGGCAGGTCGTAAGGCAGGTACACATGATGCACCCGATCACCAAACAACTGCTGCACACGAGCGGAGCCGGTGGGTGTTGTTGTTGTCACCACTACCGGCGTGGCGGGATAACTGCGCAGGACTTGTTCGATCAAGGGTACCGCAGCGTGCACTTCACCGACGGAAACCGCGTGGAAACTGATGGAGTTTTTTTGCAACGGCGGTGAACTGTAGCGGGCAAGCCGCTCAGCCCAGCGCAGTCGGTAGGCAGGGTTCTGGCGTGCACGCCACCACAACCGCGCAAACATCAGCGGCAGTATCAATAGGTACACACAGGTGTAGAGCTGGCGGCCCAATGAGTAGTCCAGTGATTAATGCAACGGCCGGCATGTTGCAGTGAAAACCAGGGGTTATCAATGGGCTACCGACGTGACCTATACTGCACGCGTTCCGATTTACTTCGTCAACTGCATGCAACTTTCACAAGACATCGTCATTCTCGGCGGCGGTATTGCCGGCCTCTGGCTGCTGCATCGCTTGCGCGCAGCCGGCTTCGCTGCGGTACTGATCGAGAAGAGCGCTCTCGGCGACGGCCAGACGATTGCATCGCAAGGCATGATCCACGGCGGACTCAAATACGCACTCGGCGGCACACTGACCGGCGCCTCCGAAGCGATTGCCGGCATGCCGGCGCACTGGCAGCGTTGTCTCCATGGCGAAGGCGACGTCGATCTGCGCGGCACCCGTTTGTTGTCTGACACCTATTACCTTTGGCCTCGAAGCAGTGTGCGTTCGCGCATGACGGCGTTTCTCGGCAGCAAATTAGTAAGCAGCAAGGCAAGGGCAGTAGCTGATGCCGATGTGCCCGACTTCTTTCGCGGCCATCTGAACGGCCCGCTCTATCGTCTGCACGACATCGTGCTGGATGTGCCATCGTTGTTGCACACGCTGGGTGAGGGTTGCCGGCCGTGGATCTACCGCGCCGATTGCCGGCTCGAGCACGATGCCAATGGCAACGTGAGTGCATTGGTCTTGCCGGATGGTCGTCGCCTCAGTGCCGGGCTGTTCATCTGCACCAGTGGCAACGGCAATGCAGTGTGGCTCGACACTTTGCAGCCAATCGCGGCAACGATGCAGCAGCGACCGCTGCAGATGGTGGTTGTCAAACATCGCATGACAGCACCGATATACGTGCATTGCGTGGCCGACAATTTTTCCGCCACGCCGGAACTGACCATCACCAGCCATCCGTGCCGCGACGGCAGCACCGCGTGGTATCTCGGCGGCGAGCTGGCCGAACGTGGCGCCACAATGCAGCCGGCTGAACTGATTGATGCCACCCGCCGTAAACTTGCTGCAATGTTTCCGTGGTGCGATTTCACCAACGCGCACTTCCACAGCTTCTTCATCAATCGAGCCGACGCGCGCCAGAGCGATGGCAAACGACCGGATCGCGACAGCGTGGTGAGCCAGGGCAACGTTTTGTATTGCTGGCCCACCAAGTTGACGCTGGCACCAGCGCTGGCGCAATCGGTGATCAGCGCCATCGCAGCCCGCGGCCTGCAGCCTGCCGGCGACAACTCAGTGACGATAGATGGTTTGCCCTATCCGGGTGTGGCCGAAACGGTGTGGGACACTTTATGAGTTTCATGTCATGAGTTTCATGCGCACGCTTGGTACTACCGGTATTGAAGTGTCAGCACTCGGACTCGGCACTGTGAAGTTCGGCCGCAACACCGGAGTCAAGTATCCAACCACCTTTGATCTGCCGAGCGACGACAGCATCCGCAAACTGCTGGCGCAAGCACGCGAACTGGGTATCAACATGATTGATACAGCGCCCGCCTATGGCAGCAGTGAAGAACGACTGGGACAGTTACTGACCAATCGCCCGGACTGGATCCTGGTGACCAAGGTGGGTGAAGAGTTCAATGGCACCAATTCCACTTTCGATTTCAGTGCGCAACACACGCGCTTCAGTATCGAGCGCAGCCTCAAGCGCTTGCATACCGACTATCTCGACCTCGTGCTGATCCATTCCGACGGCAATGATGACAGCATCCTGTATGAAAGCGGCTGTGTGGCCGCATTGCGTGAGTGCCAGCAACATGGTCTGGTCCGCGCCATCGGCATGTCGACCAAGACAGAACAAGGCGGCATGCTCGCGGCTGAATTGCTGGATGTGGTGATGCTGACCTGGAACCTGCAGCAACAAGACAGTGCAGCCCTTGCGCGCGCGCACTCACTCAACAAAGGAGTGCTGGTGAAGAAGGGATTGATGAGCGGCCATGTGCAAGCCAGCGGTGACACGCGCGACCTGGTGCAGGACAGCATGCAACTGATCTTCGGTACGCCCGGCATCCATTCGATGATCGTAGGCACGCTGAACCCGGCACACCTGCGCGACAATGTCGGCAAGGCGCGCAGTGTGCTGGCAGGTTAGTGGTTTTTTTCCTGCTGGATCTTGTTGACGATTGCCGAGGTGGAGCAGTTGTCGAGGAAGGCCAGCACTTTCACTTCGCCGCCGTATGAACGCACGAAATCGCCGCCCACTACGCCTTCGATGCCGTAGTCGCCACCCTTGATCAGCACGTCAGGTTTCAGATCATGCAACAGCGTTTCCGGCGTGTCTTCATTGAATGACACTACCCAATCGACTGCTTCGAGCCCGGCTACCACGGCCATGCGGCGATCCACCGAATTGATCGGACGGCCGCTACCCTTCAGACGCTTCACCGAAGCATCGTCGTTGAGAGCGACCACGAGGCGATCACCCTGTTTGCGGGCTTCTTTCAAATAACCGACATGGCCCGCATGGATAATGTCGAAACATCCATTGGTAAACACAATCTTCTCGCCGTGCGCACGTGCATCGGCCACGGCCAGCAGCAATTGTTCGCGCGTCATCACACCGCGGTCTGAGTCGCCATCAAGCTGTATTTCGCGCCGCAGTTCAGGTCCGCTGATAGCCGCAGTACCCAGTTTGGCCACCACAAGACCAGCAGCAATATTGGCCAGCGCAACACTTTCCGGCATTGACAAGCCGGCACCGAGTGACGCTGCCACCACCGCAATTACCGTGTCGCCAGCGCCAGTCACGTCGAACACGTCGCGTGCACGCGCAGGGAAATGCTGCTCTGACCCATCGATACCTTCAGCACGGATCAAGGTCATGCCGTTTTCACCGCGCGTGATCAACAACGCCTGCAGATCGAGCTCCTGCAACAACTGGCGGCCTTTGCGCACCAGCTCATCTTCACTGTGACAGTGGCCAACGATGGCTTCGAACTCATGCAGGTTGGGTTTCACCAGTGTGGCGCCGCGGTAAATCGAGAAATCGACACCCTTGGGATCCACCAGTACCAGCTTGCCTTGCGCACGCGCAATCTTGATCAACTCCTGCACGTGGTGCAGCGCGCCCTTCTTGTAATCCGACAACACAATGACATCCACATCAGCCAGCATGGCGCGCACGCGGGTGGTGACAGGCGATGCGTCGCCAGCGCTGAACATTTCTTCGAAATCGAGACGGATCAGTTGCTGGTGACGACTGACTACCCGCAACTTGGTTATGGTGGGCTTGCCCACTATGCGATGGAAGTTGCAGTAGACGCCGGCGGCGGTCAACGCAGTTTCCAGTTCGCGGCCGGCGGCATCATCACCTACCAGGCCCGTCAACGATGCGGCTGCGCCAAGCGCTGCCAGGTTGAGCGCCACGTTGGCAGCACCGCCAGGGCTGTCCTTGGTGCTCTGCACCTTCACTACAGCCACCGGTGCTTCCGGTGAAATGCGCGAGGTGCCTCCGTGCCAGTAACGGTCCAGCATCACATCGCCCACGACGAGGATACTTGCCTTGTCAAAGCGGGGGATGTCGAGTTTCATGGGGATTTCCTGCCGAAAAAGTGCCCGCATAATAGCATAGCAAGGCTTGCCGACTGAGCCGGCCCGGCCATCTGCTACAATCGCTGCCACGCCGTTTTCCCGCGGTAATTGACGAGTTCTCACTCATTCGTGGTCACCCAGAGCCCCCCTCCATTCCAACGCTTTCTGCACCCGCGCCACTGGTCTACCTGGGCGGCAATTGCGTTCTTCTTTCTTGTGGCCTGGCTGCCGTATTCGTTGCGGCTTGGAGTGGGTGGAGTACTGGGTCGCCTCACGTGGCTGTTCGCACGCGAGCGCCGCTACATTACCAACATCAACATCCGCCTGTGCTTTCCCGAACTCACGCCGGAAGCGCAGCAAGCGCTGGCGTACCAGAGCTTCATCGAGAACGGCATTGGCCTGATTGAAACCACTACCGTGTGGATGCGGCCACCGTCCCACTTCCAGCACATGGCGGTGTTTACCGGTACCGAGCATATCGATGCAGCACTGGCACAGGGCCGCGGCGTGCTGCTGCTGGGCGCGCACTACAGCACGCTCGATTTCGCCGGCAGCCTGCTCGGTGTTGTTTACCCTTTTGGCGTCACCTACCGGCCACACCGTAATCCGCTGTTCGATGCCCTCATGCTGCGAGGCCGACTGCGCAATTGCACCGGCGTGTTTGACCGTTACGATATCCGTGGCGCTTTCCGCCACCTGAAGCAGGGCAAGATACTGTGGTACGCCCCCGATCAGGACTACGGCCCCGAGCAATCGGTCTTCGCGCCATTCTTTGGCCGCACCGCGGCAACAATCACAGCCACCAATCGCTTCGCCGGATTCAATAACTCGCCAACGATTATGGTGCGTCATCACCGCCTGACCGATAAACAGAAGTATGTGTTTGAATTCACCCCGGTACCGCAGCCGTTTCCGTCAGGCGATCTGGTGGCTGATGCCACCCTCATCAACCAGTTGATGGAAGCCTCCATCAGGCTGGAACCAGCGCAATACCTGTGGATGCACAAGCGCTTCAAGACGCAGCCCTACGGCAAGCCACAGAGTCCGTACATCCTGATTGCCACCCCCAAACACAAACTCGATAAAGTCCTTTATGAAAAGCTGACAATGGAATCCAGTGAACTACCGCATCCGCAGCGCTTGCAACTGCGCAGCGGCCTGCAATTATGGCGCTACTCCGGTATGGCGCACGGCATCGGCGCCAGCAAGCATCCAGTGATGCAGCTGGACACCATCAGCAAGCAGTTGCGCAGCCATGGTGTGGTCACAGTGACGATCGACAGCCTGTTCCTGCTGCCGTTCTGCCGCGAGTCGGCGGCAACCTGTCACATCCCTCGCGGCGAATCGCTCGACCTCACGCCCCAGCCCGCGCTTACCCCGCAGCGTGCTGCCCTTTTCCTCGCCCGCATCCACGACGCCGGCTATTTCTTTGCCGACATGGAAGCGGCCAATCTGCTGGTGCACAACAACCGACTCGCCCTGCTCGATCCTCTGTGCCTGTTGCCGAGGAAGAAAGTAGGCAATCCAACGCGGTTGGCTGATCTATCACACCTGAACGAATTGCTCGGCTACGACGAAGAAGGGCGCTCACAATGCATTGCCCATTACCTGCATGCGAGCCAGAGCGCAGATACCGCTGAGCTGAGCGCACTGGCCCAACCTGTGCGAACCGCCTCCGTATGAAGCCCATGATCCCTGCAGCTATCGTGACACGCATGCAGCGGTTGCCACCTGCGGTGGCGGCAATGGCATTGAGTCTGCTGTTTTCACTGCTGGTGATCGTGCAGCAGCCGGTGCTGAACGACGATGCCTACAGCTACATGCGTGCGGCTGCGCTGTTCCAGCACGAAGGAGCCAGCGCCGCGTTCGCCGAATACGGCTGGTACAGCTACTCCATCCTGATCGCGCTGTGCGATTACGTGGTCCCGGGTGGATTGATTGCAGCCGCGCATCTGCTGAATGCAGTGCTGCAGTGCGTGCTGGTGCTGGCGTTCATGCGCAGCTGTGCTGCACTGAGCGGCGAGCGTCAGCAATGGCTGGCGGCGCTGACTATCCTGGCATTTCCGCTCTTCAACGAAATGCGCTACTTCGTTATTCGTGATTTCGGCTTCTGGGCGTTTGCAATGGTGAGCCTGTGGCAATTGCTGCGCTACCGCGAGCACGGCAACTGGCAAAACGCTGTCGTATGCGCCGCAGCTCTGGCCGCAGCCACCGCGTTCCGGCTGGAAGCGCTGCTGTTGACCGCACTGGCACCGCTCGGTCTGCTCGGCAACAACGGCGGCAAGCGGATTGCACTGCTGTATGCACTGCTGGGTGCCATCGCGCTGGTGTTGGCACTGCTTTGTGTGTTGCTGCAGCTCGACCTGCTGGCGCTGATGCAATATGCCTATCGCTATTACCTGCCGCGGCTGGTTGATCTGCGCGATCTGCTTGATACCGCCGCCACACAACTGATGCAACAGCTGTTCAGCGCCGATAACTATCCTGGCAGCGACAATGCCGGCGTTGGCCTGGTTATTTTGCTGTTTGCCTATGCCTATGCCCTGTTCGCCAATCTGGTGAATGCGCTCAGCGTACCGGTGAGTGCCTTGCTACTGTATGCCGTGTGGCGCGGCTGGCTGCGCTCGACTGCGCCCTGGCGTGGGCCAATAGGTGTCTATGCTGGTTGCGCCCTGCTGAGTCTGCTCGGCTTTATCAGCATCATGCACTTTGTGACGCAACGCTATGCCACGTTTCTGTGTTTGCTGCTGCTGTTGCAGGTGCCGGCGTTACTTGATCGCTGGCAGCACCACGCCATGGACAGCGCACATCCGCGCCGCCACGCCTGGGCAGCGGTGTTGCTTTGCCTGTACTTCTTTACCGACAGCCTGGTCAGTTTCGGCCATTCGCGTGCCTACCTGCCGCAGGCAGCCGCGTGGTTGCAGCAGCTGCCAGCAGGCAGTGGCTTGCAGACGAACAGCGCCTATCTTGCCCACGCCAGTGGCAGGGTGGATCGCTACGATCTTGTGACACCACTGCCGCAGGCCACACTGGCGCAACTGCAGGCCGGCACGCCGCTGGCACTGGTACTGAAGGCAGGCGAAGAAAAGTTGCGCGCGCAGCTCGAACATGACCCCCGACTGACCCTGTTGCAGCGCTTTGGCAACACGCACGGCGACGAAGTCAGAATCTTTCAGGTACGGTAATGACCAGAATTATTCGCAAACCCGAACATGGCATTGATCAGTCCACTTTATGAAACAGGTCATTGTCGTCAACGAAGCACTGGCATTGCCGCGCGGCAAACTCGCAGCCCAGGTGGCGCATGCGGCGATTGATGCCTTTCTTGCGGCACCGCCAAAAGCGCAACAACGCTGGCTGCGTGACGGCATGCCGAAGATCGTGTTGCGAGGTGATTCCGCAGCTGACTTGCGCCAATTACTGGAAGCTGCCCTTGCAGCCGGATTGCCCGCAGCCCTGATCGAAGACGCCGGGCACACTGTAGTCGAGGCTGGCACCATTACCTGTATCGGCATCGGCCCTGCTGACGACGATGCCATCAATCGCCTTACGGGCGACAGGAAACTGCTCAAATAGGAGGCTTGCCATGTCCGCACTGCGTGCTGCTTTGTCGATTTCCTGGCCGACTGCATGGCCGCTTTCACCCTGGTTGCTGCATTCGTTGTTGATTGCGAACAGCAGCTTCGCTGCCGAAGCAATCCGCATGCCGGATATCGAGATCACAGTTAAAGGCATGGAAGCCAAGACCATCGGCTGCGCCGCCGCAATCAAGCTCGATTACCAGCAACGCAACACTTTCGCTCGCGTCAACGGCACACTCGAAAATCCCACTTGCCCGGCTTCGAGCGGCAGCTACGACATCGTGGTAACGCTGCGCGATGTTGCCGGTGAGGCACAAACGCTGACTTTCAATGAGCCATGGCAACGCAGCGACGCCGGTGATGTCACATTCACCCACGACTACCCGATCGGCGACAACACCGACCTGCGACGCGTAACCGCCCGCGGCGTAACGTGCAGTTGCACGCAGGCTGCCGAGTAAGAACCGCCGGGATTGCCGGTACAGGCACAAGCACAGATCAAATTCACGCTGCAGCCTGGGCCGTTAACGCTGGTGTTTGCGATAGAGCCGCTCAGCCCGTTGCTGCACTGCCAGCCAGAATTCCTTGTCGTCCATGAGCAAGCGGCGCAGCGGCGCCTGTGAGTAGCGGCACATGAAGCGCAGCAGATCGCGCTTGCCAAACCCGCAATCCATCGCCGAGAAGTACAAGCCGGCCAGATCCTTGATGCACCAACGCAGGGGTAAACCGGGCTTGATCAGCGCACGATGCAGATCAATCACTGTCAGTGGCTCGCCGTTGCCGGTCAACAGCAGATGGCACAGATAGAAATCACGATGACAGATGCCGGCAGCGTGCATTGTGCGGGCGATGTCGGCTGCCTGCAGAAGCAACTCCTGCTTGTGCGCAAAGGTTGGCCGCAGCACTGCCCAGTGGCGGCAGTGGTCTTCGAGGCTGACATGCTCACCCACGTCGTCGGTGACCAGGAATGATTCGAACGTAGCGGGAAACCAGCCACGACGCCCATAGGCAGCAACAGAGGGCACCTTGATGCCGAGCCGCTGCAGCTGCTGGATCGCCTGGAACTCGTTGTGCGCACTCACCACAGGCATCCGCAGCTGCAGCAGGTTCTTGAAGATCTCCTTCCAGGTGACGCCGCGATGCCGCTTGATGAAGTAACAGCGGCTCGAGTGTGAAAACGCCAGCGTCTGTCGCTGTTCCAGTTTGCGGAAAATGGTGCCGCTGACGGCGCGCGCAGCCGCAAATGCATCCTGGCCTTGCCACAGCTGTTGCAGATCGTCGCGCAGGTAGAGTTCTTGTTGCAGGGCCATCAGCCGGTTCTTCGATTCAACACGATGTCGGCAATTACCGCCGGCATGTCATACAGGTTGCGGGATTGACCGTAGTGTATGCCGTGCTGGCGCCAGCTGGCACGCTCGCCAGTCAACATTGTGACGAGCATGGCATTCAGCTGTTGCTGATTGAAAGGTTCGTCACACACGAGACCGGCACCGGCCTCAATGACACGCCGGGCGTAGCCACAGCTGGCGGTAGTCAACACCGGCAGCCCGGCTACCACTGCTTCAAGAATCACCATGCCGGCACTTTCATGCAGCGACGGATGCAGCAATACATCGGCGCCCTGCATGCAACGCGGCACGCTGTGTCCGGGGCCGGGAAAATGCAGACGACTACCAAGACCGGTAATGTCACGCGCACGCTGTTGCCAGTACGCCAGACGGTTGTCGCGACCCATCAGGCAATAATGTACGCGGCGGTGCAGCTCGCGCGGCAATGCCGCCAGTGCCTGCAGTGAGCGTTCAACCCCCTTGGTAATGAAGCTGGAACCGATCTGCAACACCAGCAGTTCGTCATCGGCAATGCCAAACCCCGCGCGCAAGCTTGCGCGCAACTCAGCGGCATCAGCGCCGGCACAGTGTTTGCGGTCAATGCCCGGCGGCAGATCAATCAAACGGTGCGGCGGCGTGTCATAGTGCTGTTGGTACTGCAGCCGTTGTTGCGGAGTCAGCAACATGGCCACGGTGTTGCTGTGGTCACCGAACACAGCCTGTTCGAAGCGCAGGTATTGCTGCGTGCGTGGCGCCAGCCGGTACCACCACGAGCGTTGCTGTGCGCGATGGGCAAAGCAGGTATCCGCACCAAAGTAATAATCGAGTCCGGGCAAGCGATTGAAACCCACCACCAGATCAACCCGGCCTTTCAATTGCTCCACATGGGCGGCGAAGGCTTTGCGCAGCCCCACCTTGCTGAAGCGGCGCGCCTGGAAAATGTGGGTAGTGATGTCCGGCAGCGTATCACCCTGCCAGGCGAGGCAGTGGATTTCACAGATCAGCCCCTCTTTGAGTTGGCTGGCGGCACTGCTCTGGCAAGCGCGCACGACTTTCACCAGGTCTTGTTGCAAACCACCTTGGGGAAACCAGTCGAACAAAACAAAGGCAAGTCGCATCGAAGCACTCCGCGACTCATGCCGGATAGAACAGGCCGTCGAGCGTGCCCTGGCCGCCGGCCATCAACGCCGAAAGGTTGCCCCACACCAGCTTGGGTGGATGCGTGCGGTAGCACGCCGGTTCTACGCTGAAACGTGCGCCATTGAAGTCATCTTCCAGCGTGGGGCCGCGATAACTGCAGGTCCGCTGACGGCACGGTGAACACGACAACGATGAGTTCATGTGCAACTGGCGGCGGCCATAGGTGCCGGTGAGCGCTGGATCGGACGCGCCATACAACGACACCACCGGCAGCGACAGCGCTGCAGCAAGATGGGCCAGCCCAGTATCGACGGTTACCACGCCGGCACTGCGTATCAGGTAGCCGGCGATGCTGGTGAGGCTTTGCTGATCAAGCACTTCAACATTACTACCGGCACCGGCAATGGCCAGCGCACGGTCGCGCTCGTCGGCATTGCCCCACAACAGTTTGACGCCGAAGCCTGCAGCATTCGCCAGTTGCGTCAGTTCCTGCCAGTACTGCAATGGCCACAGCTTGGTCTCCCAGGTGGTGCCGTGGAAAAACATCAGGTATTTTTCGCCGGTGCCATGATTCAACTGCGGCGTCATGAAGCGGCGGGAATCAAGGCCGTAATCGCAGGTGTGGTAGTCGAGCGTGTAGTTGAAAGTGCGTGAAAACAGATCGCGAATGCGCTCGACTGCGTGTTGCTGCCAGGGCACTGCATACACCACGTTGTAGAACAGCGTCGCCAGCGGCTCGCGAATCGTGCGGTTGCTGAGCCCTACCGTAAGGCCGCGCGCGAGGCGGCTTATCAAGCCGCTTTTGAAAAGACCCTGCGCATCAATCACAAGGTCGTAGTGTTCCTGCTGCAAATCCTGTGTAAAAGCGGCGAACTCGCCGCTGCGCCAGCTGCGCAGCGGACTCTTGCGCCAACGCCGCAGGGCTATCGGAATCACACGATCCACTGCAGGATGCCAGGCCGGAATTTCGGCGAAGGCTTCCTCCACTACCCAATCAAACCGCAGACCGCGTTTGGCGCGGAAGGCGTCGGTGACAGCGGGCAGCGTGTGGATTATGTCCCCGAGGGAGGATACTTTGACGATCAGGACGCGCATTCAGATTCCAGAACCGGGATTGCTTGCGCCAACAGGCGCGTCACCGCCGCCAGCACCACCGCCGGCCTCAGTTGGCCCAGGCAGTCGTGGTGTTGCAACGGGCATACGCGCTTGAAGCACGGACTGCAATCGAGCTGCAGCGAGAGGATTTCCACCCGTTCCGCCAGCGGCGGGGTAAATGCCGGCGAGCTCGAACCGTACACTACCACCAGCGGTCTGGCCAGCGCAGCGGCCACATGCATCAGGCCCGAATCATTGCTGACCACCACTGATGCCTGCGACAGCAAATCGACCGCCTCGCCGAGAGTGGTATGGCCACACAAATTGACTATGCCAGCGGTTGCACCACTCAGGCCGACTATCTTTTCGGCCACAACGTTGTCGCGCGACGAACCGAATACCCACACCTGCATGCCCTGCCTGATGCACTGCTGCGCCACTGACGCATAGTGTTCCACCGGCCATTGCTTGGAGGAGCCGAATTCGGCTCCTGGACACAGCGCGATTACAGGTGCGCCACTTTGCAGCTGCAGGCGCTGCCGTACGGCATTCACCAGCATCGCATCCACTTGCAGTGCAGGCCGCGGCAGTGTGGCCGGCAACTCTGCATCTTTGGGGTAAGCCAGCGCGGCAAAGCGTTGCACCATCAGCGGGTAGCGCTGTTTGTCGAGCCGGCGACAATCGTTGAGCAAGCAGCCGCGCGCTTCGCCACGCCAGCCGGTGCGCTGCGGAATGCCGGCAAAGCGTGAAATCAGCGCCGACTTGAACGAGTTCGGCAGCACGATGGCCTGGTCATACTGTTCCGCTGCCAATTCGCGGGCGATTTTCCAGCGTTTGCCGATGGCAAGCTCGCCATGCGCAATCGGCAAGGCCAGTGCGTGGCGCACCTGTGGCATACGCGTGAGTATTTCGCGGCACCATGCCGGTGCCAGCACATCAATGACAGCACGCGGATGCTGTGCCTTCAGGCACTGGAACATCACCTGCGCCATCACGGTGTCGCCTACCCAGGCGGGGCCAGTCACGAGTATCTTCATGCTACGGTCTCGTTTGCAGGCTTTTGCGGAAACAGCCGATGCCAGATCGCCTGGACGTCTTTGCGCTCCAGCGCAAATGCATCAGCTTCAAGCACTGAGCTGGCCAGGTTCAAGGCCAGGCGGTGCAACTCGCTGCGGTAGGTGAGGTACAACATCTGCAACGTTTCGGCACTGGTGCTGTCGAGCACCCCGGCGGTGACAGCGGTATCAAGCAGCCGCATGTTGTCGCTCCAGCGCAAGAAGTCGGGATGCACATGTGCATTTGCCAACACCAGGTACTGCACCATGAATTCGATGTCGATCAGCCCACCGCTGTCCTGCTTCAAATCAAAACGGTTGGTATGTTTTGAGCCGTGTTGCTGCAGCATACGCTCGCGCATGTGGGTGATATCGCTCCTGAGTTTTTCCAGATCGCGTTCCCGCGTGAGTATGTTGGTGCGCACCGCTTCGAAACGGGCTGTCAGGCCGGGGGCGCCAGTGATCACGCGCGCACGCACCAGCGCCTGGTGTTCCCAGGTCCATGCTTCGCGCTGTTGATAGCGATCAAAGGCTTCCAGCGAACTTACCAAGGCACCGGAAGCCCCAGACGGCCGCAAGCGCAAATCGATTTCGTACAACTTGCCGACCAAGGTCTGGGTGCCAAGCAGTGCGAGGATTTTCTGCGCCAGCTGCACGTAGAACGCCGTACTGTTGAGCGGCTGCGATGAACCGCCACCGGTGGTATCGAGTTCAGCGTGACCATCATGCACGAACACCAGATCGAGATCGGAGCCGTAGCTGAGTTCGAGTCCGCCGAGTTTGCCGTAGGCGATGATGATGAAGTCGCAGTCACCACTGTGACCCGCCTGGTTGCAAGGATAGCCGTGGCGCGCCGTCAATTGCTGCCATGCCAGCTGTAGCAACTGCTCCACCACCGATTCGGCAATCCAGGTCAGATAGTCACTGACCTTCATGATCGACATGCTGCCCGACAGTTCGGCCGCTGCCACGTTCAACACCTGCTCCTGCTTGAAATACTGGATGATGCCGAGCTGATCTTCCAGATCGCCGCTGGTACTGCGCAACAGCTGGCGCTGCAACTGGCTGCGCAGTTCCGGCAACAGCGGAGGCTGTTTGAGTGGCCGCAGCAGTTCGTCGAGCAGCACCGGGTAGCGCGACAACAACTCCACCACCCAGGGACTTGCGTTGCACAGCGTGATCAGTTGCTGCAGCGCCAGCGGATTTTCCAGCAACAGCACCATGTACACCGTGCGCTGTACCACCGCCTGCACAAAGGTGAACACCCGCAGGAACGCCTGCGTTGGCGTCTCACTGCGCGCGACGCGCGTCAGCAACACCGGCATGAAGCGATCAAGCCGCTCGCGACTGGAACGATCGAGACCAAGAAACTGGCGACTCCGGCGGAAATTATCGAGGGTCTGCAACAAAGTGGCGGCATCGGTATAGCCCGCTTCCGTCAAAAACGCCTGCGCCCGCTCGCTGTCTACATTGCCGAGCCATAGCTGTTGCAGGCTGACGTCTGCATTCTCCTTTTTGTCGTCGTCAGCGCGGCCGATCACGTCGTGGAAATGCTGCGCCACTTTCGCACGCACTGCTGCCAACTGCTCGCGCAACTGGGCGGCCTCGATATAGCCCAGCGTTACTGCAATCCGGTGCTCGGACAGCGGATCGTCGGGATAGTCGTGGGTTTGTGCATCGCGCAGCGCCTGGATCGCATGTTCAAGCCGGCGCAGGAAACGATAGCTGTCGTACAAAGCCGCAGCATCCTCCGCAGTGAGGTAAGCCCCCTCTACCAGCTCGACCAAGGCCACTCGCAATGCCGGCTGTTGCAGCGGTTTGCGGCGACCGCCGTGGATCAACTGGAACACCTGCACCACAAACTCGATCTCGCGGATACCGCCGTTGCCAAGCTTGATGTTGCGCAGCATGCCCTTGCGCCGCACCTGCTGTTCTATCTGGCGCTTCAGATCACGCAACGATTCAATGGTGGCGAAATCAAGATAGCGGCGATAGGTGAAGCCGCGCAGCATTTGCATCAACAGCTGTACATCGCCCGCGTCGCCGGTGACAGCGCGCACCTTGATCATGGCAAAGCGTTCCCAGTCGCGGCCCTGGCTGTGGTAGTACTCTTCCAGCGCTGCATGCGACAACGCCAGCGCTCCAGCGCTGCCGTAGGGGCGCAACCGCAGATCAACACGGAACACAAAGCCGTCGGGGGTACGCGTATCGAGCACCGACAGCAGCAGCTGGCCGAGACGGACAAAGAAAGCCTGGATAGTGCACGGCTGCGCCAGTGGATAATGCTTTTCGGTTTCGGCGTCGAGGCGGGTTTCGCCGTCCTCGGCAAAGGCGTAGATCAGGTCGATATCAGACGAGAGATTCAACTCGCCGGCGCCGTACTTCCCCATCGCCAGCACAATCAGCTGTTGGCGGCGGCCAGTGGCATCGAACGGCACGCCTTGCATGCGCTCCACCTGCCTCTGCAATAGTGGCAGCGCATGACGGATACAGGCATCGGCCAGTGCAGTGAGGTCTGCACAGGTTTGCTCCAGCGTCGCCAGGCAATGCACATCCCGCCAGACGATACGCAGCCATTCGCGCTGGCGGAAACGCCGCAACAATCGCTGCAGCGATGGCACCGCATCGGCGCCAAGGTCCACCGTGTAGGGCAAACAGCGCAGCTGGAAGCGCTCAAGGTGTTGCTGCCAGTTGTCGTAATTCCGAACAAGATCGCCTTCACTGAGCAGGTCGGCCAACAGTTCGGGATTGGTGTTGCACACCTCAAAGGCGTGATCGCTGGCCAGCCACAGCGCCGGTAACTCAAGCGCCTGCGCGGGACTGGCATCAAGCAACGCCTTCAGGTCACTCTGCTGTGCGAGAGTATCGTTGAAGCGTTGCTGCGCGCGCAGCAGCAGATCGGTAGCGGCTTGCATCAGTGGCCAAAACTTTCAGGCGTTACCCGCAACACTTCGATTACCGAAGTATTGCCGCTGGCCACTTTCTGCGCCCCACTGAGCCGCAGGCTGCACATGCCTTCACGATAGGCTTGTTGCCGCAGCTTGCCCACGTCCGAGGCGCTGTCCATCAATGCCCGCAAACCGTCACTGATCTGCATGATTTCGTAGATACCCTGGCGTCCTTTGAAACCGGTTTCGCGACAGTCAAGACAACCGACCGGCTCGTAGACATGCTTCGGCACAGTGGTTTGCCACGGTGCAATCAGGTTTTGCCAGATGGTGTGATCGGGCTCCGCTTCCTTCTTGCAGGTCGGACACAGCACACGCACCAGACGCTGTGCAACCACACCTATCAGCGTGGCCTTGATCAGGTACGACGGTACACCCAGTTCAATCAGGCGCGTCACTGCGGAGGGCGCATCGTTGGTGTGCAGCGACGAAAACACCAGGTGGCCTGTCAACGCCGCCTGAATCGCGATTTGGGCGGTTTCGAGATTGCGGATCTCGCCAATCATGATGATGTCGGGGTCCTGTCGCAGCAGTGCCTTCACGCCGCTGGCAAAATCAAGCTCGATGTTTTCCTGCACCTGCATTTGATTGAAGCTGGACTCGACCATCTCGATCGGGTCTTCAATGGTGCAGACGTTCACTTCGCGGGTGGCAAGCGTCTTGAGAGTTGAGTACAGCGTAGTGGTTTTGCCGCTGCCGGTAGGGCCCGTGATCAAAATGATGCCGTGTTTTTTGCTGGTCATCTGCTGCCAGCGCGCCAGGTCTTCGGCACCAAAGCCGAGATCGCTGAACGATTTCAGCAGCACGTCCGGATCGAAGATCCGCATCACCAGTTTTTCGCCGAAGGCGGTGGGCATTGTCGACAACCGCAACTCCACTTCATTGCCTTCCGGGCTTTTGGTTTTCAGGCGGCCGTCCTGTGGACGGCGTTTGTCGGCAACGTTCATGCGCGACAGCGCCTTCAGGCGACTGGTTACCGCCGACAACACCTGGATCGGGAACTGATAGATGGTGTACAGCACGCCGTCGATTCGGAAGCGGATGTTGCCGAGCTCACGCCGGGGTTCGATGTGAATGTCGCTCGCGCGTTGCTCGAAGGCATACTGCAACAGCCAGTCGACAATGTTGACGATATGCTGGTCGTTGGCTTCCGGGTCCTTGCCCTTGCCGAGTTCAAGCATCTGTTCAAGGTTGGTGATGGCCGGGCCACTGCTGCGACCACGGCCGCCTTTCGAAGTGGCGTAGCTGATCGAGGTCGACAAGCGGTACAACTCAGTGGTCAGGCGCTGCAATTCGAGCGGATTCGCCACTACGCGGCGGATAGTCTTGCGCAAAATATGGGAGAGGCCGGCTTCCCACGAGGTGATGAAGGGCTCGGCAGACGCTATCGTCACTTCCTGGTCGTTTACTTCCACCGCCATGATGCGATGACGCTGCGCAAACGCAAACGACATCACCTGCGTGACCCTGGCGGCATCTATATTGAGCGAATCAATGCGGAAATAGGCTTGGCCACTGTATTCGGCCAGCTTCTGCGACAGTGCTTCCAGATCAAGCATGTGGCCAGGGCGCAGCTTGTCCTGCAGTTTTTGCTCGGCGATATAAGTGAGCACATGCTGCTTGTTGACACCGGTGCCGCGGCGTTCGTCGACCAGCTTCTCCAACTCCGGCTGCGTCAGTTGACCTTCCTCGACCAGCAGGTCGAGAAAATCCCGCAAGTTGAGTGGTCTATCGTGGCCAGGGGCGGCTCTGAGTTTGAGGGCGGCGACGGAGACCATCGAAATTGGGATCAGACTGGATTTTTGTCAGTGTACCCACTTCACAGAAGCAGTTCCGCCAAAAACTTGCGCTGCCATCGTTACCGCCAGCTCAACTGCTGCAGCAGTTTGTGCAGCTGGCTTTGCAGCCGGGGGTTGGCGGGCAGCTCGGCACGCAGCTTGCCGATCGTGGTCGATACGGTGCCATAGCGCTGCAAGCCGAAGTGATCGGCGATAACCTGCAAGGTCACACCGCCCACTTCCTGGCACAGATGCATTGCCACCCAACGCGGGACGTTTTTCGAACCAGGGCCGCGCGCGGCCTGCACGATACTGTCTTCGCTGACCGTGAACACTGTTGCCACGCTGGCGACTATCCTGCTCAGCGCCGGTCGCTTGCGGCCCGGCAAGCGAAGTCTTGATGCCGCTGCCGGTTGCTGGGGCAACTGGTGGCGGACCTGCAAACGGAAGCTGTCGTCGCCGAGAATGGCTGGCCGGCTTTTGCGGGCGAAGAAATCCAGGATAGCGAGCGGCACGGACGTCGTCTGCTGTTCCCGCGCCAGCTTGCGGGCACGCTCACCGTTGCCCAGCAGCTGATCGGCTATCACTGGAAAGGCGGCCTTTTGCTGGCCGAGGTAATACGGCAGGCTGCTCTGGTGGTTGCCCAGCACGGAATCGCGTTTTTTCACCGCCCCATGATGCAGGTAGTGCAGCACAGCAGGTGCCAGCATGGGCTGCAGCAGCACGCTCCGGTAACGGGCTTTGAAAACTGAACCATGGCGACCCTGCAATTGCTTGAAGCGCAGGGTGTAAAGGCCGTCAACCTGGCGCATGAAGCGACTGAGATTCGCTTCCGGGGTTTTCACCAGCAGCTGGTAATGCTGTTTCTGCAGAGACCAGCCATGCACTTCAACATTGAAACGCTGGCCGGCCAATTGGACCTGTTCGAGGAACACGGCGGCGTGGGCATCCGAAGGAAACAACGGTTTGCCTCGCTTTTTGCTATTGCTGACGTGATAGAAGGCATCGGCAATTTCGATGCGTTGCGGTCTTGCCATGGGACTGCGGTATTCCTGGAGCGGGAAGGCTTGCCGGTACGTTAAGCCGGCGAGAATACCGAACTATGCAGTTAATGTGCAAGATTTGTGCAGAAGAGCTGCCATATTCATCAGCCACCGCCTTTCTGAAATAAAGACTGATGGCCTGCTTTCAACCATTGCGCGCAATGAGGGTAGCGCGCAGCGGTGCCGGATGGCCCTCCACTGTGAGCGACTGGTTGCGAGCATCGAGCGCGTGACTCAACGACTCGAAGGTCATCCAGTCGGTCTGCCGTTGTTCGCCGGTGCTGGTTGGTGTCACATCGACCACGCGCACATCGCTGAAGCCGGCTTTCTGCAACCACAGTTGCAAAGTGGCACAGCTGGGCAGGAACCACACATTGTTCATGCGGCAATAGCGTTCCGGTGGTACCAGAGTCATGCCGGGGCCGCCGTCGATCACCAGCGTTTCCAACACCAATTCTCCGCCTTTGCGCAGTTTCTTCTTGAGTAGATCGAGATGCTCGAACGGTGAGCGGCGGTGATACAGCACGCCCATCGAGAACACGGTGTCAAAACCGGGCAAGGTTTCCGGCAGTTGTTCCAGCGTAGCGGGCAATACCCACACTGGCGGTGCCGGCAGCAGCTGCCGCAGCGCCCAGTACTGCATCACATACAACAACATGGGTTCGACACCGACCACGAGCTCGGCGCCCTCGCCTGCCATGCGCCAGCAGTGATAGCCGTTGCCACAACCCACATCCAGCACACGGCGGCCGGCAAGTGGCGTGAGGTGCGGCAAGACGCGATCCCATTTCCAGTCGGAACGCCATTCGGTGTCGATGTGCAAACCGAACAGATCGAAGGGGCCTTTGCGCCACGGATGCAGTTGCATCAAGGTTGCGCGCAAACTGTTGCGTTCCGCCTCACTCAACTGCTGCGGCGTGCCAACGCGCACTGTCGTCTTCAAATCCACACTGGGCACGCCAATGGACGGCAGCGCCGCGAGTGCTGCCTGCCACCGGGGAAAATCGCCGTGGGTAACGCCGGCAGCAAAATCAGCAGGAATCACACCGGCAAGCGCTGCCAG
Organism: uncultured Gammaproteobacteria bacterium; assembly: GCA_903887045.1. Lineage (GTDB taxonomy): Bacteria > Pseudomonadota > Gammaproteobacteria > Pseudomonadales > Pseudohongiellaceae > CAILUG01. The sequence goes on along the minus strand of CAISOD010000100.1, from coordinate 5,930 downwards.
CGGCGTGCCGGCAAGGGCGCGTGACAGTGCCGAATAGTCGAACGCAGTAGCCACTACTTCACCGCTACCATCGCCGCGAAATTCAGGCACTGGAACCACACGGCGAAACTGCTGAACCCGGCAGTGCGTATGCGTTGTTCGTGCGCACGCAGGGTTTCCGGCACCAGCACATTGTCTATCGCTGCACGCTTGCGACTGATTTCAGTCTGCGAGTAACCGTTCTGCTCCTTGAAGCGGTGATGCAGATCAATGAACAGCGCGTTGAGCGCCGCATCTTCAAAATGGATTTTCTCGGCGAGGATCAACATGCCGCCGGGGCGCAAGCCGGCTGCTATGCGCTGTAGCAAGACATCACGCTGCGCCAGCGGAATGAACTGCAGTGTGAAGTTGAGCACCACCACCGAGGCATTGTGGATATCGACATCGAGAATATCGGCACAGCGCAAGTGCACGGGCACCACGCTGCTGTCAGCTGCAATCACCTTTTCACAGCGCTCTATCATTGCCGCAGAATTGTCGATCGCGATGATGCTGCAGCCAGGCACCTTGATGTGATGACGCAATGACAAAGTGGCAGCACCGAGCGAACAGCCAAGGTCGTAACACACCGAATCCGCTTGCGCATAACGCTCGGCCAGCGCGCCTATCATCGCGACGATGGTGGCGTAGCCAGGCACCGAGCGGTTGATCATGTCGGTAAAAACACCCGCCACCTTGTCGTCGAACACGAACGGCGCAACGGGACCCTCGTTGCTGTAGATGGTGTCTTTGCCGCTCATCAGAACTGCAAGGATTTGTGACCGGCGGCTGCAAGTGCGCCGCGCAGTTTGATTGCCATTGCCGCGAGCTCATCAGACGGCAGCGGTTTGGAATTCCTGAAATCAAAATCAGCGGGACTGTCGGCCGGGATCAAGTGGATGTGGGTGTGTGGTACTTCGAGCCCCACAATCATCACGCCCACACGTTTGCATACCACCGACGCTTTGATGGCCTTGGCAAGATGCTGGCCTACCTGCATCAGATGCGCGGCCGTGTGCGGCGGCACATCATCCCAGTGATTCACTTCGTTGTTGGGAATAACGATGACATGGCCGGCGCGAATCGGCTGTATCGTCATGATCGCGAAGCACACTTCGTCCTTCCAGACGAAATGTCCCGGCAGTTCGCCGGCAAGGATTTTGGTGAAGATGCTGGCCATGGGGTAGTCCTCCAAACAATGGGGTCAGAAGCGGAAAGTCCAGCGCAACTTTGCCGTGAAGTTGGTCACCAGCGGCATGTAGCTACCGTCTTCGATTTCCCAGCCCTGGTTCATCACCAGGAACAGGATGTTGCCGGGCTGCATTTCCCAGCGCAGACGGCTGTTCCAGCCGAGGGTCTTGGTCACACTGTTGTGCTGCACGAAGTTCTGCCACATCACGCGCGGGGTCAAGTTGAAATCGATGTTGATACGGTTGACGGTGAAATCAAAGTTGCCCTGCGGCAACTGCGCATCCACGACCTGATAGTTCCAGCGAAGAAAGAATTTCGGCGACGGCCGCAAGTCGATGGTACCTGCATATTCCTTCACTGTGCCGGTCCAGAAATCACCCCAGCGGAACATGACCTCGCCAGCCAGTACGCGGCCCGGATTGGACTGGAAGCGCAGCCGATTCCGCACAAAACTGTAGTCGCCCACCGGCAGGAAGATACCGCGCGAAATCTGGAACGGCGCATCCAGCACTTCGCGGATGCCGATGTAGTTGGTCTCTATGCGGTCGTTCACCTGGTTCTGGATTTCAAAGATCTTCATGATCTTCTCTTCTGTCTGCACCTTGCCGTTCATGTCTTCAATGCGCGTGAGGCGATAACCCCAGTCCAGCAGGCGGAAGCGCGCCTTGCCGTCGTTGCGTTTGCGCAGGCGGCCTTCGCTTTCGTAGTGACGGATGCCGGTGCGATTGGCAAAGCCTAGTTTTGGATTGAAGTTGGGCTGCAGCTCACGCACGAAGGCACTGAGCTGCACCCGGTCGTTCGGGTAGTTGGCGCGCAGGCCCCAGGCCATGTCGTCGTCATTGATGCCGGGGTTGTCGGATCTCTGCACCCACGCATCACCGATGATGACATTGCCGCCGTTGATATTGCTGTTGCGGTATTGGAAGTCGGCACCGTACAGGCTGCTGCCGTTGTTGGAGTTGGCGTCACCGTCGGTAATGATCATGCCGACACGGGATTCACTCAGCACGCCGGTGCTTACCCGCGCTACCGACAAACTCTGGCTATCGAGCGCGTGCTGGCCCTCCATCTGGGTGTTGAGCAGTCCCACGTTCAGGTCACCCACGCGGCCGGTGAGCTTGGTGCCGAAGTCGAGCGACACCGTATTGCCGTTGTTGAGGATGCCCATCTTGCGCGAGAAGAACGGAATGCCGTTCTCCTGACTGAGACCACCGAACTGGAAGATATCGGCATCGCTCAAGAAGAAATCACGCGTTTCGGGGAAGAACAGCGAGAAGCGACCGAGATTGTTCTGCACCTGATCTACCGGCGCATCGGAAAAGTCGGTATTGATCGTCGCTGTCGCAGTGAGCGATGGCGTGATGCGATAGGTGATGTCGCCGCCCGCTACGCCCACCTGATCACTGTCGCCGATAGGGCGATTCTTGGTAGTCAACATGGCGAAGCTGGGCACAAATTCAAGCCCCATGCCCTGCCGCAAACCAGTGATGCCGTTCATGTCGCCGTACGACGCTACGTATACATCCTGGCGATTCTGCGAGATGTTGGCCCAACGCATGCGTTCCGCCTTGCGACGGACTCGGCGCACTATTTCCAGTCCCCACTGGTCATTGTTGGGATCAAATGACAGCGTCTTTACCGGAATTACCATCTCCACTGTCCAGCCTTCGGCATCCAGACGGCTCTTGCTGTCCCAGATGCCATTCCACTGGATGTTGAAGGTCTCATTGTTCTCGATCTTGCCGTCGACCAGGGCGCCGGAGGCATTGGTGGCGAACATGAAGGCGTTGCGGCGATCAGCGAAGGTGTCGAAGTAAATCATCACCTGATCGTTGGCTTCGAGATCGCCGTCGCGGCGCATTTCGCTGGCAATTACTGCAGAGGGGTCAGAATCATAGGCGCGGATGGCCACGTAGATATTGTCGGCATCGTAGGCAAACCATGCTTTGGTGCGCTCGCTCGGCTCGTCATTCAGCACTGGTTGGGTCTGACGGAAGTTATCGATACTGGCAACCTGTTGCCACACGGGGTCGCTGAGGTCGCCGTCAATGACAGGGGGAGTTTCGAGTTTGGTTGGCGAGATTTCCGGCCGCTGGGTGCTGGATTCGATGGCGGTTTCACTGAGCTCGGCGGCCAGCAGCGGTGCACTGGCCAGCATCATGACGAGCAACAGACGGCTCCGGCGTCCGAATCGGTTGATTATTGGCATGCACTCCCTCATCAGGTACTGCTGATCACTGAACGGCTGGTGCAGCACGCACCTGATTTATTGTTGCTACTAGGGAGGTTTGAGGGCTGGCCTGCGGTGGTCACCGCAAACGGGGCGCATTATACCTAGCGCCCCCGCTGACTCGTCGGTGATGACCGACCATTGCCCGATTTATTTCACACTCAAATTACAGGGTATCGAGTGGCAGCACTGAAGTGCTGACTACCTGCCGCAGCACAAAGCTCGAACGCACATCGCTGACACCATTGAGGCGCGTGAGTTTGTTCAGCAGGAAGTCCTGGTATTCGTCCATGTCTTTCACCAGCACCTTCAACTGATAGTCGGCCGACTGGCCGGTGATCATGATGCACTCCAGCACCTGCGGCAGCAGCCGTATGGCCGCTTCGAACTGCTCGAAGCGGTCGGGTGTGTGGCGGTCCATTGCCACCTGCACGATGGCCATCAGCTTCAGCCCCAGCTTCGACGCATCCAGCTCGGTGGCATAGCCTTTTATCAGCCCCGCCTCCTCCAGCTGACGTACCCGCCGCAGGCAGGGCGATGGCGACAGGCCCACCTTGTCGGCCAGTTCCTGGTTGCTGATACGAGCATCAAGCTGCAGTTCGTGCAGGATGCGTTTGTCGGTGCGGTCCAGCTGCATGGCTTGACTCCAATTGCTACCATATTCATTTGAAGGCAATAATATTCCATTAGATGCTTTAAAATTAGAATTATCTGCCTTATCAGCAGGCATTACTGCCATCTTCGCAATTTTATGTCACGAGGCTTCCGGTAGACTGCGCGCCAGTTTCGACAGGGTCCACCGGGACCCGCCGGCACCAAGCCAATAAGGAAGCAGATCCATGAGCCACAACAAACATTACGACCATCGCAAGTACAGGCCGTTCCCGCCTGTCGCCCTCAAGGACCGCACCTGGCCCGACAAGACCATCACCACCGCGCCCATCTGGTGCAGTGTGGACCTGCGTGACGGCAACCAGGCGCTGATCGAGCCGATGTCGGTGGCCCAGAAGAAGCTGATGTTCCAGTTGCTGGTGGACGTGGGCTTCAAGGAAATCGAAGTCGGTTTCCCTGCCGCATCCCAACCGGATTTCGACTTTGTGCGCTACCTCATCGACGAGAACAAAATTCCAGCCGATGTAACGGTGCAGGTACTCACCCAGGCGCGGCCGGAGCTGATCCAGCGCACCTATGAGGCATTGAAGGGCGCCAAACGCGCCATCGTGCACCTGTACAACTCCACCTCTGTTGTACAACGGCAGAAGGTGTTCAAGCTCGACAAGGAAGGCATCAAGGCCATTGCGGTAAACGGCGCCAAAGAAGTCCTGCGCTGTTCAAAACTGGCACCGGAAACCGATTGGTATTTCCAGTATTCGCCTGAAAGCTTCACCGGTACTGAAATCGAATACGCGGTGGAAGTGTGTCAGGCCGTGTGCGATGTATGGCAGCCAACACCGGCGCGCAAAGTGATCCTCAACCTGCCTGCCACGGTGGAAATGGCTACGCCCAATGTCTATGCCGACCAGATCGAACTGTTCTGCCGCCTGATCAAGAACCGCGACAGCGTCACCATCAGTCTGCACACGCACAACGACCGCGCCTGCGGTGTCGCTGCATCCGAGCTGGGCGTGATGGCCGGCGCTGATCGGGTGGAAGGCTGTTTGCTCGGCAATGGCGAGCGTACCGGCAATCTCGATGTGGTGATAATGGGCATGAACATGTACAGCCAGGGCGTGGATCCGATGCTGGATTTCAGCGATATGGACCGCATCACCAGCGTGGTGAAGCAATGCACCCAGATCGACGTGCATCCGCGCCAGGCTTATGCCGGCAGTCTGGTGTTCACGGCGTTTTCCGGCTCGCACCAGGACGCCATCAAGAAGTGCCTTGATATGTATAAAGAAGGTGATCCGTGGGAAATCGCTTACCTGCCGATTGATCCGCGCGATGTGGGCCGCACCTATCAGGACGTGATCCGCGTGAATTCGCAGAGCGGCAAGGGCGGTGTGGCCTATGTGATGGACAGCCGCTACGGCTTCCAGCTGCCGCGTTGGCTGCAGATCGAGTTCAGCCGCATCGTGCAGAAAGAAGCGGAAGACAGCGGACTGGAAGTGTCACCCGAGCGCATCAATGAATTGTTCCGCCGCGAATACATCGAGCTGACGAATCCGCTGACGCTGAAGGGCTTCACCATCGAGAAGAGTGATCGCGAATACATCAAGGGCCGCATCGCGCTGGGTGGCAAGGAGTTCGACGTGCAGGGCAAGGGCAACGGCATGCTGGAAGCCTTTGTCGATGCACTGCAGCAAAGCTTCGGCGTGCAGATCCAGATACTCGAATACGGCGAGCACGCGCTGAGCCAACACGCCAACGCCGAAGCGGTGACCTACCTGCAAGTGAAACACGAGAACATGCGCTACACCGGCATCGCCATCCACAGCGATATTGTCACCTCCTCGGTGAACGCGCTGCTGAACGCTGTCAGCCAGATCCT
>CAISOD010000099.1 GCA_903887045.1 uncultured Gammaproteobacteria bacterium | reverse complement strand
TCTGCTGCTGCGGCCGGCAACAAGACAGGCATTAAAGTGACTGCATTGCCAGCGGTGCCGGCCAAAACCGAGCTGGATGCCCAGGCCGACTCGCAATGGGCCATGCTCGACCAATACTGTTCAGAATGTCACAACCTTGACGACTTCAGCGGCAACCTTGCCTTCGATCTGATGAGCCACGACGCCATCCAGCAGGATGCCGAAGTATGGGAAAAAGTTGTCCGCAAGCTGCGCGGCAGCATGATGCCACCTCCCGGCCAGGAGCGCCCAGACAAGGCCAAGGTCAATGAATTCGTCGCGTGGCTGGAAGGCAATCTGGACCAGCCACAAACCGTTAAACATTCGAGCGAGAAACTGCTGCACCGTCTCAATGGCACTGAATACGCCAACGCCATCGAGGATCTGCTGAAGCTCAAGATTGACCCTGCTGCACTGCTGCCGGTCGATGGTGCCGAAGACGGCTTCGACAACATTGCCACTGCACTGCAGGTAACTCCCACCTTCATCGACCAGTACCTTGGTGCCGCCCGCGTCGTGAGCGAACAGGCCGTTGGCTCCCCGACTGCCAGAGCCTCCGGCACTCCCTATACGTTCTCGGCCGCCGGCCAATCGTTCCATATGGACGGACTGCCACTGGGATCACGCGGCGGTGCCGTGGTGGAGCATTACTTTCCGAGCGACGGCGACTACCTGTTGAACATCGGCAATTTTGTATCGGGCCTTGCAGTCGGCAGCATGGAACACCAGCACACGCTGGTCGCCACCATCGACGGCAGGAAGTTTTTTGAAACCACAATCGGCGGTCTCGACGAAGCCGCCCGGCTCGACCAGCTGCGCGCTCCCGCCATTGATGAATTGAATGCGCGTCTGCGCGACATTCCGGTTACCACCACTGCCGGCCCCCACAAGGTGGCGGTATTTTTCGTGCATCGCTCCTTTGCCGAATCCGATGCACCGCTGCAGCAGCAGACTCCCCGCAAAGGCCAGGATTCGATTGCCACCGTCCGCGAATTTGAAGTGTATGGCCCGGTGAATGCCACCGGCCTCAGCACCACGCCAAGTCGCGAAAAGATCTTCTCTTGTCACCCCGATCGTGATGCCGAAGAAGTGTCCTGTGCCAAGCAGATCATTGCCGATCTGGCCGATGAAGCCTTCCGCGGCTTCCTTGCCGATGAAGACACCGCACTGTTGATGAAGATGTACGAGGCCGGTGCTGCCGACGGCGGTTTTGAAAAAGGCGTCAGCTTTGCGCTGTCGGGCATTCTGGCGCATCCGAAATTTCTCTATCGCATCGAGCCGGTACCGGATTCCCTGCCTCCCGGCGCCACCTACGAACTCAGCAGCCTCGAACTGGCTTCACGTCTGTCATTCTTCCTGTGGAGCTCAATCCCGGATGAGATCCTGCTTGAAGTGGCTGCCGACGATGGCCTGCGCAACCCCGCCATTCTGGACGCGCAAGTCAAACGCATGTTGAAAGACCCCCGCGCCAAAAACCTGGCCGATAACTTTGGCTACCAGTGGCTGGGGCTGGCCGAGCTGGAAAACATCACGCCCGACGGCCAGTTGTTCCGCGATGTCGACCGCAACATCCGCAGCTATCTCACCGAAGAAGCCACGCTCTTCATGCAAAGCATCTTCGAAGAAGACCGCAGCGTGGTGGATTTGCTGACTGCCGATCACACCTACCTGAACGAAAGCCTGGCACTGCACTACGGCATCAACGATATCCGCGGAGACGAATTCCGCCGTATACAACTGCAGGATGAGCGGCGTTACGGCTTGTTGGGCAAAGGCGCTGTGCTGATGGTGTCGTCCTATCCCAACCGTACTTCTCCGGTATTGCGCGGCAAGTGGCTGCTGGAAAAGATCCAGGGCACACCGCCTGCTGCGCCACCACCTAATGTAGAGGGGTTTGTTGAAATTGAAGCCGGCCAGGATTTCACCACCGTGCGAGAGCGCCTGGAGCAGCATCGCGTGAATCCTTCCTGCAATGGCTGCCACGGCGTCATCGATCCGCTGGGCTTTTCGCTGGAAAATTTTGACGCCGTTGGTCGCTGGCAGGACATTGATCGGATGGCCAGAACGCCTATCGAT